>NZ_JBZXDO010000039.1:0-30982 GCF_058725505.1 Serratia sp. A07
CCCGGGTGGCCGGAATTTGCTTTTTGTACGGCGTCCATGCTGAGTGCGCGGATGGCGTTGGCAAGCTCTTTACGAGAAGACATAACGAAACTCCAGTACGGTTACAGTTGAGCGACCAACATGTCTTCCAGCTTCTGCTGGTCGACGGCGAACAGGCGAATGCCTTCGGCGAGTTTTTCCACCGCCATGGCATCCTGGTTGTGCAGCCAGCGGAACTCCGCTTCGGCCAGCGGGGCAGGTTGATGGAAGCCCTCGGTAGACGGGGTCAGCTTGCGCTCGACCGGCTGGTCGCTGTTTTTCAGCTGCTCCAAAAGGTTTGGTGCGATGGTCAGGCGATCGCAGCCGGCCAGCGCCAAAATCTGCTCAACCTTACGGAAGCTGGCGCCCATGATCACCGTCTGGTAACGATGACGCTTGTAGTATTCATAGATGGTACGCACCGACTTCACGCCCGGATCCTGATCGGCATCGTAGTCGGCGGCAGGCTGTTTGGCCTGGTACCAGTCATAGATGCGGCCGACGAACGGCGAGATCAGATACACGCCGGCTTCGGCGCAGGCGCGGGCCTGGGCGAAGGAGAACAGCAGCGTCAGGTTGGTGTTGATGCCTTCTTTTTCCAGCTCTTCGGCGGCTTTGATGCCTTCCCAGGTGGAAGCCAGTTTGATCAGGATGCGCGATTTGTCGATGCCCTGTTCCTGATACATGGCGATCAGCTTGCGCGCTTTGGCGACGCACATGCCGCGATCGAACGACAGGCGGGCGTCCACTTCGGTGGAGATGCGGCCCGGCACGCTTTTGAGGATCTCGACGCCGATATTGACCGCCAGCTTATCGCTGGCGTTGATCAGCTGGGTTTCCTTGCTGCCGCCCTGACGACGGGCGTAATCCAGCGCTTCGGCGATCAGCGCCTTGTACTGCGGCAGCGCGGCGGCTTTCAGGATCAGCGAAGGGTTGGTGGTGGCGTCCTGGGGTTCGAACTGGCGGATGGATTCGATATCGCCGCTGTCGGCGACCACCGTGGTCAGCTGCTTGAGTGCGTCTAATTGATTCATTAATAAGCTCCTTGACCAAGCTCAACGTAGGGAAATGAGAACCTTTTTCATCATAGGGGGAACACACTGCATCATCGGGTCGGGAATGAAAATGCGCTTTTTCTGATTGTTGCGATGGATAATAACAATGAATGCCGAATAAACCCAGGCGGGGCGCGGCTTGCGGCGGTGGCAGGCGAAGGGGGCGGTAGCGCAAGAGCCAAAAAAAGAAGGGTTCAGCGCCAGGCTGAACCCTCAAAGATCGTCTCATTTGGCCGATTATTTGCTCAGGTTGACATCGATCGCCTGGTAGAAGGCGTTGGCGGTGTCGGCTATATCCCACACGGCAAGGATCACGTGCGAACCGCTGCGGTCTGCCGGTATATTGCACTGGTGGGTCACCTGTGCGGCAGGGATGGCGCCGCCGTCGTTGAACTGGCAGAACGGCGTCAGGTCAAAGGAGGCGCGGGTCAGCGGCTGGGAAGCGTCCCAGTTCGGTTTGGTGATGAAATAGCGCCAGCTGGTGGTGCTGTGACGCGCGGTCAGCTTCCAGGTAAAGGAGTTTGGGCCGGTTTTCAGGTTGAGTTTGTTCCAGCGCGTCGGCGTTTGCTGATCCAGTTCGAAGAAGGTGGACTTGTCGGCGCTGGCGATATGGCCGTCAGCCGGGCCGGCCTTCGGGAAGCCTTTCAGGCCTTCGACGCTCTGCGGTTCATACTGCACGCTGCCGCACTGGGTGTTGAGCTGCAGTTTGCACTGATAGGCACGGCTGGCCGGCGATTCGACGTAACCGTGGGCATTCGCCTGTTGCGAAACGCCGAACATGGCCGCGCTCAGCAGGCCCAGAGAAAGCAGGGTACGGGAAGTTTTGTTCATAAGTCACTCCTGACTGAAATTATGTTGTAAGTTGAGCGTATTTCACCGACAAAATGAGAGGCTAATAACGCAATTAGAAATAACCCTGTTTGTCGGCTTGTTTTATTTTTATCATTCTGGTTGTGCAGCAGAGCGGAATGTTTTAGCGGCTATTAACGAAAATTATTATGATGACGATCTTTGATCGTTAGGCTGAATTTATTTAACTGTCACAGTGTAAAAGCACGGCGCTATGATGAAATTTATATCATGTAGTGATGAATAGTATTTAAGATAGCGCTCTCATTTATGAAGTATATTGCTTGTTGCCTTGAGTACCCTTGTTCGACTTGATCGATTTTTGTGCGCCACCACCTCGGGAATTTAGTGTCATTTTTCTTATTTTATTTTAAAGAGGAATTTGTATGACTAGATTATCCCTGGACGCGATTAAAATAATCAGCACCATCAAGAGCACCGGCTCTTTCTCTATGGCGGCGGAGGCGCTGCATAAAACGCCTTCGGCGATCTCTTATCGGGTTTCCAATATTGAAAGCAAACTCTGCGTGAAACTTTTTCATCGCAATGGCCCCATGATTACCCTGACGGATGAAGGGGAATTTCTCCTGCAGGAGGGCAGCTGGATATTAAATGCGGTGCAGGATTTGGAAAGTCGGGTAAGAAACATCCCCAAGCTGGACAATAATATCCGCCTGGCGGTGGACACCTTCTTCCCGCTGGAGACCCTGACGCAGGATATCCGCGACTATATTCAGCATTGCCCGAACGCCAATATCTCGGTGCAGCGGGAAGCGCTGAACGGCACCTGGGATGCGCTGAAGAACAACCGGGCGGACCTGATCATTGCCATCGGCCAAATTCCCGACAGCGTACAGGCCAAAACCCTGATGCTCGGCAAGCTCAACTTCGTGCTGTGTGTGTCGCCTTCGCACCCGTTCGCGGCGCAGAGAAAGCCGGTGTGCAAGAAGCAGCGCTTGAACGACATCGTGGTGGTGATCGCCGACAGCAGCCATGAGCTGCCAAAACGCAATCACGGCACGCTGCCTCTGCAGCGCCAGCTGGTGGTGTGCGATGTGGAAAGCAACCTGGCGCTGCTCAAACGCGGCATCGGCCACGCTTTTCTGCCGCCTGCGCTGATCGAAAAGGAATTGGCCAGCGGCGAACTGGTGACGGTGCCGGTGGAGATGCAAAAGGGCGACGAAATGATTTGGCTGGCGTGGCATCCGGCCAGCAAGGGCGCCGGGTTTAGCTGGTGGCATGAGCGGCTGACGCGCAAAAGCGATGTTTACAGCCTGATGGGCCGGGAAGTGGTGCGGGATGGCGGCTATCCTTGGTGCCACAACTGAAGGAATAGAGACGAAGGGACGCGAAAATCAAACGGTTAACTCAATGAAAACCCCGCAGCGTTCGGCTACGGGGTTTTTTTATGGCTTACGCCACGCGGCCTACTTTCAGCCAGGCGCTGTCGGAACCCGGCGCCGAGGTGATATAGCCCCACTTGGTCTGCCAGACGTAACCCTGATAGGACACCAGCGCGCCCTGCGCGTAAATGGTGCCCGGCACGTAGGCCGGCGCGGTCATGATCGGCAGGTTGCCGGGGCCGACGCCGGTGTAGCGCAGGCCGGTGCCCATATCCAGCTGGCTGTCGTCGTAGTCCGCGGCGTTGAAATAGCGATCCAGCGCGGCCAGCAGATCGCCGTTGCGGTTGTCTTGCCCCAGATGCCAGAACATCACGCCGCCCAGCTGCTGCTGCTTGATGTACTTCGCTTTGTATTTGAAGCTTTCGGCATCGTCATAGGTGACGAACAGCCCGTTCTGCGCATGATACAGGTAAGGGGTTTTGGTCTTGTCGTTCCACAACCGCTGATAGCCGTAGTTGCCCTGCAGCATCTGCTCCAGCTGGCGATAGGAGGCGATGCGCGGATCTTTGTCGCGCACGCACTCTTCGCAGCCCACCAGCCAGTAGTCGGTGCTCGGATACGGATCTTCGCCCGGCGTGCTGTGGCTGCTGTACTGGCCGCCGTTGCTGCCGCTGACGCCTTTGAAGGCGCGGCCGTAGAAGGGAACGCCCATCACGATCTTGGCGCTCGGCACGCCTTCCATCATCAGGTGTTGCTGCACCGCGGCGTCGACCGTCAGGCTGAACGGGCTGGGGAAGGCGCGGGTCAGCTCTTCCCAGCTCCAGCCCAGATTGGCTTCGCGCAGCGCGTTGTAGAAGGTCGGCCCGGCCGCGTCGCCGAACAGCGCCGCCTGGTGGTTGGTGATCTTCTCCCAGGGGCCGGCCAGATCGTAGGTCATCAGGTTGATGTAATCGAGCGGCGCGACGATCTGCGCCAGCTTGCTGTAATAGCGCGACAGGAAGAAGGCGCCGCCGGCGCCGGCGATGGTCAACTGATACGGCAGCGCCTGGCGGCCGTCGGCGACGGTTTGCTGATTCAGCAGGGTGCGGATCTCTTGCAGCGCGGCGATGAAACCCTCCACTTCTGAGGCCTGCGGGTACTCCCAGTCGATGTCCACGCCGTCGAAGCCGTAATCCTTCATGATGCGCACGCAGGATTGGGCAAACTTGGTGCGCGACGCCGGGGTTTTCACCGCGTTGACGTAGTTGGCGTGCGACACGCCCAGATCGTTGGAGTAGTACCAGCCGCCGATGGAGAACATGATGCGCAGGCTGGGGTTGTGCGCTTTGAGCGCGGTCAGGCGATTGACCACATCACGCGCCTTGGCGTCGTTGGTGGCCGGATCCCAGGCGCATTCCAGATTGCTGTTGATGTCCAGGAACGAGAAGTTGATGTGCGTCAGCTGTTTGGCTTTGGCCGGCGTGATGTTGGAAACCGGGAACGGCACGACGGACGTATCGGACTCGGTGTAATTATTGATTTGGTTGGTTGGAATAAAATAATACCCAATAACGGCTTTGCGTGTGGACATGATATTTCTCCAGAGTGGATGTTTTTATGATGGGGAACTATTTCCCGCAGCCATTAATGTTTATTTTTGGTGAAAACAAAAGTCGAAATAAATCACGATAACAATGAATTTTTATTCACTGCCGTACACATTGGCGGTTATGCGTTGTGCCAGCGCTCAGCATGAATGAATTCGACCATAGGGTCTGTATTTATTCATTTGCTTTGTCATAGCATCCTTAACTAGATTCTGATTATCCGATGTCCCACCGGCCGTGATTGGCATTTAATTAAAAATAAAAAAGGAGATGAGCTATGTCCAGCATAGAGCCTGACGCTGTTGGCTTAATAGTCCAGCGAGTATGTGAATATCTTCAGCCGGTATTAAACGCCATTTTGGCCGGCGTAATGGCGTTATTGCACGGCGCCTATCGCAACGTGGGTATTCGGCGGCGTTTATTGAATGCGGCGATGTGCGCGTTATTGGCCTGGACGGTGCGCGATGCGCTGGCGCTGATGGGCCTGGAATTAAAGTGGGCGAATTTAGCCAGCGTGCTGATTGGCTTTATGGGGGCGGATTACATCAACGCCTTAATTAAGAAATTCATTGGCAAAAAAACGGGGTTTAAAAATGTTAAATGACATCGAAGATATTCGTTTTACCGCCCGCAGCGAAGAGAACCTGCGCGGCGTACACCCGGATCTGGTGCGCGTTATTCGTTTGGCGCTGCGTTATTCGCTGGTGCCGTTCTCCGTCAGTGAGGGGCTGCGCAGCATGGCGCGCCAGCGGGAAATGGTGCGCGCCGGCAGCAGCCAGACATTACGCAGCCGCCATCTGACCGGCCACGCGGTGGACGTGGTGGCGATGCCGGCGGGCGTGGTCTCCTGGGAGTGGGATTACTACGCGCAGATTGCGGTGGCGGTGCGGCGCGCGGCGCGTGAATGCGGCATCAACGTTGAATGGGGCGGCGAGTGGAAAACCCTCAAGGATGGCCCGCACTTCCAACTGCCTTTCCGGGACTATCCGGCATGAGCGGTTGGCTGCAAAAACTGATGCAGGGCGGCTTGCTGCTGCTGTTGCTGGCGGCTATCTGCCTGGGTGGCTACAGCTCGCTGCTGTCGCACCAGTTGGCGTCTGCGCGGCAACAGGCGGCAGAGCTGCAGAAAAGCCTGGCGCAGCAGGCCGGGCTAATCGCCACCCTGCAGACTCAGGATGCGCAAAACCGTGCGCTGATGGCGGCGCAGCAGCGGCAGGAACGGCAGCTGCGCCAACAACACGAGGCTTATCAGAGGAAATACCGTGAAGCGATTAAAAACGATCCCTGCGCTGCTCAGCCTCTGCCTGGCGCTGTGCTTGAGCTCCTGCGCCCGGCCGCCGCCGCCGCAGGCCGTGCCGCTGTTGCCCCCTGAGTCGGTGTTTGCTCCTTGTGAGCAACCGCAGCTGCAAGGGGAGACCTGGGGCGATGCGGTAAGCTACACCCTGGCGTTACAAACCTCGTTACACATTTGCGCCGGCCAGGTAGAGACGCTCAACGCCTGGCGCGCCACGCTGCCGCCACGCTGACGGCGGCGTTTCTGTGCGCGTCCCACAGACCTTCTTTTTTTACTTTTAAAACGGTCTTTCGGCCAAGGTTATGGCCCGCTTCAAAGTTTGTGATGTTTCTCTCACTATACTTCAAGGCTGCGCCCTGTCATTGTACTTGGGCGCCACGGCCCACGGCAGGGCGCAGCCTCAAAGCCTTACCTCAACATAAAAGCAAAAAACAAAGGAATCCATAATGGACGAACAGCTCAAACAGAGTGCCCTTGATTTCCATCAGTTTCCTGTCCCAGGGAAGATCCAGGTTTCCCCCACCAAACCGTTGGCGACCCAGCGCGATCTGGCGCTGGCCTATTCGCCGGGCGTCGCCGCGCCTTGCCTCGAGATCGCCGAAGATCCGTTGGCAGCCTACAAATACACCGCGCGCGGCAACCTGGTGGCGGTGATTTCCAACGGCACGGCGGTACTGGGTCTGGGCAATATCGGCGCGTTGGCCGGTAAGCCGGTGATGGAAGGCAAGGGCGTTTTGTTCAAGAAGTTTTCCGGTATTGATGTGTTTGATATCGAAGTGGATGAGCATAACCCTGACAAGTTAATCGACATTATCGCCGCGCTGGAACCGACCTTCGGCGGCATCAACCTGGAAGACATCAAGGCGCCGGAGTGTTTCTACATCGAACAGAAACTGCGCGAGCGCATGAAGATCCCGGTGTTCCACGACGACCAGCACGGCACGGCGATCATCACCACTGCGGCGGTGCTCAACGGCCTGCGCGTGGTGAAGAAGAATATCTCCGACGTACGCCTGGTGGTGTCCGGCGCCGGCGCGGCCTCCATCGCCTGCCTGAACCTGCTGGTGGCGCTGGGGCTGCGGCAACAGAACATCACCGTTTGCGACTCCAAGGGCGTCATCTATAAAGGCCGCGACGCCAATATGGAGCAGACCAAAGCCGCCTACGCCATCGAGGATAACGGCCAGCGCACGCTGGGCGACGCCATCCCGAATGCCGACATCTTCCTCGGCTGCTCCGGCCCGGGCGTTCTGACGCAGGATATGGTGAAAACCATGGCGCGCGATCCGCTGATCATGGCGCTGGCCAACCCGGAACCGGAAATTTTACCGCCGCTGGCCAAAGCGGTGCGCCCGGACGCCATCATCTGCACCGGCCGCTCCGATTACCCGAACCAGGTGAACAACGTCCTGTGCTTCCCGTTCATTTTCCGCGGCGCGCTGGACGTGGGCGCTACCACCATCAACGAAGAGATGAAGCTGGCCTGCGTGCATGCCATCGCCGATCTGGCGCTGGCGGAGCAGAGCGACGTGGTGGCTTCCGCCTATGACGACCAGGATCTCTCCTTCGGTCCGGAATACATCATTCCGAAACCGTTCGATCCGCGTCTGATCGTCAAGATCGCGCCGGCGGTAGCCAAGGCGGCGATGGAGTCCGGCGTGGCGACGCGCCCGATCGAAGACTTCGACGCCTACGTCGAGAAGCTGGCGGAGTTCGTCTACAAAACCAACCTGTTCATGAAGCCGATCTTCTCGCAGGCGCGCAAAGAGGTGAAGCGGGTGGTGCTGGCGGAAGGCGAGGAAGAGCGCGTACTGCACGCCACGCAGGAGCTGGTGTCGCAGGGGCTGGCCTTCCCGATCCTGGTCGGCCGCCCGAGCGTGATCGAGATGCGCCTGAAAAAGCTGGGCCTGCAGCTGACGCCGGGCAAAGATTTTGAAGTGGTGAACAACGAGTCGGATCCGCGCTTTAACGAATACTGGGGCGAGTACTACCAGATCATGAAGCGTCGCGGCGTCTCGCAGGAACAGGCGCGCCGTGCGGTGATCGGCAACCCGACGCTGATCGCCGCTATCATGCTGCATCGCGGCGAAGCGGATGCGATGATCTGCGGCACCATCGGCAGCTACCATGAGCATTACGACGTGGTGAAGAACGTGTTCGGCTTCCGTGAAGGCGCGCACGTCGCCGGCGCGATGAACGCGCTGCTGCTGCCGAGCGGCAACACCTTTATCGCCGACACCTACGTCAACGACGATCCGACGCCGGAACAGCTGGCGGAGATCACCCTGATGGCGGCGGAAACCGTGCGCCGCTTTGGTATCGAACCTAAGGTGGCGCTGCTGTCTCATTCCAGCTTCGGCTCTTCCGACTGCCCGGCGGCGCGCAAGATGCGCAAAACGCTGGAGCTGGTGAACGAGCTGGCGCCGGAGCTGGAGATCGACGGCGAAATGCACGGTGACGCCGCATTGGTGGAAAGCATCCGTCACGATCTGATGCCGGACAGCCCGCTGAAAGGCTCGGCCAACCTGCTGATCATGCCGAACATGGAAGCGGCGCGCATCAGCTACAACCTGCTGCGCGTCTCCTGTTCGGAAGGGGTGACCGTCGGGCCGGTGCTGATGGGGGTCGCCAAGCCGGTGCACATCCTGACGCCGATCGCCTCGGTGCGCCGCATCGTCAACATGGTGGCGCTGGCGGTGGTGGAAGCCCAGACCGAACCGCTGTAAGCCCAGGTTGAATGACTGGCCCCCTGCGCCGTTGGCGCCGGGGGCTTTTTTTATGCCTTGCAGCGTGCGGCGATGGCGCGGATATCCTGCGGGGTGGTGCGGCAACAGCCGCCGATCAATTGCGCGCCGAGCGTGCGCCACTCCGTCGCCTGATCGGCCAGGCTGCCGTGCTCGCCGCCGCAGACGTGCCAGGTTTTGCTCACCGCATCGTAGTGCTCGCCGGAGTTGGGGTAGACCAGCAGCGGTTTGTCGGCCAGCGCGCCCAGCTGGCGCAGCGCCGGGGCGACCTTGTCCAGCGCGATGCAGTTGATGCCGATGGCCAGCACCTGCGGGTTGCCGCGCAGCGCGGACAGGACCTCCGTCAGCGGCGTGCCGTCGCTGAGGTGTTGGTTGTCGCGCAGGGTGAAGGCGAACCAAGCGCCGAGCGTCGGGAATTCCTGCAGCAGCGTCAGCAGCGCCTGCAGTTCGGCGAACGACGGCAGCGTTTCGCAGGCCAGCAGATCGACGCCGGCGGCGGCCAGTGCGGCGAGGCGCGGGCGGTGGAAGGCGATCATGTCATCCTGCGCTAGCCGGTAGTCGCCGCGGTATTCCGAGCCGTCGGCCAGATAGGCGCCGTACGGGCCTACCGAGCCGGCGATCAGCAGCGGCACGGCCTGCGGGTGCGCGGCCAGATAATCGCGGCGCGCGCGTTGCGCCAGCTGCACGCTTTTGGCGATCAGCGCCAGCGATTGCTCCTGATCCAGGCCGCGGCGCAAGAAGCCCTGCGGCGTGGCCTGATAGCTGGCGGTGATGGCGCAGTGGGCGCCGGCGTTGAAATAATCGAGATGCACCTGATAGATAAGCTCGGGATTTTCAATCAGCACCTTGGCCGACCACAGCGGATCGGTCAGATCGCAGCCGCGCGCTTCCAGCTCGGTGGCCAGCGCGCCGTCCAGGATCAGCGTGGGGTGTTCGGCCAGCAGGCGGGCGACGGGGTTATTAACCGACATGTTGTTCTCCCAAAGCGGTTTTTTGCCCGGCGCGCCGGGTCAGGAAATAGGTGAGGTAGCACAAGGCGACGAACGGCAGCCCGCAGTAGAGCGCAATGCGCTGCTCCGGATCGAACGCCAGCCCGATGCAGGCCAGCAGGCACAGCGCAAAGCCGAGGATCGGCGTCAGCGGGTAGCCGGGCGCGCGGTATTTCAGGCCGCTTATCGGCTGGCCGCTGCGCAGGTAGGCGCGGCGGAAAGCAAAGTGGGCCGCGCAGATGCTCAGCCACACCGCCACCACCGCAAAACCGGAGATCGCCGACAGGGCGACGAACACCGTGTCCGGCGCGATCACGCTGGTCAGCAGCGCCAGCACGCTACCGAGCATGCTGAAGGTCAGGGCGTTGATCGGAATGCCGCGTGTATTGACGCGCGCAAAGTAGGCCGGCAGGGTGCGCTGGTGGGCCAGCGACCACAGCATGCGCCCCGAGGCGTACAGGCCGGAGTTAGCCGCCGACAGGATGGCGGTCAGGATCACGAAGTTGAAGATATCGGCGGCGTAAGGCACGCCGATGCGTTCAAACACCAGCACGAACGGGCTTTTGACGATCCCCGCCTGATCCATCGGGATCAACGCCGCCAGCACGAAGACCGTGCCGATAAAGAACAGCATCAGGCGGATCACCGTAGTGCGGATCGCCAGCGGCACGACTTTTTCCGGGTTCTCGGTTTCACCGGCGGCGATGCCGATCAGCTCCGTGCCGGAGAAGGCGAAGTTCACTGCCACCATGGTCATCAGGATCGGCAGCGTGCCGTGCGGCAGCCAGCCGGAAGCGGTCAGGTTATGCAGGAACGGCGCCGGCGTGCCGTCTTTCATCGGCAGCAGGCCGAACATGGCGGCGCCGCCCAGAATGATAAACGCCAGAATGGTCACCACTTTGATCAGCGAAAACCAGAATTCGCTTTCGGCGAAAAAGCGGGTGGTCACCACGTTAAGCAGGAAAATGGCCGCGCAGAAGATCAGGCACCACAGCCACACCGGCGACTGCGGGAACCAGTACTGCATGCAGAATCCGGCGGCGGTCAGGCTGGAGCCGAGCGCCACCGTCCAGGTGAGCCAATACAGCCAGGCGACGGCATAGCCGGTGGCCGGCCCCAGATAGCGCGAAGCATAGACGTGAAAAGCGCCGGTTTCCGGCATCGCCACCGACAACTCGCCCAGGCACAGCATCACCAGATACACCACCAGCGCACCGATCAGGTAGGCCAGCAGCGTGCCGAGCGCCCCGGTGGTGGAGATGATGTAGCCGGTGTTGAAAAACAGCCCGGTGCCGATCACGCCGCCCAGCGATAGCATCACCAGGTGCCGGGCCTTCATGCTGCGTTTGAACTGTCCTGCGGCGGGTGCCGATGGTTGCATAATAATCTATCCGTATAGACGTCTAAATATCTGAATGGCTATTGGTTATACCCGCAATGCTTTTTCAACGCAATGCGCAGCCGGCGATCGCCGCGTAAAAAAATCGTTAAGCCGGATCTATATGCAAATGATAATTATTATCTATAATGTCGCCATTTTCGATAATGGGGCAACATGATGAGATACCTGATTTTATTGGCGGCGTTGGCGCTCGGCGCCTGCAGCCAGGCGCCGGTGAAGGCGCCGGCCAACGACGTCGCGAGTTTGGGGAGCATCACCGATCTGCACAGCGGCGCGACCCTGACGCCTGAGCAGTTGTTGACGCGACTGGCGCAGCAGCCGCGGGTGATCCTGGGGGAGAAGCATGACAATCCTTACCACCATCAGATTGAGCAATGGCTGGTGCAGCAGCTGCCGCTGCGGCGGCCGCAGGGCAGCGTGCTGATGGAGATGATCAACCCGAACCAACAGGCGCAGGTCGACAAGGTCAAGCAGTGGTTGCAGAGCGATCCCACGGTGCGTGACGGCCGCGTAGCGGAGCTGATCGCCTGGCAGCCGGGCTGGAAGTGGGAGCTGTATGGCGGGGTGACGATGGCGGCGATGCGCGCGCCTTACCCGCTGTGGTCGGCCAATCTGGATCGCAGCGAGATTACGGCGTTCTATCAGCAGCCGCAGTTCCCGGCGGGGCAGCTATCGGCGCAGCCGGCGGTGCGCAAGGCGCTTGAAGAGACCATCCGCACTTCGCACGGCGGCAAGATTGAGGCCGACCAGCTGCAGGCGATGTTGGCGATCCAGCAGCAGCGCGACCGGCGCATGGCGGAACGTCTGCTGGCGGCGCCGACGCCCGCGCTGCTGATCGCCGGTGGCTATCACGCCGCCAAATCGGTGGGGGTGCCGCTGCACGTGCAGGATCTGCAACCGGCGGCGGCGCCGACGGTGCTGATGTTGGCGGAGCCGGGCGTACAGGTCGATGCGAACACCGCAGACTACCTGTGGATCACACCATCAGTGAAATGAATACGTTAAGACAGTGAAAAGGGGTGTTAATTATAGTTGCAAATGATTATCATTAGTAAATGTGATCTGCAATCATTCGCAATTAAGCAAGCTAATGCCCCTATGTTAAGTCAGTCTTACTCCCTCCCGGCCTTTGAACTGCCGCAGCCGCGCTGGGCGCGCGGCCTGCTGCTCGCCCTGGTGGCGCACGCGGCGTTGGTGCTGCTGTTTTACTGGCCGCAGACGGCGCTGGAGCCGGTGGTACTGCCACCGCCGGCGGTGATGATGAGCTGGGCGGCGCAGATTGAAGCGCCGGAAAGCAAGCCGCTGCCGCTGGGCGTGCAGCAGGCGGAATCCGCCGCGGCGCAGCCTGCGGAGCAGCAGCAGCAGCCGGATCTGCCCAAGCTGGCGCGCGCCGAGAATGCGAAAATCGTGACGGCGCAGAAGAAGCGTGCCGAACACCGCCCCCCGCAAAAATCGCAGCCGAAGCCGCAGGAACAGGCCAAAGAGACGCGCAATGCCGCCGCGTCCAGCGCCGCCGCGCCGCAGGCGCAGACGTTTTCCCATCAGACCGCCGCACCGATCAACAGCGACGCCAACAGCAACGCGCAGGCCAAACTGTCGTGGGAGAGCCTGGTGAAAGGCAAACTGAACCGCATCAAGGATTATCCTTTGGATGCCCGCAGCCGCCGGCGCAGCGGCATGCCGCAGGTCAGCTTCAGCGTCGACGCGCAGGGGCGGGTCTCGAACGTCATGCTGCAGGTGCGTTCCGGCACCGCGTCGCTGGATCGGGAAGCGGTGGCGGTGGTGTCACGCGCCCAGCCGTTGCCGCCGCCGCCGCCGGAGATGCTGCAGCAGGGAGCCGTCAAGGTGACGATGCCGATCGATTTCAATCTGGCGGAGCTGAATGCCCGCCGTTAATGCCCGCAGGCGCCGCATCGCCGTCGTGCGCCTCTTCAAACTTCGTGAGGGATTATGAATCCGCTGTTATTCACCCCGCGCCGTCGCATCGCGGCCGCGCTCTGGCTTTCTTTAGGCATCGCCGGCGCCGCGCTGGCGCAACCGCAGCCGCCATTGGCGGAACGCGCGCCGAAAGCGCTAACGGCGCACGGCGAGACGCGCACCGACGATTACTACTGGCTGCGCGACGACAGCCGAAAAGAGCCGAAGGTGCTGGACTACCTGAAGGCGGAGAACCGCTACACCGAGCAGATGATGGCGCCGTACCAGAAGCTGCGCGCCACGCTGTATCAGGAGATGCTGGGCCGCATGAACCCTGACGATCGTTCGGTGCCGTATCAACTCAACGGCTATCGCTATCAGGAAAGCTACGCCGCCGGTAAAGATTTCGCGCTGTATCAGCGCCAGGCGCTCACCGCCGACGCGCCGTGGCAAACCTTGCTGGACGCCAATCAGCGCGCGGCCGGCCACGCCTACTATCGCCTGGGGGCGATGGACGTCAGCCAGGACAACCGCCAGCTGGCGGTGGCCGAAGATCTGCAGGGCCGCCGCCAATACCGCATCTCCCTGCGTGAGATAGGCAGCGAACGCTGGTCGCCGGAAACGCTGGAAAACACCTCCGGCAACATGGTGTGGGCCAACGACAACCAAACCCTGTTCTACGTGCGCAACCACCCGCAAACGCTGTTGCCATACCAGGTTTATCGCCATCAGTACGGTACGCCGACGGCGGAAGATAAGCTGGTGTACCAGGAAAACGATCCGGCGTTCTACCTCAGCCTCGGCCGCTCGTCCTCGCGCGATTACCTGATTCTGACCATCAGCGGTAACACCACCTCCGAGGTGCGCCTGATCGACGCCAACCAGCCGCAGCGCGAGCCGCAGCTGTTCGCCGCCCGGCAGAACGGCCGCGAGTATTACCTCGATCACTACCGCGGCGAGTTCTACCTGCGTTCTAACCATCAGGATCCGAACTTTGGCCTCTACCGCACAGCGGCGGCGGGTAAACCCTGGCAGACGCTGATCGCGCCGCAGGCGCAGCACGAGGTGGAGAGCTTCAGCCTGTTCCGCGACTGGCTGGTGGTGCAGGAGCGCGCCAACGGGCTGGTGCAGCTGCGGCAAATCAGCTGGGACGGTAAAACCGAGCGCGCCATCCCGTTCGATGACGCCAGCTACATGGCCTGGCTGGGCTATAACCCGGAGCCGGACAGCGATCGGTTGCGCTACGGCTATTCGGCGATGACCACGCCGACCCGCACCTATGAGTGGGATCTGAACAAGGGCGAGCGCACCCTGCTGAAGCAGCAGGAGGTGAAAGGCGTCGATCCGAGCCTGTATCACAGCGAGCGCATCTGGGTCACGGCGCGCGACGGCGTGAAGGTGCCGGTCTCGCTGGTGTACCGCACATCGCTGTTCAAAAACGGGCATAACCCGCTACTGGTGTACGGCTACGGCGCTTATGGCATGAGCATGGATCCGGCGTTCAGCGCCAACCGCATCAGCCTGCTGGATCGCGGCTTCGTCTATGCGCTGATCCACGTGCGCGGCGGCGGCGAGCTGGGGCAGAGCTGGTACAAACAGGGCAAGCTGACGCATAAACCGAACAGCTTCAACGACTTCATCGACGCCACCCAGGCGCTGATCAAAGACGGCTACGGCCAGCCGGGGCGCATCTACGCCATGGGCGGCAGCGCCGGCGGCTTGCTGATGGGGGCGGTGATCAATCAGGCGCCGCAGCTGTACAACGCGGTGGTGGCGCAGGTGCCGTTCGTCGACGTGGTGACCACCATGCTGGACGACAGCATTCCGCTGACCACCGGGGAATACGAGGAGTGGGGCAACCCGCACCAGCCGGCCGCCTATGCGCTGATGAAGTCCTACAGCCCGTACGACAACGTGCGCAAGCAGCGTTACCCGAACCTGCTGGTTACCAGCGGCTTGTACGACTCCCAGGTGCAGTATTGGGAGCCGGCCAAATGGGTGGCGAAGCTGCGGCGCTTCAAGCAGGGCGATTCGCTGCTGCTGCTCTCCACCGACATGACCGCCGGCCACGGCGGCAAATCGGGCCGCCTGGCGCGGCTGGAAAACGGCGCGCTGGAGTACGCCTTTATTCTGGCGGCGGACCGGCAGGCGCAGAAATAACCTTTAGCGCCGCAGCACGCTGCGGCGCAATAAAACAATAACAACCTTTTACCGCGCTTTCGGCGGGCTTTTTGCTGGGCATTGTCGGCCATCAAACCTTATTGGCTATTTCTGGGGATATATGAAAATCAAAATGATAGCGAGCCTGATCGGCGCGGGACTGGCGCTGTACGGGCCGGCTGCGGCCGCGCAGGAACAGGCGGAAAATAATAAAGGCAGCGTGGCGTTCAGCCCGCTCAACGTCTCGGCCGCCGACAGCGGCAAAAGCAGCGAAAAAGACGCGTTGGCGAGGCCAGGCGCGTTCAGCTCGCGCGATGAAAACAAGAATCTGGAGTCGGTGGACAGCATTCTGCGCAGTATGCCGGGCACCTATACCCAGATCGATCCCGGCCAGGGATCGGTCAGCGTCAATATTCGCGGCCTGAGCGGCTTTGGCCGGGTCAACACCATGGTCGACGGCATCACGCAAAACTACTACGGCAACTCGCCGAGCGACGCAGCGCACGGGGGATTGCCCACCAGCCAGTTCGGGGCGCTGATCGATCCTAACTTTATCGTCGGCGTCGACGTGGCGCGCGGCAATGCCACCGGCTCCGCTGGGGTGAACGCCCTGGCGGGCAGCGCCAACTTCCGCACTATCGGCGTGGACGACGTGGTGTTTTCCGATAACCCGTTCGGCGTGCGCACCAAATTCTCGGTGGGCAATAACGGCATCGGCCGCAGCGGCATGATCGCCGTGGGTGCCAAAACCGCCGCCTTTGCCGACGGCGGCAGCCTGGGAGCGATGGCAGCGATCAGCGGCAGTTCCATCACCTCCAACTACAAAAACGGCGCCGGTTTCGACAGCGAGGTGTTCAACGTTAATAAAACCTACCGCCAGAACCCGAAATCCCAGCTGTTTAAGGTGGACATCAAGCCGGATGCCTTTAACAGCATCGAACTGTCGGCGCGCAGCTACCAGAATAAAATCACCCGCCGCCACATCGACAGCGACGATTTTTACCTTAAGTATCACTACGCGCCGTTCTCGGAACTGATCGATTTCAACCTGACCGCCAGCACCAGCCGGGGTGAGCAGAAATTCATGTCCAACAACATGGCGGGCTTTAGCGACAGCACGGCGAAAAACATCTCTGATGCGCTGGATATCAACAACACCAGCCGTTTCAGCCTGCAGGACGTCGATTTCGCCTTCAGCTACGGCGGCAAGCTGGTGCGCAACGAGTATAAGAAAAAGGCCTCCGGCTTGGTGACGGATGACAATCAGGCGGAAAGCATGCCGGTGGGAATGTCGGGCAAGCAAGATATTTCCAGCCTGTATAGCGGGTTGCAGGCCAACTACGGCATCTGGCAGGGGAATTTCGATCTGAACTACACCGCCTATCGCCTCTCCGGCTATAAGCCGGCCTGTGACGAGCGCGTAGAGTGCTTCCCGCAGGGCGCCGGCAATATCAACCGCAACGAACACGGCTTTAACCCGTCGGTCATGCTGTCGGCGCAGGTGACGCCGTGGCTGCAGCCGTTCGTCAGCTACAGCAAGTCGATGCGCGGGCCGAATATCCAGGAGGTGTTCTTCGCCAACAGCGGCGGCCAGTCGATGAACCCGTTCCTGAAGGGCGAAAAAGCGGAGACCTGGCAGGGCGGTTTCAATGCCAATGCCCACGATCTGTTGTTCAAGCAGGACAGTTTCCAGCTGAAAGCGGTCTATTTCGAAACCAGAATCAAAAACTACATATCCAGCCAAACCTACCTGGTGTGTAAAAACCGCCAGAAGTGCAACCGCTCGCAGGCGACGCAGGAAGAGTGGGATAACGCGGACGTCAACGTCAGCATGACCATGTACAGTAACGCCCCCGAACCGGTCAAAATGCGCGGGGTGGAGCTCGAAGCGCTGTACGACGCCGGTTTCGCCTTCACCAAGCTGTCGTTAAGCAAGGAGCATACCTCCCAGCCGACCAACCAGGCTAGCAACGTGTTCGGCGCGGGCGATGTCAGCGAACTGCCGGAATTTTACTTCACGCTGGACAGCGGGGTACGCTTGCTGGACGAGAAACTGACGCTGGGCGGGGTAGTGAAATACACCGGCAAATCGGTGCGCCTGTCGCCGGACTCTGATTACGATGAGAATGAGCAGTTGCTGAAAGAGCCGGCGCCGCATATTCCGACCATTATCGATCTGTACGGCACCTATCAGGTGAATCGCAATCTGCTGCTGAAGCTCAGCGTGCAAAACCTGATGGACAAAGACTACTCGGACGCGCTGAACAAGATGAACTCGCTGCCGTCGCAGTCGCAGTATGAGACGCCGACCAACACTGCCCGTGGACGTACCTATATCTTCGGCGGGGAGGTGCGCTTCTAAACCGCAGCGGAGCAGGGCACAGTCACTGCGCCCGTTTCGCCTGCAGCAGCCATTTGTCCAGCTCGTTGGCGAACTGTTGGCGGTCGCGCTGGTTCAGGGCGTTCGGGCCGTCGGTCTGAATGCCGCTGGCGCGCAGGGTATCCATAAAATCGCGCATGTTGAGGCGCTCGCGGATGGTGTCCGGCGTATAGCGTTCGCCGCGCGGGTTCAGCGCCACCGCGCCTTTCTCTATCACCTCCGCCGCCAGCGGGATATCGGCGGTGATCACCAGATCGCCCGCTTCGCAGCGGCGCACGATCTCGTTGTCGGCCACGTCGAAGCCGGCCGCGACTTGCAATGAACGAATGTACTTCGACGGCGGTGTGCGCAATGGCTGGTTCGCCACCAGCGTCACGGTGATGGCGGTACGATCGGCGGCGCGGAACAGCACCTCTTTGATCACGTTCGGACAGGCGTCCGCATCGACCCAAATCTGCATCATTTCGGCTCCTGCAGCCAGTCGCGCACCGGCAGGAAATCGCGCGCCAGCGCCGCTTCCGGGCTGTCGCCTTCCGGCTGGTAGTTATATTCCCAACGCACCAGCGGCGGCATCGACATCAGAATGGACTCGGTGCGCCCGCCGGTTTGCAGCCCGAACAGCGTGCCGCGATCCCACACCAGGTTGAACTCCACGTAGCGGCCGCGACGGTACAGCTGGAACTGGCGCTCGCGCTCGCCCCAGCTCAAGGCCTTGCGTTTTTCGACGATCGGCAGATAGGCGTCGAGGAAGCCCTGGCCCACCGCGCGGGTGAAAGCGAAGCAGTGGTCGAAGTCCGGGGTGTTCAGATCGTCGTAGAACAGGCCGCCGATGCCGCGTGCTTCGTTGCGATGCTTGATGAAGAAGTAATCGTCGCACCATTGCTTGTATTTCGGGTAGACCTCGTCGCCGAACGGCGCACACAGATCGGCCGCGGTGCGGTGCCAGTGCACGGCATCCTCTTCAAAGCCGTAGAACGGCGTCAGATCAAAGCCGCCGCCGAACCACCACACCGGCGCTTCGCCCGGTTTTTCGGCGATGAAGAAACGCACGTTGGCGTGGCTGGTGGGCACGTAAGGGCTGAGCGGATGGATAACCAACGAGACGCCCATCGCCTGGAAGCTGCGCCCGGCCAGTTCCGGACGGTGCGCGGTGGCCGAGGCCGGCAGGGTGGCGCCGGAGACGTGCGAGAAGTTGACCCCCGCCTGTTCGAACACCGCGCCGTTGGTCAGCACGCGGCTGCGGCCACCGCCGCCTTCTTCACGCGTCCATTGATCTTCGGTGAACACGGCGCCGCCGTCGGCCTGGGCGAGCTGCGCGCAGATATGATCCTGCAGCGCCAGCAGGAAGGATTTTACTTCAGCGATGTTAGGTAAACTCATGCGGGGTCTTTATAGCGTCTGGCTGAACAAGGCGCTGAGTATACTCTTATTCACCGCCCGCGGCATCAGCGGGGTTTGCGCTGGTGGGCGTCGAAGTAGTCGAAGAAGTTGACGATGCCGTCCGCGATGGCGCGGGCTATTTTCTCGCGAAACGCGGTGGTGCCCAGCAGCCGCTCTTCGTTCGGGTTGGTGATGAACGAGGTTTCCACCAGCACCGAGGGAATGGACGGGGATTTTAACACCGCGAACGCCGCCTGTTCGGTGCTGTCGCTGTGCAGGTGGTGTACCGGGCGAATTTGGCCGAGCACGTGTCGGCCGAGCGTCAGGCTGTTGTTGATGGTGTCGGTTTGCACCAAATCGAACAGCACCTGCTGCAGGTAGTTGTCCTGATCCTTGTACTTGCCGCCCGCCACGTCGTCGGCGGCGTTTTCACGGTTGGACAGGTAGCGCGCCATGGCGCTGCTGGCGCCGCGGTTGGAGAGGGCGAACACCGAAGCGCCGGAGGCCGATGGGCTGGTAAAGCCGTCGGCGTGAATCGAAATGAACAGGTCGGCCTGGTGCTGGTGGGCGATCTCCACCCGCTGGAACAGCGGAATGAATTCGTCTTCTTCGCGCGTCAGGCGCGCCTCGACGTGGTCATGCTCATGCAGAAAACGGCGCACGTGGTTGGCGATTTCCAGCACGATGTGTTTTTCCTGTGAGCCTTCATGGCCGACCGCGCCGGAGTCGATGCCGCCGTGGCCGGGATCGATCATCACCAGTTTTTTGCCGCCGGCCGGTTTCGCCGCCGGTTTGCTGTGCTGATTGCGCAGTAAGCCTTCCGCCCTGGCGCTGCGGTTTTTCACGCCGAACAGCGCTACCGCCAGGCCGGAAAGCAAAAGTTGGCGTCGCGTCGGGGAAACGGCAAGTGGCTTAAAACTGAGGAATTGTTTACCCTGCTTTTTCATTACGCAACGCTCCATCGACGTTTCTATTTTGCGACGTTATATCGTATTGATAATCATTAATCGACCCGATAACTATTTCCATTTATTACGCCTGTTACCGGCGATTTCTGGGCAAATAGCGCGGTAAATCGCAGTTTGATATTGCGTAAGTGAATAATCACGCGATAATCAGATAAACACCTTAATTAACAGCGGCCAACATCGATGGAAATTCGCGTATTTCGACAAGACGACTTTGAAGAGGTCATTACCCTGTGGGAGCGCTGCGATCTGCTGCGGCCCTGGAACGATCCGGAAATGGACATCGAGCGCAAGCTGAACCACGATCCGGAGCTGTTCCTGGTGGCGGAAGTCGGCGGCGAAGTGGTCGGTTCGGTGATGGGCGGTTATGACGGCCACCGCGGCTCGGCGTATTACCTCGGGGTGCATCCCGACTATCGCGGGCGCGGAATCGCCAATGCGTTGATCAATCGTCTGGAGAAGAAGTTGATCGCCCGCGGCTGCCCGAAGATCCAGATTATGGTGCGCGAAGACAACGACACGGTGGTCGAGATGTACGAGAAGCTCGGCTACGAGATTCAGGGCATCACCAGCCTGGGCAAGCGGCTGATCGAAGATCAGGAATATTGATCGAGCGGCGGGCGGCGGCGTTGCACCGCCCGCCGCAGTGCATTACGGCAGCTTTTTGACGGTTTTCACGTCCACTTCGACGCTGCTCCAGTCTTTATCCACTTTGCCTTCCAACTGCACCTTGTCTTTCGGCGTAACGGTTTGGCCGTTCCAGCGTTTGCGGTCGATATCGACCGTCAGGGTGCCGGTGGCGTCGCGGAAGGTATAGGTTTCGTCGCCGATGCGCTGCTCGATGTTGCCCTGCAGCATCACCCAGGTGTCGTCGCTCATCGATTTCACCTTGTCCACGGTGGCCAGCGCCGCGCTGGGGCCGGAGAAACCGCCTTGTGCGGTGGTTTGCGTTTGGGCCTGCGGCGCGGCCGGATCGAGGAACCCGCCTTGTTGCGCCAGTACCGGTGCGCTGCACAGCGCGATCAGAGCGGCCAGAGTCAGTTTTTTCATGTTGCGCTTCCTTATCGTTATCGAAAATCACATCCCGCTGATATCGGGTTGCTTGCTCAGTGATAAGGATTAAAACACGCCGATCTTAAGAGCTTCTTAAGCCGACGCATTGAAATTCACGCCGCCGGCGCCCATCTGTAGCCATAGTCTTTATTCTGTTGGCAAGGAACGATCGTTGAAGCCATTCTCACCCCGGTTTTCCCCGGACGATTACGACCAGCACGGCACGCTGCGGCTGCCGCTGGGATTTTGGGCCGTGCTGATTTTGCAGGCGCGCACCTGGCTGCTGTTCGTGATGGCCGGCGCTTCGCGTGAGCAGGGTGAAAGCTTGCTGGCGCTGTTTTATCCGGATACCCAACGCTTTTGGTACGGCATGCTGCTCGGCCTGCCGGCGGCGCTGGCGTTTTTGCTGAGCGGCCGCCGTCACCAATGGCCGCGGCTGTGGCGCGGCTGGCGTTGGGGGCTGATTATCTCCGTGCTGGCGTCGCTCGGCGGCTCGCTGTTCAGCCTGTGGCGCCAGGACGGCGATGCGCCGGGGCTGGAGCTGGCGTTGGCGCTGCTCGATGCGCTGGCGCTGAGCTATCTGCTGTTGAATGCGCGCCTGAAAGCCTGTTTTGCGCCGGCGGAGCACGCCGACTAATTGCCGAGAAGTGCGGCACTTTTCGCATTTTCCGCACTCCAAGCTGGCAACCGTTGGCGTAGTGCGGGCCGTTGTGAGAGGCTGGCACGCAGCAAAACGCCGAGTGCGGCAGGGGCGGGTTACCGCCCCGTGCCATTGATGTTTAAGGAGCTAGAGATGAATATTCGCCCCCTGTTGTTAGGGCTTCCGCTGTTACTGACCGGCTGTTCGAGCATGTCCAATTTCTCCTGGTCCAGCCTGTCGCCGTTCAACTGGTTCGGCAGCAGTCTGGAGGTCGGCGCCAAGGGCGTCGGCAAGCTCAACGCCGGCACGCCGATGTCGGAAAGCGCCATCAACGACGGGCTGGACGGCAACTACCGCCTGCGCGGCGGCATGGCGACCAGCAACGGCCAGATCGTCTCTTATTACCAGGCGCTGTCCGGCGACGAAGTGAAGCTGGTGATCACCGGCGAGCCGAAAGGGCACGTGCAGCGGGTAGACGTAATGGATCAGAAAGTGGCGACGGAGTGGGGCAACAAGCTCGGCACGCCGTTCGGCGATATGTACAGCAAGGCGTTTGGCTCCTGTAAACCGGGCAGCGGCGAAGACGCCGGCAAAGTGGAGTGCGTGGCGGAACAGAGTAAGTACGTTACCTATATCTTCAGCGGCAAGTGGGCCGGGGCGCAGGACATCATCCCGCCGGACGACACCCTGAAAAGCTGGACGGTCAGCAAAATCATCTGGCACGCCAAGCCGCAGCAGTAATATGTTCAACGGGCGCCGGTTCGCGGCGCCTGCCTTTTCAAGCCATTACCCCTATTTTCTTTGCGCTGCTGCAAGGCAATCGCCCGTGCTTGCGGTATGATAGCGCGCGTTTGTAACAGGGAACCCGCGCGTCAACCGCCATACCTTACCTGTTGCCGGATTCTGGTATTGAGGATAACAACATGACACAGGTTCAGAGCGGCATTCTGCTGGAGCACTGCCGTTTCGCCATTTTTATGGAAGCCACCGTACAGGGCGAATTCGCCGACTTGCGCCAGGGCTGCAAACAGTTTTGTCAGACGCTGAGCGAGCTGCAGCAGCAGTTTCCCGATGCGCGCCTCGGCGCGGTGATCGCCTTCGGCTATGACGTTTGGCACGATCTTTCCAACGGCCAGGGCGCGAAAGAGCTGAAGCCGTTCACGCCGCTCGGCAAAGGGCTGGCACCGGCCACCCAGCGCGATATGCTGATCCACATTCAGTCGCTGCGTCACGACGTCAACTTCACGCTGGCGCAGGCGGCACTGGCGGCGTTCGGCAACGCCATCAAGATTGAAGAAGAAACCCACGGTTTCCGCTGGGTGGAAGAGCGCGATCTGAGCGGTTTCATCGACGGTACCGAAAACCCGCAGGGCGAGCAGCGCCCGGCAGTGGCGACGATCGCCGAAGGCGAAGAGGACGCAGGTGGCAGCTACGTGCTGGTGCAACGTTACGAGCACAACCTGCGCCAGTGGCAGCGCTTTACCACCGAACAGCAGGAGCAGATCATCGGTCGCACCAAGCAAGACAGCGAAGAGCTGCCGGCCGATCAGCGCCCGGATACCTCGCACGTCAGCCGCGTCGATCTGAAAGAGAACGGCAAGGGCCTGAAAATTCTGCGCCAGAGCCTGCCTTATGGCACCGCCAGCGGCAAGCATGGCCTGTTCTTCATCGCCTATTGCGCACGCCTGCACAATATCGAGCAGCAGCTGCTGAGCATGTTCGGCGATCTGGACGGCAAACGCGACGCGATGCTGCGTTTCAGCCGTGCGGTTACCGGCAGCTACTACTTTGCGCCATCGCTGACGCGCCTGCTGTCACTTTGACGCCGTTGCCGAAGCCGGCGCGCCCGGCTTCGGCCCGTTTTCCCGCCCCGAAAACGCCTCGCATTCCCTGCCTTATAGCGTTTGATGCTTGTAAATCACTAAACGGTATATAAAAGCGTTACAGCTCCGCACCGAGTTATAAATACACTGGTCGTCAATAAGGCGAAAGCCTGAAGGAATGACTCAGTGATAAGGTGCAGAATGAAACAAAACCGGGTTAAAAATCTCGTGCTGAAAGGTTGGCTGGCGGCTGCGCTGTTGGCGAGCGGCGCCGCGTCGGCGGCGGAATTGCTGAACAGCTCTTATGACGTTTCCCGTGAATTGTTCGTCGCGCTGAATCCCGGCTTTGAACAGCAGTGGAATCAACAGCATCCGAACGACAAGCTGACCATCAAACAATCGCACGCCGGTTCCTCCAAGCAGGCGCTGGCGATCCTGCAGGGCCTGCGCGCCGACGTGGTGACGTACAACCAGGTGACCGACGTGCAGATCCTGCACGATCGCGGGCAGCTGATCCCGGCGGACTGGCAGGCGCGCCTGCCGAACAACAGCTCGCCGTTCTATTCCACCATGGCGTTTCTGGTGCGCAAGGACAACCCGAAGGGCATCCACACCTGGAACGATCTGGTGCGCGACGACGTGAAGCTGGTGTTCCCGAACCCGAAAACCTCCGGTAACGGCCGTTACACCTATCTGGCCGCCTGGGGCGCCGCCAATCAGGCCGACGGCAACGATCCGGCCAAGACCCGCGCCTTCATGACCCGCTTCCTGAAAAACGTGCTGGTGTTTGATACCGGCGGCCGCGGCGCGACCACCACCTTCGTCGAGCGCGGCTTGGGCGACGTGCTGATCAGCTTCGAGTCCGAAGTGAACAACATCCGCAAGCAGTACGGTGAGGACAAGTACGAAGTGATCGTGCCGCCGGTCGATATTCTGGCGGAGTTCCCGGTGGCCTGGGTCGACAAAAACGTCGAGCGCAACGGTACCGAACAGGCGGCCAAAGCCTATCTGAACTATCTCTACAGCCCGGCGGCGCAGCAGGTGATCACCAGCTTCTACTACCGCGTGTATGACCAGAAAGCGATGGCGGCGGCGAAGGGGCAATTCCCGGACACCCAACTGTTCCGCGTGGAAGACCAGTTCGGCGGCTGGCCGCAGGTGATGAAAACCCACTTCGCCACCGGCGGCGAGCTGGATCAGCTGTTAGCGGCAGGGCGCAAGTAAATGTTGGCGTTGTCGTCCAGTAAGCGGGTGCTGCCCGGATTTGGCCTCAGCCTCGGCAGCAGCCTGTTTTATACCTGTTTGATCCTGCTGTTGCCGCTCACCGCGCTGGTGATGCAGCTGGCACAGATGAGCCTGGCGCAATACTGGGAAGTGATTTCCAACCCGCAGGTGGTGGCGGCGTATAAAGTGACGCTGCTGGCGGCCGGCGTCGCCAGCCTGTTTAATGCGATGTTCGGCATGCTGATGGCCTGGATCCTGACGCGCTACCGTTTTCCCGGCCGTTCGCTGCTGGACGGCCTGATCGATCTGCCGTTCGCACTGCCGACCGCAGTGGCCGGCCTGACGCTGGCGGGGCTGTTTTCCACCACTGGCTGGTACGGTCAGTGGCTGGCGCACTTCGACATCAAGGTCACCTTTACCTGGCTTGGGATCGCGGTAGCGATGGCGTTCACCAGCCTGCCGTTTGTGGTGCGCACCGTGCAGCCGGTTCTGGAAGAGCTGGGGCCGGAATACGAAGAGGCGGCCGAGACGCTGGGCGCCACGCGCTGGCAGAGTTTCCGCCGCGTGGTGTTGCCCGAGGTGGCACCGGCATTGCTGGCCGGCACCGCCATCTCCTTTACCCGCAGCCTGGGCGAGTTCGGCGCGGTGATTTTCATCGCCGGCAACATCGCCTGGAAGACGGAAGTGACCTCGCTGATGATTTTCGTGCGTTTGCAGGAGTTCGATTACCCGGCGGCCAGCGCCATCGCCTCGGTGATCCTGGCGGCGTCGCTGCTGCTGCTGTTCAGCATTAACGTATTGCAAAGCCGCTTCGGCAGACGTTTGGGAGGAGGGCACTGATGGCCGATGTTTCCGCCTTCAACGGCGCCGAGCGCCCGCGCGTCAACTGGGGCAAGTGGACGCTGATCGCCATCGGCACGCTGTTCTCGGTGCTGCTGCTGCTGGTGGTGCCGATGATGTCGATTTTCGCCGAGGCCTTTTCCAAAGGGTTCGGCGCGATGTGGAGCAACTTGCTCGATCCGGACATGCTGCACGCCATTTGGCTGACGGTCTTGATCGCGCTGATCACCGTGCCGTTCAACCTGGTGTTCGGCACGTTGCTGGCGTGGCTGGTGACGCGCTTCACCTTCCCCGGCCGCCAGCTGCTGCTGACGCTGATCGATATCCCGTTCGCCGTTTCACCGGTGGTGGCGGGGCTGATTTACCTGCTGTTTTACGGCAGCAACGGCCTGCTGGGCGGCTGGCTGGATGCGCATAACATCCAGATCATGTTCTCCTGGCCGGGCATGGTGCTGGTGACCATTTTCGTCACCTGTCCCTTCGTGGTGCGCGAGCTGGTGCCGATGATGCTCAGCCAGGGCAGTCAGGAAGACGAGGCTGCCATTCTGCTGGGGGCGTCCGGCTGGCAGATGTTCCGCCGCGTGACGCTGCCCAACATTCGCTGGGCGCTGCTGTACGGCGTGGTGCTGACCAACGCGCGCGCCATCGGCGAGTTCGGCGCAGTGTCGGTGGTGTCCGGTTCGATTCGCGGCGAAACCTACAGCCTGCCGCTGCAGGTCGAGCTGTTGCAGCAGGATTACAACACCGTCGGCTCCTTTACCGCCGCCGCGCTGTTGACCCTGATGGCGATCGTTACCCTATTTTTGAAGAGCGCGCTGCAGTGGCGTCTGGAACGTCAAAACGCGCGTCTCGAGCGGGAGGAAAATCATGAGCATTGAGATTAACGGCATCAACAAGTACTTCGGTCGCACCAAGGTATTGAACGATATCTCGCTCGATATTGCTTCCGGCGAGATGGTGGCGCTGCTCGGGCCGTCCGGTTCCGGCAAGACCACGCTGCTGCGGATCATCGCCGGGCTGGAAAGCCAGAGCGGCGGCAAGCTGGGCTTCCACGGCACCGACGTCAGCCACATGCATGCGCGCGACAGGCGCGTAGGCTTCGTGTTTCAGCACTATGCGCTGTTCCGCCACATGACGGTGTTCGACAACATCGCCTTCGGCCTGACCGTGCTGCCGCGCCGCGAGCGGCCAAACGCCGCGGCGATCAAACAGAAAGTCACCCAGCTGCTGGAAATGGTGCAGCTGGGCCACCTGGCCAACCGCTATCCGTCTCAGCTGTCCGGCGGCCAGAAACAGCGCGTGGCGTTGGCGCGCGCGCTGGCGGTGGAACCGCAAATTCTGCTGCTGGACGAACCGTTCGGCGCGCTGGATGCGCAGGTGCGCAAAGAGCTGCGCCGCTGGCTGCGTCAGCTGCACGAAGAGCTGAAGTTCACCAGCGTGTTCGTCACCCACGATCAGGAAGAGGCGATGGAAGTGGCCGACCGCATCGTGGTGATGAGCCAGGGCAATATCGAACAGGTCGGCTCGCCGGAAGAGATTATGCGCGAACCGGCCAGCCGCTTCGTGCTGGAGTTCATGGGGGAAGTGAACCGCCTGAACGGCGAAATTCGCGGCTCCCAGCTGTTCGTCGGCGCGCACCAGTGGCCGCTGTCGTTCCAGCCGATGCACCAGGGCAGCGTCGATCTGTTCCTGCGTCCGTGGGAAATGGAAGTGGCGACCGAAAGCAGCGAGCGTTGCCCGCTGCCGGTGCAGGTGCTGGAAGCCAGCCCGCGTGGCCACTTCTGGCAGTTGACGGTGCAGCCGATCGGCTGGCATCAGGAGCCGATCGGCGTGGTGTTGCCGGAAGGCAATCCAACCCCGGTGCGCGGCGGCCGTTATTACGTCGGCAGCCTCAATGCGCGGCTGTATGCCGGCGATCAACTGCTGCAACCTGTTGCGTTAGCCAAAAGCGCCTGATAGGTTTTAGCTGCCCTTTTCTTCAAGGCAACCCCCGGGTTGCCTTTTTACTTTACGCACATCAACACAGGCAAAGATCGTGACAACGCTCGAACAATGCATCGGGAACACCCCGCTGGTACAACTGCAACGGCTGGCCGCCCAGGCGGGCAGCGAGGTATGGGTCAAACTGGAAGGCAATAACCCGGCGGGATCGGTGAAGGATCGCGCTGCGTTGGCGATGATCCAGCAGGCGGAGCTGCGCGGCGAGATCAAGCCCGGCGACGTGCTGATCGAGGCCACCAGCGGCAATACCGGCATTGCGCTGGCGATGATCGCCGCGCTCAAAGGCTATACGCTGAAGCTGTTGATGCCGGAGAACATGAGCCTGGAGCGGCAGGCGGCGATGCGCGCGTACGGCGCCGAGCTGATCCTGGTCAGCCGTGAGCAGGGGATGGAAGGGGCGCGCGATCTGGCGCTGGAGATGCAGCGTCAGGGGCAGGGCAAGGTGCTGGATCAGTTCAACAATCTCGACAATCCCTACGCCCATTTCACCACCACCGGCCCGGAGATTTGGCGCCAGACCGAAGGACGCATCACGCACTTCGTTTCCAGCATGGGCACCACCGGTACCATTACCGGCGTGGGCGGTTACCTGAAGAGCCAGAATCCGCAGGTGCAGATCATCGGCCTGCAGCCGGCAGAAGGCAGCAGCATCCCCGGCATTCGCCGTTGGGCGCCCGCTTACCTGCCGGGCATTTTCCGCCCGGAGCTGGTGGATCAGGTGCTGGATATCGAGCAGCGCGATGCCGAGCAGACCATGCGCCAGCTGGCGCAGCGTGAAGGCATCTTCTGCGGCGTCAGCTCCGGCGGCGCGGTAGTCGGCGCCCTGCGCGTCGCGGCGGCCCACCCCGGCAGCGTCGTGGTGGCGATCGTCTGCGATCGCGGTGACCGTTACCTCTCCACCGGCGTGTTCGACTGAATGTGCCCTCCCGGCGGCGCGTTCCGCCGGGAAAACCCTTCTCACTTTCCTTTTGACCGACCGCATAGCCGGCCCGCCTGGGCGGTGGCCGGAGCCTGTCTGCACGCCAATACCCTGACAGAAGTAGAGAAATCGCGCGACAGCAGCCACAATAACGGTGGCGAGACGCGAACCGCGATGTGTAAGGATTGAGTAAAACCGGCTGCGGGCCGGCGGAATTGGCGGGAAAATAACGAAAATCGGTGAAGGAGCAAGGCATGAAAATTTTACTGGTCGACGATGACCTGGAGCTTGGCACCATGCTGAGCGAATACCTGACGGGCGAAGGCTTCGACGCCACGCTGGTGCTGACCGGCAAGGCGGGGGTAGAGGGCGCGCTGTCGGGCGACTATACCGCGATGATCCTCGATATCATGCTGCCGGACATGAGCGGCATCGACGTGCTGCGCGACGTGCGTAAAAAGAGCCGGCTGCCGATCATCATGCTGACCGCCAAAGGCGACAACATCGATCGGGTGATTGGCCTGGAGATGGGCGCCGACGATTACATGCCCAAACCTTGCTACCCGCGCGAATTGGTGGCGCGTCTGCGCGCGGTGCTGCGCCGTTTCGAAGAGCGGCCGCAGGAGGCGGACGACGAAGCCGCCATCAGCTTCGGCGAGCTGACGCTGAACCCTTCAACCCGCAGCAGCGAATGGCGCGGTAAGGCGTTTGATCTGACCGCTTCGGAATTCAATCTGCTGGAGCTGTTGCTGCGCGCGCCGGATCGCGTGGTGTCGAAGGATGAATTGTCCGAGAAGGGGCTGGGGCGCCCGCGCGAGGCCTATGATCGCAGCGTGGACGTGCATATCAGCAATATCCGCCAGAAGCTGAGCGCGCTGGCCGGTAATACGCTGAGCATCGAGACGGTGCGCAGCATCGGCTATCGCATTCGGTAACCTGACATGCGCGGAAGACTGTTCTGGAAAATTTTGCTCGGCTTTTGGCTGACCTTCCTCATCATGACGCAGGCCCTGTGGGTGGCGTTTTCTTTGTATGGCGACCGCTATGTGCCGCCGGAGAACGCCATGGCGCGGCGGGTCATCGGCCTGCAGCTGACCTCGGCGGCTACCCAGTTGCGCAGCGGCGGCATGCCGGCGCTGGAAGCCCTGATGCGCGATTGGCCCGAGGACGACAGGCGTTTGCTGTCGGTGACGCCGATGATCCAACCGCCGCCGCCCGCGCCGGAAGAACCGGTATTTGAAGGGCGGCGGATGCCGAAGGAAATCTCTGCCTGGGTGCAGACCGGGGAAGGGCAGGGATACTGGCTGAGCTATAACGTGCGCGGGCTGCGGGAAGAGTATCGGCCGGAGCGGCGTTCCCATTTCTTCAACATTCCTGCGCCGATGCTGTGGGTCGGCGGGCTGGGCGGTTTGCTGTTCAGCGCCGTGCTGGCCTGGAACCTGACCCGGCCGATGCGTCAGCTGCGCGGTGGCCTGGATCGGGTGGCGCAGGGCGATCTGTCGGTGCGGCTGTTCCCGAAAATGCGCCGCCGTCATGACGAGCTGTCCGACGTGGCGCGCGATTTCGACACCATGGCTGAGCGGCTGGAGCTGCTGGTCAGCGCCCGCGAGCAGTTACTTCATGACGTTTCGCACGAGCTGCGTTCGCCGCTGGCGCGCCTGCAGCTGGCGATCGGCCTGGCGCGGCAGAATGCCGGCAACGTCGAAACTTCGCTCAAGCGCATCGAACACGAGTCGGGGCGGCTGGATAAGATGATCGGCGAGCTGCTGGCGCTGTCGCGCGCCGAACACAGCAGCCTGCCGGACGAGGAGTATTTCGATCTGTACGGCCTGGTGGATGCGGTGGTGAGCGATGCACGCTACGAGGCGCAGGTGCCCGGCGTGGATATCGTGCTGCAGGCCGAGTCGGACGTGGAGTACACCGTCAAGGGCAATGCGGAGCTGATGCGGCGAGCGGTGGACAACATCGTGCGCAATGCGCTGCGCTTTTCCAGCCACGGCCAGCGGGTGACGGTGGCGCTGACGCGCGTTGATAACCAGTTCCAGATCGCGGTCAGCGATCAGGGGCCGGGAGTCGAGGAGGCGAAGCTGTCGAGCATTTTCGATCCGTTCGTGCGCGTGAAGTCGGCGCTGTCGGGCAAGGGTTACGGCCTGGGGCTGGCGATCACCCGCAAGGTGGTGCTGGCGCACGGCGGCCAGGTTGAGGCGCGCAACGGCGATAAAGAGGGGCTGGTCATTACCCTGCGTATCCCGCGCTGGCCGTCATAACGTAGCGAAATCGGGATACTACGAAGGAGATAAAAATAACGGCGCCGAGGGCGTAATGCTTGTCAGTTAAGCTTTTGAGGAAGCCGCAACGTATAACGTTGCGGCTTCTTTTTTACTGCCCGCGGGTAAT
>NZ_JBZXDO010000040.1:0-30596 GCF_058725505.1 Serratia sp. A07
ATTGTCTGATAAATTGTTAAAGAGCAGTGAGTTAGGCGCTTTCGCTTGCTAACTCGAGGTGGCGTATATTACGCTTTCCTCTTTCAGAGTCAACCCTAATTTTCAGGATTTTTTCTCTGCGACCCCCGGATACTCTGTGAAGTTGTTCACATGTTCCGTGTCGATGGAGGCGCATTATAGGGAGTTCCTCGCAGGCCGCAACAGGTATTTTCAGCAAAAACGATCGTTCGCTGCATTCCACAGCAAAACCCCGCCTTATACCCACTTGCACACAGTGTTATCCACAGATGCGATTTGCACGGAAAATTTACGAGCGCCACGCAAACGTTTTCGCTACAATTCCCCGCGACGAAACGATCCCCCTTTTTATGGGGGCGTTACCTGAATATGTGCCTGACCCTCCCTTTATAAGGCAAAAAACCTTCCTTATAGAGAGAACGAGGTGGACATTCACGTAACGCTCTTTAATTGCGACTCAAAGCCAAGGGATAAAACCATGCAACAACCTCGTCCAATCCGCCGGGCCCTGCTCAGCGTGTCTGACAAAGCCGGTATCGTTGAATTCGCCGAAGCGCTTTCCCAGCGCGGCGTTGAACTGCTCTCCACTGGCGGTACCGCCCGCCTGCTGGCAGACGCCGGTCTGCCCGTTACCGAAGTATCCGACTACACCGGCTTCCCGGAAATGATGGACGGACGAGTTAAGACCCTGCACCCGAAAGTTCACGGCGGTATCCTCGGCCGCCGCGGCCAGGACGACGCCGTCATGAATCAGCATGACATCAAGCCTATCGACATGGTGGTCGTCAATCTGTATCCGTTCGCCCAAACCGTGGCGCGCCCAGATTGCTCGCTGGAAGACGCGGTCGAGAATATCGATATCGGCGGCCCGACTATGGTGCGCTCCGCCGCCAAGAACCATAAAGACGTTGCCATCGTGGTGAAGAGCAGCGACTACGCCGCCATCATTACCGAGATGGACAACAACGACGGCTCGCTGCGCTATGCCACCCGCTTCGATCTCGCCATCAAGGCCTTCGAACACACCGCCGCCTACGACAGCATGATCGCCAACTACTTCGGCACGCTGGTGCCGGCATACCACGGCGAGACCGAACAGCCGTCCGGCCGCTTCCCGCGTACCCTGAACCTCAACTACATCAAGAAGCAGGATATGCGCTACGGTGAGAACAGCCACCAGCAGGCCGCCTTCTATATAGAAGAAGAGGTAAAGGAAGCGTCCGTCGCGACCGCCGAGCAGCTGCAGGGCAAGGCGCTGTCTTATAACAACATCGCCGATACCGACGCCGCGCTGGAATGCGTGAAAGAGTTCGCCGAACCGGCCTGCGTGATCGTCAAACACGCCAACCCTTGTGGCGTGGCGATCGGCGACGACATCCTGGCCGCCTACGAGCGCGCTTACCAAACCGACCCGACCTCCGCCTTCGGCGGCATCATTGCCTTTAACCGCGAACTGGATGCCGCCACCGCGCAGGCGATCATCAGCCGCCAATTCGTGGAAGTGATCATCGCGCCAAACGTCACCCAGGAAGCGCGCTCCCTGCTGGCCGCCAAACAGAACGTACGCGTGCTGGCCTGCGGCCAGTGGCAGCAACGCGAAGCGGGACTGGACTTCAAGCGCGTCAACGGCGGCCTGCTGGTGCAGGATCGCGATCTGGGCATGGTGACCGCCGCCGATCTGCGTGTGGTATCCGAGCGCCAGCCGACCGAACAGGAACTGCGCGACGCGCTGTTCTGCTGGAAAGTGGCCAAGTTCGTGAAATCCAACGCCATCGTTTATGCACGTGACAACATGACCATCGGCATAGGTGCCGGCCAGATGAGCCGCGTTTACTCCGCCAAGATCGCCGGCATCAAAGCGGGCGACGAAGGGCTGGAGGTGAAAGGGTCCGCCATGGCCTCCGACGCCTTCTTCCCGTTCCGCGACGGCATCGATGCCGCGGCGGCCGTCGGCATTACCTGCGTGATCCAGCCGGGCGGCTCTATCCGCGACGACGAAGTGATCGCCGCCGCCAACGAACACGGCATCGCCATGATCTTTACCGACATGCGTCACTTCCGCCATTAATTCCTTTTGCCGCGTGCGCTCCGGCGCACGCCATTCGTGGAGCCCCTGATGAACATTTTGATTATCGGCAACGGCGGGCGCGAACACGCGCTGGCCTGGAAAGCCGCCCAGTCTCCGCTGGCGGACAAAGTCTACGTTGCGCCGGGCAATGCCGGCACCGCGCTGGAAGCCAATCTGGAAAACGTGGCGATCGCCGCCACCGACATCCCTGCTCTGGTCGCTTTCGCCCAGAGCCATGACATCGGTCTGACCATCGTCGGGCCGGAAGCGCCGCTGGTGATCGGCGTGGTCGACGCCTTTCAGGCCGCCGGCCTGAAAATCTTCGGCCCGTCGCAGGCCGCCGCGCAGCTCGAAGGCTCCAAAGCCTTCACCAAGGATTTCCTGGCGCGCCACCGCATCCCGACCGCCGAATATGAAAACTTCACCGAGGTGGAGCCGGCACTGGCCTATGTGCGCCGCAAAGGCGCGCCGATCGTCATCAAGGCCGATGGCCTGGCGGCCGGTAAAGGCGTGATCGTCGCGATGACGCTGCAGGAAGCGGAAGAAGCCGTGCGTGACATGCTGGCCGGCAACGCCTTCGGCGACGCCGGTCATCGCATCGTGGTGGAAGAGTTCCTCGACGGCGAAGAAGCCAGCTTCATCGTGATGGTCGACGGCGAGAACGTGGTGCCGATGGCCACCAGCCAGGACCACAAACGCGTCGGCGACGGCGATACCGGCCCGAACACCGGCGGCATGGGGGCCTACTCCCCGGCGCCGGTCGTGACCGACGAAATCCACCGGCGCGCCATGGACCAGGTGATCTGGCCGACGGTGCGCGGCATGGCGGCGGAAGGCAACACCTACGTCGGCTTCCTGTACGCCGGCCTGATGATCGCCGCCGACGGCCAGCCGAAGGTGATCGAATTCAACTGCCGTTTTGGCGATCCCGAAACCCAGCCCATCATGCTGCGCCTGCGTTCCGATCTGGTGGAACTGTGCCTGGCGGGCGCGGAAGGCCGCCTGAACGAGAAAAGCTCCGACTGGGACGAACGCCCTGCGCTCGGCGTGGTGCTGGCGGCCGGCGGTTATCCCGGCGACTATCGCAACGGCGAGGTGATCCAGGGGCTGCCGCAACAGGAAAGCGCCGACGGTAAGGTCTTCCATGCCGGTACACGCCTGCAGGGCAATGACGTCGTCACCAGCGGCGGCCGCGTGCTGTGCGTAACCGCGCTGGGCGACACCGTGGCGCAGGCGCAGCAACGTGCCTACCAGCTGGCCGAAGGCATTGAGTGGCCGGGCAGCTTCTGCCGCAAAGACATCGGTTATCGCGCGATTGCGCGCGGCAAGTGATTTGACCGTATAAGGTCATGACGAGAGGCTCCGCAGCGCGGGGCCTTTTTTATAGCTGGTCTTCTTTCGGTTCCCAGCTGCAGAAGTCGTCGTTCGCCACCAGCAGCAGTTCGCTGCCTTCGGGCGCTTCCAGCCAGGCAACGCTCACCGGCCGGCTGCTGCTGCGGGCACGCTTCTCGATCCAGACGATGGAGGCGGCATCCAGCCCCGGTTTCATGCGTTGGCCGTCGCAGGTTTGCACCTCGCCCTGCATCCAACGCCCCTGCAGCAATTTTACCTTGCCGGCGCGCAGCGCATTGCTCACTTCGAGGATCCGCCGCGCCTGATATTGGTACAGGGCGATTTCATCGCGGGTCAGCGGTTCGCGGCGTGTCGCCAGCTGGCGCTGCATAAAGCTCACCGTGCCGTCGTCGGCAAAGCGCAGTTGAATAGAGTCGCGATCGCCATCGGCGTCGTTACGTTTGATTTGGCGCAGCACGTCGCCCTGATAGGTGTATAGCGTGGTGATGGTACCCGGACCGCGGTATGGGCTGTAGACGCTGACCAACACCTGCGGACGATGTTGCTCATCGTCTTTACGCCACAGGCGTATCACGCCCTGATCGGCCACGAAGCCGCTGGCGGTAAAGCTGGGAATATCGGAATGGGAACTGCAAGCGCTCAGGCCGACGGCGATGCCAACGGCCATGAGCGCCCGACGAGTAAACAAAAGGGGCGCCATCGCCCCTCTGTTTAATCTTTTCACCGAGGCGCGGTCTTATTTAACAGCGTCTTTCAGTGCTTTGCCAGAAACGAACGCAGGCACGTTGGCTGCTGCGATTTTGATTTCTTTGCCAGTCTGCGGGTTGCGGCCAGTGCGCTCGCTACGATGGTTTACTTTGAAAGTACCGAAGCCAACCAATTGTACTGCATCACCTTCTTTCAGAGACTCAGTAATAGCAGCCAGGGTGGATTCCAGAGCCAGTTTAGCTTGTGCTTTGGAAAGGTCAGCCTTGTCCGCGATTACATCAATCAGTTGAGTCTTGTTCATAAGTTATCCTTACAGTGTGTTTATCGTTTGCAAAGCATCGAGTGCGACGGATATGCCGATTGACAGCACTCTCCTGCATACACGCACCGATAGCCACTTTTTTTACGCCCCCCAAATGTAGACCAGACAGGGTGCGGATGTGAAGCCTTAAGGCATGACAAATCAGGCGTTAAATCACGTTTTGTTGCCTTATTGCGCTAAATTTATCCCGATGTTGCTGACACCCGCCTCTCGCAGGTCGGATCGCAGCCCCTTGATCAGGTCTATATCGCGCTCTTCACAGGCGTCCAACAGGCGGAAAATTTCCCATTGAATGTCCCATTCTTCCTCTACCGCAGGCAAACTTTCCAACTCTTCGTCGGTCATTTCCTTACCGGCTTGGGTCATTTCCAACATCGCCACGGTGCGAATCGATGTTTCGCTGATGGCGATGGCGTGCTCCAGCGTCTCCCCGCCGAGCCGCGAATGGATCAGTTCCCCTAATGCGATACAGGCATCAATTGCCGGGTAAACGCCGTAAAGATCGTAATCTTCCGCCGACGGAATCGCCTCTTCCAACTTCTCGAGCTGGCTGTCGAAGTTGACCTTGGCATCCTTCACTACCAGCGTTTCCCACACCAAATCCAGAATGCGGCGATAAACCGCCGGATCGCCGAACTCGGTCTGTTTGCAGAACATCTGGTAATTCGGGTACATACGCTCGCACAAACTGGCCATAAAGGTCAAATGTTGCCAGGCCTCGAGCCGTTCCAGGCGTAAATGAATCGGGTTACGTAGCATGCTTTACTCTCTTACGCGTTATCTGCGGCGCAGTGTACCCGAAATCGCTCATGGCGACACCTCCGGATGCTGCTGCAACCACCGCTGAAACGCCGGACGACGCGATGCGATGGCGTCGGCCCAACGGGTCGGCTCCGGTAAACGGTAGCCCGCCATACAGCGTTGCACCCACGCCAGCGCGCTGTCGGCGCCCACGCGATGCCCGGTAGAGATGAACAGCGGGTTGCAACGCGCCTTGCTGCGCCACACCCAGCCCAGCTGTTCACCCTTATCTTCCAACGGCGCCAGCGCGCCGACGGCGGCGTCCAGCGGCGCAAATTTGCCGCACAGGCGCTTCTTGGCCACGCCGATGGTCGGCACATCGACCAGCAGACCGAAATGGCTGGCGACGCCGAGACGCCGCGGATGCGAAATGCCATGCCCATCGACGAAGATCAGCCCCGGTTTCTGCTGCAGCTGCCCCCAGGCGGCCAACAGCGCCGGATATTCGCGAAACGACAGGAAGCCCGGGATGTAGGGCATGACGGTGGCGATGCGCGCCACCTGATACTCCACCAGCTCCAGCGACGGATAGCGCAGGATGGCGATGGCGGCGCGTGTCACCGCCCCTTCTTGTTCGAAGCCCACGTCGGCGCCGGCGATGAAGGCCGGCGGTTCGGCCGGCAGATCGTCGTAGCGAATGACTTCAGCCGCGCGCCGCAGCTGTTCGGCGCGCAGGGCCGCCATATCGGTCACATCGGATCCTTAACGGTGGTATTTCGCCGAGTGCGCGTGTACCGCCTCGACGAAGGCGCCGGCGTGCTCCGGCGGCACATCCTGATGGATGCCGTGGCCCAGGTTGAACACATGGCCGTTGCCGTGGCCGAAACCGGCCAGAATGGTCTCCACTTCTTCCGCGATGCGCGCCGGGGAGGCATACAGCATCGACGGATCCATATTGCCCTGCAGCGCCACTTTGTCGCCCACGCGCCGACGCGCGTCGGCGATGTCGGTGGTCCAATCCAGCCCCAGCGCATCGCAGCCGGTGGCGGCCATCGCCTCCAGCCACTGCCCGCCGCCTTTGGTGAACAGCGTCACCGGCACGCGGCGACCGTCGTTTTCACGCAGCAGCCCGTCGACGATCTTGTGCATGTAGTGCAAAGAGAACTCGCGATAATCGCGCCCGGTCAGTACGCCGCCCCAGGTGTCGAACACCATCACCGACTGCGCGCCGGCTCTAATCTGGGCATTGAGGTACAGGATCACGCTGTCCGCCAGCTTGTCCAGCAACAGGTGCAGCGTGGCCGGTTCGGCATACATCATCTTCTTCAACTTGGTGAAGGCTTTGCTGCTGCCGCCTTCGACCATATAAGTCGCCAGCGTCCACGGGCTGCCGGAGAAGCCGATCAGCGGCACTTCGCCCTTCAGCTCGCGGCGAATGGTGCGCACCGCGTTCATCACATAGCCCAACTCCACTTCAGGATCGAACACCGGCAGCTTGTCGACGTCGGCGCGGCAGGTCACGGGGGAGCTGAAACGCGGGCCTTCGCCGGCTTCAAAGTACAGGCCGAGCCCCATGGCGTCGGGAATGGTGAGAATGTCGGAGAACAGGATGGCGGCGTCCAGCGCATAGCGGCGCAGCGGCTGCAGCGTGACCTCGCAGGCCAGCTCCGCGTTCTTGCACAGCGACATGAAATCACCGGCCTGGGCGCGGGTCGCCTTGTACTCCGGTAAATAACGACCGGCCTGACGCATCATCCATACGGGGGTCACATCCACCGGCTGGCGCAACAGCGCGCGCAGGTAGCGATCGTTCTTCAACTCAGTCATTTATGGGGCTCCCTTAATAATCTGCCGGCCATTGTACATTATTCTGCCCGGCACAGCGCCACGGTGTCCTCAATCAACCGGCGCGCCACAGTACCGGGTGGCGGCAACAGCGGCAGCTGGTCGTAGCGATACCAGCCGGCGTTGAGCAGCTCCTTGGGATCGTGGCGAATGTCACCCTGATGGTAATCGGCCATAAAGGCCATCATCAGCGAGTGTGGGAACGGCCACGGTTGTGAAGTGACGTAGCGCAGGTTCTTGATTTCAATATTGCTCTCTTCCATCACTTCGCGCGCCACCGCCTGCTCCAGCGTTTCGCCCACTTCGACGAAGCCGGCCAGCACCGTGTGGATACCACCGCGATGACGCACGTGTTGCGCCAGCAGGATCTGATCGTCGCGCCGAATGGCGACGATCACGCAGGGTGCAATCTGCGGGTAGTACCGCTCTTTGCAGTGGCCGCACAGACAGGCGCTTTCGGTGCGGCTGAGGTGCATTTCATGGCCGCAATAGCCGCAGTAGCGATGAGAGCGGTAGAAATCCGCCAGCTGCACGCCGCGCCCGGCAAGCTGGAACAGACCGCGATCCTGATCCAACAGCTGACGCACCGATCCCATCTCCCGCGGCATCGCCTGGCGCACCAGCCAGACCGGCGCGCCCTCCCATTCACCGATGGTGCGCGCCATGTGGCCCCGCAGCCCAAGAGCGGCGGCCGTCCCCGACGGCAATTCACCGTTCGGTAACCAAAGTTTGCTTTCATGGCTGACGATCCACCAGCCGTTTTCATTGCCCGTTAATGCAAGTTCCATATCGTTGTTGCACAACCTCAGCTTCACTGGCACTCTACAAATCGGCTTTGTTACATTTTAATAACTTACCGGTTACTTTTATTACTTACACGGAGTCAAACATGCTCAACCGTTTGGAAAGGCTGACTCAGCGCGTTGGCGGTAGTAATGAATTAGTTGATCAATGGCTTCAGGCCCGCAAACAGTTGCTGGTTGCCTACTGCACGCTGGTAGGCCTCAAACCGAATAAAGAAAAGCATACGCCGCTGAATGAAAAAGCGCTGGAGAACTTTTGCCACAACCTGGTGGATTATCTCTCCGCAGGGCATTTTCATATCTATGACAGAATTATCAAACAAGTGGAAGGCGCAGCCAGTCCGAAAATGTCGCTGGCGGTGAACATCTACCCCAAGCTGTGGGCCAATACCGAACAGATCATGGCGTTCCACGATCGCTATACCGAAGTGGATATCGATCAGGAGGTTTGTCTGGAATTCCACCAGGCCCTGTCGGATATCGGCGAAACGCTGGCGGCGCGCTTTGCGCTGGAAGATAAGCTGATCCAGCTGGAAGCGGAGGCCGCGCAGCAACCGCTGCCGGACCCGACGCTGGATCCCGCGCGTTAAAATTTTATAGTTTTTTTTCTTATCCCTCCTATACTGGGGGGCATCTTGTCGGAGTGCCTAGCGCCTGATTTGTTCATCGAATCAGCCAGGCTGAGACCGTTAATTCGGGATCCGCGGAACCTGATCGGGTTAATACCCGCGAAGGGAACAAGAGTAATCTATCGCCACAGGCACGGCCTTCCCCTTGCGGGCGCCCTGCCTTATCGGCCACCATCATTACTCCCTCCGAGCTCCAGACAAGCAACTTTCCCAACCCAACACACTGGTAGGAACTTGCTATGTCTAACGTTAATCCACCGCGCGCCCGTAAAGCGCAACGCGAAGCCGCCCAGCAGTTTATCGACACCCTGCAAGGCATGGCTTTCCCGAACTCACGCCGCATCTATCTCCAGGGCTCGCGCAGCGATATCCAGGTGCCGATGCGCGAAATTCAGCTCAGCCCGACCCTGCTCGGCGGCAGCAAAGACCACCCACAGTATGAACCCAACGAGGCGATCCCGGTGTATGACACCGCCGGCCCCTACGGCGATCCGCAGGCCGAGCTCGACGTGCACGCTGGCCTGGCCAAGCTGCGCGCCGGCTGGATCGACGCGCGCGGCGATACCGCCACCCTGAGCGGTGCCAGTTCCGGCTTTACCCAACAGCGGCTGGCGGACGAGGGGCTGGATCACCTGCGCTTCGAACATCTGCCGCTGCCGCGCAGGGCGCTGCCGGGCAAGTGCGTGACTCAGCTGCACTATGCCCGCGCCGGTATCGTCACCCCAGAGATGGAGTTCATCGCCATCCGTGAAAACATGGGGCGCGAGCGCATTCGCGGCGAGGTGCTGCGCCACCAGCATCCGGGCCAAAGCTGGGGCGCCAACCTGCCGGACAACATCACGCCGGAGTTCGTGCGTCAGGAAGTGGCCGCCGGCCGCGCCATCATTCCCGCCAACATCAACCATCCGGAGGCGGAGCCGATGATCATCGGCCGCAATTTCCTGGTGAAGGTGAACGCCAATATCGGCAACTCGGCGGTCACGTCGTCGATCGAAGAAGAGGTGGAGAAGCTGGTGTGGTCCACCCGCTGGGGCGCGGACACCGTGATGGATCTCTCTACCGGCCGCTATATTCACGAAACCCGCGAGTGGATCCTGCGCAACAGCCCGGTGCCCATCGGCACCGTGCCGATCTACCAAGCGCTGGAGAAGGTCAACGGCGTGGCGGAAAACCTCACCTGGGCGATGTTCCGCGATACGCTGCTGGAACAGGCGGAGCAAGGGGTCGACTACTTCACCATCCACGCCGGCGTGCTGCTGCGCTACGTGCCGATGACCGCCAAACGCCTGACCGGCATCGTATCGCGCGGTGGCTCAATCATGGCCAAATGGTGTCTGTCGCACCATCAGGAAAACTTCCTCTATCAACATTTCCGTGAAATCTGCGAGATCTGCGCCGCCTACGACGTTTCGCTGTCGCTCGGCGACGGCCTGCGCCCCGGCTCGATTCAGGACGCCAACGACGAAGCCCAGTTCGCCGAGCTGCATACTCTGGGCGAGCTGACCAAAATCGCCTGGGAATACGACGTGCAGGTGATGATCGAAGGCCCGGGTCACGTGCCGATGCAGATGATCCGCCGCAACATGACTGAAGAGCTGGAACACTGCCACGAAGCGCCGTTCTACACCCTCGGCCCGCTGACCACCGATATCGCCCCGGGCTATGACCATTTCACCTCCGGCATCGGCGCGGCAATGATCGGCTGGTTCGGCTGCGCCATGCTGTGTTACGTCACGCCGAAAGAGCACCTCGGCCTGCCGAACAAAGAAGACGTCAAGCAGGGCCTGATCACCTACAAGATCGCCGCTCACGCCGCCGATCTGGCCAAAGGCCATCCGGGCGCGCAGATCCGCGATAACGCCATGTCCAAGGCACGTTTCGAATTCCGCTGGGAAGATCAGTTCAATCTGGCGCTCGATCCGGCCACCGCGCGCGCCTATCACGACGAAACCCTGCCGCAGGAATCCGGCAAGGTCGCCCACTTCTGCTCGATGTGCGGGCCGAAATTCTGCTCGATGAAGATTTCGCAGGAGGTGCGCGACTACGCCGCCGCCCAGGAAGCTGCCAAGCCGATCGAAGTGCAGCTGACCGGCATGGAGAAAATGTCCGCCGAGTTCCGCGCCCGCGGCAGCGAGCTGTATCACAGCGCCGGCGCCGGCACCCTGCAAGAGGAGACAAGCAATGACTGATATCACGACCCCCTTCCCGGCTACGCCCCACAAACTGGGGCTTTACCCGGTCGTCGACAGCGTGGAATGGATCGCTCGTCTGCTGGAGGCCGGCGTCACCACGATCCAGCTGCGCATCAAGGATCTGCCGGATGAGCAGGTCGAAGAGGACATCGCTGCCGCCATCACGCTGGGCCAGCGTTATCAAGCGCGGCTGTTCATCAACGACTATTGGCGGCTGGCGATCAAGCACGGCGCCTACGGCGTACATCTGGGCCAGGAAGATCTCGATACCACCGATCTGGCGGCCATTCACCGCGCCGGGCTGCGGCTGGGCGTGTCCACCCATGACGACGCGGAGCTGGCGCGCGCGCTGGCGGTGAAACCGTCCTACATCGCGCTGGGGCACATCTTCCCCACCCAAACCAAAGATATGCCTTCGGCGCCGCAGGGGCTGACGGAGTTGAAACGCCACATCGCCGGCCTGGCGGATTACCCGACGGTGGCGATCGGCGGGATCAGCATCGATCGCGTACCGGCAGTGCTGGCGTGCGGCGTCGGCAGCGTGGCGGTGGTCAGCGCCATCACCCAGGCGCCGGACTGGCGTGCGGCGACGGCCGAGCTGCTGCGGCTGATCGAAGGCGAGGGCCCGAACGATGCTTAACGATCAGGAATTCCTGCGCTACAGCCGCCAGCTGTTGCTGGAGGACGTCGGCCCGGAAGGCCAGGAGAGGCTCAAGCGCGCCACGGTGCTGATCGTCGGTTTGGGCGGGCTCGGTTCCCCGGCTTCGCTGTATCTGGCCGCCGCCGGCGTCGGCACGCTGCTGTTGGCCGACGACGACCAGCTGCACATCACCAACCTGCAGCGGCAGATCCTCTACCGCAGCGCCGATACCGCCACCGGCAAGGCGGCGCTGGCGCAACGCCATCTGCAGGCGCTGAACCCGTTGGTGGAATCTATCCCGCTGGCGCAGCGGCTGCAGGGGCAAGCGCTGCGCGACGCGGTCGCCCGCGCCGATCTGGTGCTGGACTGCTGCGACAATATGGCGACCCGTCATGAGGTCAATGCCGCCTGCATCGCCGCCGCCAAGCCGCTGATCAGCGGCAGCGCGGTCGGTTTCAGCGGCCAGCTGTTGGTGCTCGAGCCGCCCTATGCGCACGGCTGCTACGCCTGCCTGTACCCGGATCAGGAAGAGCCGCAGCGCAACTGCCGCACCGCCGGGGTGCTCGGCCCGGTGGTGGGCGTGATCGGTACTCTGCAAGCGCTGGAGGCCATCAAAATGTTGGCCGGCATGCCTTCCTCCCTCAGCGGTAAACTGCGGCTGTTCGACGGCAAGCAGCAGAGCTGGAGCACGCTGCAACTGAGCCAGGCCCGCGCCTGCCCGGTATGCGGAGGCGCGGCATGAAGATCCGTCTGAACGACCAACCGCTGGAGCTGGCGCAGCCGCTCAGCGTCGCCGCCCTGCTGACCCAGCTGGAACGCCACCAGCCGGGCACCGCGCTGGCAATCAATCAAACCATCATCCCGCGCGCCGACTGGGCCGACCATCAGGTGCAGGACGGTGACGACATTTTGCTGTTTCAAGCGATCGCCGGAGGCTGACATGCTGAAAATCGCCGATACCACTTTTACCTCGCGCCTGTTCACCGGCACCGGCAAGTTCGCCACCCCGGCGTTAATGCTGGAGGCGCTGGCGGCCTCCGGCTCACAGCTGGTGACCATGGCCATGAAGCGCGTCGATCTGCGCGGCGGCAACGACGCCATTTTGGCGCCGCTGCAGCAGTTGGGCGCCCGGCTGCTGCCCAACACCTCCGGCGCCAAAACCGCCGCCGAAGCGGTGTTCGCCGCCCGGCTGGCGCGTGAAGCGCTCGGCACCCACTGGGTGAAGCTGGAGATCCATCCCGATGTGAAATACCTGCTGCCGGATCCGATAGAAACGCTTAAGGCGGCGGAAACGCTGGTGAAAGACGGTTTTGTGGTGCTGCCCTACTGCGGCGCCGATCCGGTGCTGTGCAAACGGCTGGAAGAGGTGGGTTGCGCGGCGGTGATGCCGCTCGGCGCCCCTATCGGCTCCAACCGCGGTCTGCGCACCCGTGACTTCCTCGAGATCATCATCGAGCAGGCCAAGGTGCCGGTGGTGGTCGACGCCGGCATCGGCGCGCCGAGCCACGCGCTGGAAGCGATGGAACTGGGCGCCGACGCGGTGCTGGTGAATACCGCCATCGCCGTGGCGCGCGACCCAGTGCAAATGGCGCGGGCGTTTCGCCTGGCGCTGGAGGCCGGCGAGCTGGCGCGCAGCGCCGGATTGGGCGCTAGCCAGCGCGGTGCAGCCGCCTCCAGCCCGCTGACCGCCTTCCTCAGCCAGCCAGAGGAGGCACAGTGATGGGCGACGATTTCAGTAGCCGCTGGCAACAGCTGGATTGGGACGACATTACGCTGCGCATCAACGGCAAAACCGCACGCGACGTGGAACGCGCGTTGAACGCCGACAAACTGACGCGTGACGACTTTATGGCGCTGATCTCCCCCGCCGCCGCGCCGTATCTGGAACCGCTGGCGCAGCGCGCGCAGCAGCTGACCCGTCAGCGCTTCGGCAACGTCGTCAGCTTCTATGTGCCGCTGTACCTCTCTAACCTGTGTGCCAACGACTGCACCTATTGCGGTTTTTCGATGAGCAACCGCATCAAGCGCAAAACGCTCGATGCGGCGGAGATCGCACGCGAGTGCGAAGCCATCAAGGCGCTGGGGTTCGAACACCTGTTGCTGGTCACCGGCGAGCATCAGACCAAGGTCGGCATGGACTATTTCCGTCAGCACATCCCGGCAATCCGCCGCCACTTCAGCTCGCTGATGATGGAAGTGCAGCCGCTGGCGCAGGACGAGTACGCCGAACTGAAAACGCTGGGCCTGGACGGCGTGCTGGTCTATCAGGAAACCTACCATCCGGCCACCTATCTGCAGCACCATGTGCGCGGCCAGAAGCAGGATTTCCATTGGCGTCTGGCCACGCCGGATCGCCTGGGGCGCGCCGGGATCGACAAGATCGGCCTCGGCGCGTTGATCGGCCTGTCCAACAGTTGGCGCACCGACTGCTACCTGCTGGCGGAACATCTGTTCTACCTGCAGCAAACTTACTGGCAGAGCCGCTACTCGATCTCGTTCCCGCGTCTGCGCCCCTGCGCCGGCGGCATTGAGCCGGCGTCGATCATGAGCGAGCCTCAGCTGGTGCAGCTGATCTGCGCCTTCCGGCTGTTCGCGCCGGACGTTGAGCTGTCGCTGTCTACGCGTGAGTCGCCGTACTTCCGCGATCATATGATCCCGGTGGCGATCAACAGCGTCAGCGCCGGATCCAAGACGCAGCCCGGCGGCTATGCCGACGACGTACCGCCGGAGTTGGAACAGTTCGAGCCGCACGACGGCCGCTCGCCGCAGCAGGTCGCCGAGGCCATCAGCAATGCCGGGCTGCAGCCGGTGTGGAAAGACTGGGACGATTATCTGGGACGCAGCGCGCAATAAGCGGCAACGTTTACCGCCGCGTGAAGAAAACGCTGGAACGGCCGCGCAATGCCGAACGGTGGCGCTGGCGCCGGCAGACCCGCCGGCTATAGTGACCTTGCCGACCGCCAAACCCGGCGCCGGCCGGGGCCGTCTCCCTCTCGATGGCCCCGCCTTATCCCATCCCGGATCGCGCCGGAGATTCTCTTGCGCGACACCGGGCCCTCGTCCGCGGCAATGCGCATATGGCGTATCGCGGCCTGTAAGGGTGTACGGGCATGTGCCTTATCGGCTAAAGGACTGTGGCCTAGCGGTGCTCGGCACTCACTCAGCGGTGAGACGCATAGGACGCTGTTGCGGCAGAAAAGTGGGGAAAGAGGAAAAAAGAAGGTACAGCGACGAAGAGAGGTTCGAGTCGTCATCCCCGGTGCTGCCAATGGCCCTGGTGTTGGCCGCGGATCTTTTTGCCGCCTGCTCCCTGCTTACGGACAAGAGCAGGCGGTTTATTTTGTGAGACTGGCACCCCCCCAGGACGCGAATCACACAGTATGTGCGCTAATTAACCACATAAACGGTTAAATGTGAATGTCTTTTGAGTGTTTTTTTATTTAGTATCGAGTGTGTTCTGCGTTTGCCAAGGAAAATCAAACTGATATCGCCGCAAGCTCCGGGGCATCATCTATAATCCAGCACGGGTTCTTGCGCAGGTTTTTCAGCGCTTGCGGTCAACATCAAAAAAGCCAAGGTTGTCATGAAGAAAACGCCCAATTACATCGATGCAATCAGCGCGTTGCTCACTCTGAAAGGAGTTGGCGACAGAAAGCATGCCTCCACGATGGCCAACATACTGAACCTTCAGTACAACAGCGCCAAACAAAAACTGGATGGCAAAAGAGGCATCACCCTCGATGAAGTCAAAAAGGTTTTCCAGTATTTCAACGAGCCCTTTGCCGGCCAAAGGACGCATAACGGCGTCTTTATCATGAACAGCATTCACAAGCGCTGCAACATTGAGGTCGACGAGTGCCCGGTCACGCAAGCGGACAACGACGAAACCTACGCCTACAAAAAAGACGATCTTTTTATCATCAGCACCAATCGGGAACATGCCGCCGATGCGCCGCTGTACAAAGTCAACAAGATAGACTTCCTGCCGGCCCCGCGTATCGCGATCCTGGATAATGACGGCGATATTCTCGAACTGTTGAAGAAGATCGCCAGCCGATACGGCATCGAGACTGAGACCTTTCAGACGGCGGACGCCATGCTGGCCGCGCTGGAACAGCAGTCCTTTGAGGCGTTTATTCTGGACTGGCTGTTGGATTTCGGCGAAACCTCCGAACGCGTCGTGAAAAAAATTAAAGACGTTCTCGATCCGCACGCCCGCATTATTATTCTGACCGGCCAGCTGAATCACTACGAGAAAAACATCGGCGATATGATCCTGCACTATGACGTGCACCTGGTGGAAAAACCGACCAAGCCGCTGATTATCTCCTCGCTGCTGCTGTCGAACCTATTCTTTAATTAGTTTGACCGGGATACGGATCAAAAACGATGAGCCCACTCCTTCGACGGATTTGGCTTTAATGGTGCCTTTCATCGTCGTGACGTAATTTTTGATAATGGTCAGCCCCAGCCCCAACCCCTGTCGCGTTTCCCTTTCGACCCCCTGATTGAACGCCTTATATAACCGATCCAGGTTATCGACGTTAAACCCGATGCCGGTATCTTTCACCCGCAAATACAGATTGCCGTGGCACAGCTTCACATTGAGGGTAACCACGCCCCGGTGGGTAAATTTGTCCGCGTTGCTGAGCAGGTTGGCCAATATTCGGTAGAGCTTGTATTTATCAGAAGCAATCAGGCCGGCATAAGACGAACGGTGAATCACGAGGCGATTGCCGCGCCCGGCGCCGATGCCGGTTACGGCATCGTCCACCACCTCATTCAGCCGGAAGGTGGAAATATTGATTTTAACTTCTCCCATCTCAAGCCGAGAATAATCCATCACCTCGCGCGTTTGCTCGGCGATCTTATTACCGTGATAGGAGATCAGGCGGGCTTCTTTTTTCAACTCTTCCTGCGCCAGCTCGTGTTCCATGATATCTGCGGCAATGACGATGGCCTGGGTCGAGCCGGCGATCTCGTGGTAGATGGAAGAAATGAAGATGTTCTTGTTCTTGATGATCTCTTTCAACGAGAAGGCATTCCTCAGCACCAGAAACATCATCAGGAACACCAAAATCAGCGAAAAGATGGCGAACATCTCGGCTTTACTCGAGTTGTCCTGAATGATGCCTTTCACTTCGGTAAAGTTTTTAATCTGTATCCGATAAATAATTTCCTGGATATCGACCAGCGTACCCTCAATCTCATCCATATAAGAGAGAATGTCCGCCTTGTTTTTCTGCCCCACCAGCAAGCCGGCGGAGAGATCGTCCAACGTGCGGTACTGCTGCTTCAGCAGCGCAACATTCTTGATGAACTCGTCGTCGTAATAAAAAGATTCGCTGAAGGTCGAACGGCTCTCCAGGATCTGAATCTTCGAGTAGAAGATTTTCTTTTTGATCTGGAAGGCGTCGTAGTCGTTGTTTTCACTGAGCAGCAGCGCGGTTTTGGTCCTTTCAAACGCCAGAAAAAGGATCTCGGCCACCGAGTAGTTGTCCAGATTGGGCTCGATTTGCTTGTAGCGCTCTTTTACGCCGCCGAAGTTAATGGCAATCAACAAAATCAATAAGGAGAAGATGGCAACCAACGCGATAAGAGTACCGATCAGTTTTTTGCTCATCTTATTTCAGCTCCAGCCGTTTAACTTGCCAGACGGTTTTCGCATTCACATCCAGGTTATTCAGCTCGGCGTAGCCATCGCGCGGATAAATAATGGCGAACGGCCCCAGCTCCCCAACGTCGATCGGCTTGCCACCGCGCTGATAGGCGACGATCACGCGGTATTTAATCATCTCGTCTATCGGCATCGAGTAGGAGTAATCGTCCCAGGCGAAAGCGCGCACCGACTGGCCTTTCAGGTGATAGGCTTTCACCAGCTCGGCAAACTCAACGCCGGTGAACGTATCTTCCGGGGTGAAATTGGTCGAGGTTTTAATCGTGTGCGCCGGCATCGCCTCCAGCATCTGCCGGGTTATCTTGATCTTCTCGCCGTCGAGCGGTTTCAGGTAAAAATAGTCAACGGCCGCATACAACGGTGCACTGAACAGCGAAAGCAGCAGTAACGTCATCAATCCTTTGATTGTCATTATTCACCCTCTTTACGTTTCACCAGTTCGGCCTGGCCGAACTCATCCTGCCCGACCACGGCCCAGCCGTGATGTTGATAAAAGCCTTCGGCTTTGGAGCCAGGATCGGTGGTTAAGTGGATCGCTTCGGCGCCGTGCTCAAACATCCAGTGAGTGACCCGGGCCAGCAAGGCGGAGCCGATCCCCTTCGACTGGTATTCCGGCTTCACGAACAGACCGCCGATCAGCGGTTCAGGGATGAATAGCCCGAAGCCAACGCCGGCATAGTCGTCGCCATGCTTGCAGATCCAGCCGCCGCCCTGGTTGATGTCCTCCAGCGCCTGTTTACGCTGCAGGTACTGGATCTGATGCGGGTGCAGCAGGTTTTCTTCAACGGAAAAGCGGATCTCATACAGGTAAGGCAGGTGTTGCGCCGTCAATTTTTCGAAGGTAATGAGGCTGTCCATGTTCGCACTGTCCTTGGTTGTTTGGTAAAAAGCGCCGGTCAATTTCTGCTGTAACCATAGTAGCAAAGTTTGCGTGGCCCCGGCATGAGGCGAAAAAAAACCGCCCCCGAGGGAGCGGTTTATCTGGCGATGGGCCCGGCATGCCGGGCCCGCGGCGCGGATGACGATTACTCGTCGTCGCTGCCGCCCAGGCCTGCGTTGAGCAGCTCGGCCAGGTTAGCCGTCGCTTCTTCCGCGCTGACTTGCGGAACAACCGGCGCTTCACCCTGAGCACGACGACGCATGCGATCCTGATGATAAGCGTAACCGGTACCGGCTGGGATCAGACGGCCCACGATGACGTTCTCTTTCAGGCCACGCAGTTCATCACGCTTGCCGGCTACGGCAGCTTCGGTCAGAACGCGCGTCGTTTCCTGGAACGATGCAGCGGAGATGAAGGACTCGGTCGCCAAGGAAGCCTTGGTGATACCCAGCAGATCGCGCGAGAAGGTTGCCGCGATTTTACCTTCAGCTTCCAGCTGACGGTTGGCAATCTTGACGCGAGACACTTCAGCCTGCTCGCCTTCCAGGAACTCGGAGCCACCAGCGCTAACGATGGTGCCTTTACGCAGCATCTGACGAACGATAACTTCGATGTGCTTATCGTTAATCTTAACGCCTTGCAGACGGTAAACTTCCTGCACTTCGTTGGTGATGTAGCGGGTAACCGCATGCACACCACGCAGACGCAGAATGTCGTGCGGAGACTCTGGGCCGTCGGAAACGACGTCACCACGTTCCACCACTTCGCCTTCGAACACGTTGAGCTGACGCCATTTCGGAATCATCTCTTCGTAAGCGTCGCTGCCGTCCAGCGGAGAGATCACCAGGCGACGTTTGCCTTTGGTCTCTTTACCGAACGAGATAATCCCGCTGATTTCAGCCAGGATTGCCGGCTCTTTCGGACGACGTGCTTCGAACAGGTCGGCAACGCGCGGCAGACCACCGGTAATATCCTTGGTACCGCCGGATTCCTGAGGAATACGTGCCAGGGTATCACCCGCACCGATCTGAATGCCGTCTTCCAGCTGAACGATCGCTTTGCCCGGCAGGAAGTATTGAGCAGGCATATCGGTGCCTGGGATCAATACGTCTTCGCCCTGAGCGTCAACGATTTTCAGTGCCGGACGCAGGTCTTTACCGCTACCGGTACGCTCTGCGCTGTCCAGAACGACCAGAGAAGACAAACCGGTCAGTTCGTCGGTCTGGCGAGTAATGGTCTGGCCGTCAACCATGTCCGCGAAGCGAATGAAGCCGCTGACTTCACTGATGACCGGCATGGTGTGCGGATCCCAGTTAGCAACGGTTTCGCCGCCGTTAACTTCTTCACCGTCGCCTTTGCCCATCACGGCACCGTAAGGCACCTTGTAGCTTTCTTTGGTACGGCCGAATTCGTCGATCAGTTTCAGTTCGGTGTTACGCGAGGTGATCACCAGCTTGCCCGCGGCGTTCATAACGAACTTCGCGTTGCTCAGCTTGAGGCTACCTTTGTTTTTCACCTGGATGCTGGATTCAGCAGCCGCACGAGATGCCGCACCACCGATGTGGAACGTACGCATCGTCAGCTGTGTACCCGGCTCACCGATGGACTGTGCCGCGATAACGCCGATGGCTTCACCTTTGTTGATGATGTGGCCACGTGCCAGGTCGCGACCGTAGCAGTTTGCACACACACCAAAGTCGGTTTCACAGCTCACCACGGAACGGACTTTAACGCTGTCGACAGAGTTCTCTTCCAACAGGTCACACGCCTTCTCGTTCAGCAGGGTGTTGCGTGGCACCAGAATGTCCGCCGTACCCGGCTTGAGGACGTCTTCTGCCGTCACACGGCCCAGAACGCGTTCACGCAGTGGCTCTTTCACGTCGCCACCTTCGATAACCGGAGTCATCAGGATGCCGTCGTGGGTGCCACAGTCGTCTTCGGTCACCACCAGATCCTGCGCCACGTCAACCAGACGACGGGTCAGATAACCGGAGTTCGCGGTTTTCAGTGCGGTATCCGCCAGACCTTTACGAGCACCGTGGGTGGAGATGAAGTACTGGAGTACGTTCAGACCTTCACGGAAGTTCGCGGTGATTGGCGTTTCGATGATGGAGCCGTCCGGCTTCGCCATCAGACCACGCATACCGGCCAGCTGACGAATCTGAGCGGCGGAACCACGCGCACCGGAGTCGGCCATCATAAAGATGCTGTTGAAGGAAACTTGCTGTTCCACTTCGCCGTCACGGTTAACCACGTCTTCTACCGACAGGTTTTCCATCATCGCTTTCGCAACGCGTTCGTTCGCTGCAGCCCAGATATCGATCACTTTGTTGTAGCGTTCGCCGGCGGTAACCAGACCAGACTGGAACTGCTCCTGGATCTCGGCAACTTCGGTTTCCGCTTCTTCGATGATCTCCGCTTTCTTGGCCGGGATAACCATGTCGTCGATACCTACGGAAGCGCCGGAACGGGCTGCGTAAGCAAAACCGGTGTACATGATCTGGTCAGCAAAGATAACGGTCGGCTTCAGGCCCAGGATGCGGTAACAGGTGTTCAGCATCTTGGAGATCGCTTTCTTGCCCAAAGGCTGGTTAACGATCGAGTACGGCAGACCTTTCGGTACGATCATCCACAGGATGGCGCGGCCGATGGTGGTGTCGATGATGCTGGTCTGAGAAGTCCATTCGCCTTCGGCGTTTTTGACGTCTTCGGTGATACGCACTTTAACGCGCGCATGCAGAGACGCCAGGCCGGCGCGGTAAACACGCTCAGCTTCTTTGGAACCGTTCAGCACCATGCCTTCGCCCTTGGCGTTAACACAGTCGCGGGTCATGTAGTACAGACCCAGTACAACGTCCTGAGAAGGAACGATGATTGGCTCGCCGTTCGCTGGGGACAGGATGTTGTTGGTGGACATCATCAGCGCACGCGCTTCCAGCTGGGCTTCCAGCGTCAGCGGTACGTGAACAGCCATCTGGTCACCATCGAAGTCGGCGTTATAGGCCGCACAAACCAGCGGGTGCAGCTGGATCGCTTTACCTTCGATCAGAACCGGTTCAAACGCCTGGATACCCAAACGGTGCAGGGTTGGTGCACGGTTCAGCAGTACCGGGTGTTCGCGGATCACTTCGTCCAGGATATCCCAAACGACGGCTTCTTCACGCTCAACCATTTTCTTGGCGGCTTTGATGGTGGTGGCCAGGCCACGCAGCTCCAACTTGCCGTAGATGAACGGTTTGAACAACTCCAGCGCCATCTTCTTAGGCAGACCGCACTGATGCAGACGCAGGTATGGACCTACGGTGATTACGGAACGGCCGGAGTAGTCAACGCGTTTACCGAGCAGGTTCTGACGGAAACGACCCTGCTTACCTTTGATCATGTCGGCCAAAGATTTCAGAGGACGTTTGTTGGAACCGGTGATGGCACGACCGCGACGGCCGTTATCCAGCAGGGCGTCTACCGCTTCTTGCAGCATACGCTTTTCGTTGCGCACGATGATGTCAGGCGCAGCCAGATCCAGCAGGCGTTTCAGACGGTTGTTACGGTTGATCACGCGGCGATACAGATCGTTCAGATCCGAGGTCGCGAAACGACCGCCATCCAGCGGAACCAGCGGGCGCAGATCCGGCGGCAGTACCGGCAGCACGGTCAGGATCATCCACTCTGGCTTGTTACCAGACTGTACGAACGCTTCCAGCAGCTTGATACGCTTGGTCAGCTTCTTGCGCTTGGTTTCGGAGTTGGTTTCGTTCAGCTCTTCACGCAGCTGCTCGCACTCGGCTTCCAGATCCATGTTTTTCAACAGGGCCTGAATAGCCTCCGCACCCATCTTGGCGTCGAATTCGTCACCGAACTCTTCCAGCGCGTCCAGATACTGCTCTTCAGTCAGGATCTGACGGCGCTCGAGGTTGGTCATACCGCCTTCGACCACCACATAGGATTCGAAGTACAGTACGCGTTCGATGTCACGCAGCGGCATATCCAGCAGCAAACCGATGCGGGATGGCAGCGATTTCAGGAACCAGATGTGCGCGGTCGGCGAAGCCAGCTCGATGTGGCCCATGCGCTCACGACGCACTTTGGTCTGGGTCACTTCAACGCCGCACTTCTCACAGATCACGCCGCGGTGTTTCAAGCGCTTGTACTTACCGCACAGGCACTCGTAATCTTTTACCGGCCCGAAGATACGGGCGCAGAAAAGGCCGTCACGCTCTGGTTTGAACGTACGGTAGTTAATGGTTTCCGGCTTCTTAACTTCACCGAACGACCACGAACGGATCATGTCTGGCGAGGCCAGAGCAATCTTGATCGCATCAAACTCTTCGGTCTTAGTTTGCGCTTTCAGAAACTTCAATAAGTCTTTCACGGATTGGCTCCTGTCGGAGTTAAACCTGTTGGGTACCCACAACCGCAGTAGGTACCCGTGTGACCTGAACAACCACCCTCAGGCTCCCTTAGGCGGGGAGCCTGAGCCGGAGTGACGATTACTCGTCTTCCAGTTCGATGTTGATGCCGAGCGAGCGGATTTCTTTCAACAGTACGTTGAAGGATTCCGGCATGCCTGGCTCCATCCGGTGGTCGCCATCCACGATGTTTTTGTACATCTTGGTACGGCCGTTAACGTCATCCGACTTAACGGTGAGCATTTCCTGCAGGGTATAAGCCGCGCCGTATGCTTCCAGTGCCCACACTTCCATCTCACCGAAGCGTTGACCACCGAACTGCGCTTTACCACCCAGAGGTTGCTGAGTAACCAAGCTGTAAGAACCGGTTGAACGGGCGTGCATTTTATCGTCAACCAAGTGGTTCAGTTTCAGCATGTACATATAGCCGACAGTAACCTGGCGCTCGAATTGCTCACCGGTACGGCCATCGAACAGCGTGATCTGACCGGAGGTCGGGATACCGCCCATTTCCAGCAGCTTCTTGATTTCAGTCTCTTTCGCACCGTCAAACACCGGCGTTGCGATCGGCATACCTTTTTTCAGGTTCTCTGCCAGACGCAGCACTTCGTCGTCGCTGAAGGTGTTCAGGTCAACTTTCTGGCAAACGTCGTCGCCCAGATCGTAGGCCTTCTGGATGAACTCACGCAGCTTGGCCACTTCCTGCTGCTGCTTCAGCATCTGGTTGATTTTCTCACCGATGCCTTTCGCAGCCATACCCAGGTGGGTTTCCAGGATCTGACCGATGTTCATACGTGATGGTACGCCCAGCGGGTTCAGTACGATGTCTACCGGCGTGCCGTTTTCATCGTAAGGCATATCTTCGATCGGGTTGATCTTGGAGATAACACCCTTGTTACCGTGGCGGCCCGCCATCTTGTCACCCGGTTGGATCTGACGCTTAACGGCCAGATAAACCTTGACGATTTTCAGCACGCCCGGCGCCAGATCGTCGCCCTGAGTGATCTTACGACGCTTGGCTTCCAGCTTCTTCTCGAAGTCGGATTTCAGTTCGTCGTACTGCTCAGCCAGCTGCTCCAGCTGGTTTTGCTTCTCTTCGTCGGTCAGGCCCAGTTCCAGCCAGCGATCGCGCGGCAGCTTGCTCAGCTTGTCGGCTTCGATGCCACCGGCAACCAGCACCGCGTGGATACGTGCAAACAGGCCGGCTTCCAGGATCTGCAGTTCTTCCGTCAGGTCTTTCTTCGCCTGCTTCAGCTGCATCTCTTCGATTTCCAACGCACGCTTGTCTTTTTCCACGCCATCGCGGGTGAAGACCTGCACGTCGATAACCGTACCGGAAACGCCGTTCGGTACACGCAGAGAAGAGTCTTTAACGTCAGACGCTTTCTCACCGAAGATCGCACGCAGCAGTTTCTCTTCCGGCGTCAGCTGGGTTTCGCCTTTAGGCGTTACCTTACCGACCAGAATGTCACCGCCGGTCACTTCAGCACCGATATACACGATACCGGATTCATCCAGCTTGGAGAGCGCAGCTTCACCCACGTTAGGGATGTCGGCGGTGATCTCTTCAGGCCCCAGCTTGGTGTCGCGAGACACGCACGCCAGTTCCTGAATGTGGATGGTGGTGAAGCGATCTTCCTGCACCACGCGCTCGGAGACCAAGATGGAGTCTTCGAAGTTGTAGCCGTTCCAAGGCATGAACGCTACGCGCATGTTCTGGCCCAGTGCCAGTTCGCCCAGGTCTGTCGATGGGCCATCCGCCAGCACGTCGCCGCGCTCGATTGGCTCACCCAGATTCACACACGGCATCTGGTTGATGCAGGTGTTCTGGTTAGAACGGGTGTACTTGGTCAGGTTGTAAATATCGATACCTGCTTCGCCCGGGTACATCTCGTCTTCGTTAACTTTGATAACGATACGGGAAGCATCCACGTACTGGATCACACCGCCGCGTTTGGCAACGGCGGTTACGCCGGAGTCAACCGCTACAGCGCGTTCCATACCGGTACCGACCAGCGGCTTGTCAGCGCGCAGGGTTGGTACGGCCTGACGTTGCATGTTCGCACCCATCAATGCACGGTTGGCGTCATCGTGTTCCAGGAATGGAATCAGTGAAGCACCAACGGAAACAACCTGTTGGGTGGATACGTCCATGTAGTCAACCTGGTCGCGGCTGAACAGGCTTGATTCGCCTTTGCTACGACAGGTGACCAGGTCTTCTACGAAGCGGCCTTCTTCATCCAGGTTGGAGTTCGCCTGGGCGATAACGAAGTTGCCTTCTTCAATAGCAGACAGGTAGTTGATTTCATCGGTCACCACGCCGTCACGCACGCGGCGGTACGGGGTTTCCAGGAAGCCATAATCGTTAGTCTGTGCGTACACGGACAGGGAGTTGATCAGACCGATGTTTGGACCTTCCGGCGTTTCGATTGGGCACACACGGCCGTAGTGGGTCGGGTGTACGTCTCGAACTTCAAAGCCGGCGCGCTCACGGGTCAGACCGCCCGGGCCCAGTGCGGAGATACGACGCTTGTGCGTGATCTCGGACAACGGGTTGTTCTGGTCCATGAACTGGGACAGCTGGCTGGAGCCGAAGAACTCTTTCACCGCCGCCGAAATCGGCTTGGCGTTGATCATGTCCTGAGGCATCAGGGTATCCAGATCGCCCAGAGACAGACGCTCTTTCACCGCACGCTCAACACGCACCAGACCTACGCGGAACTGGTTCTCGGCCATTTCGCCGACGGAGCGGATACGACGGTTGCCCAAGTGGTCGATATCGTCCACTTCGCCCTTGCCGTTACGGATATCGATGAGCTTCTTCATCACTTCGATGATGTCGTCTTTGCTCAGGATGCCCGAACCTTCGATCTCGTCGCGCAGCAGAGAACGGTTGAACTTCATGCGACCCACCGCGGACAGATCGTAGCGGTCTTCGGAGAAGAACAGGTTCTCGAACAGGCTTTCGGCAGCTTCGCGCGTTGGCGGCTCACCAGGGCGCATCATGCGGTAGATTTCTACCAGCGAGCTCAGACGATCGTTGGTCGGATCGACACGCAGCGTTTCAGAGATGTACGCGCCGTGATCCAGATCGTTGGTGAACAGCGTTTCGATGCGCTTGTGGCCGGACTGGCTCAGCTTGGCCAGCAGATCCAGCGACAGCTCCATGTTGGCTGCGCAGATCAGTTCGCCGGTATTGGTATCGATATAGTCTTTCGCGACCACTTTGCCCGCGATGTACTCTACCGGTACTTCAATGCTCTGAATGTCGTCTTTTTCCAGCTGACGGATATGACGAGCGGTGATGCGACGGCCTTTCTCTACGTAGATCTTGCCGTTGGCTTCGATGTCGAACGAAGCGGTCTCACCACGCAGGCGCTCTGGCACCAGCTCCATCTGCAGCTTGTTGTCGCGGATTTCGAAGACGATCTTGTCAAAGAACAGGTCGAGGATCTGTTCAGTGGTGTAGTTCAGCGCGCGCAGAATGATGGTCGCAGGCAGTTTGCGGCGACGGTCGATACGCACGAACAGGTTGTCTTTCGGATCGAACTCGAAGTCCAACCATGAACCGCGGTAAGGGATGATGCGTGCGTTGTACAGCACTTTACCCGAGGAGTGGGTTTTACCCTTATCGCTGTCGAAGAATACGCCAGGACTACGGTGCAACTGAGATACGATAACCCTCTCAGTACCGTTGATCACAAAGGTGCCGTTTTCGGTCATGAGCGGAATTTCGCCCATGTAGACTTCTTGTTCCTTGATGTCTTTGACCGTACCTTCAGGCGCTTCGCGCTCATAGATAACCAGGCGCAGTTTTACGCGCAGCGGTGCAGAGAACGTCACACCACGGATCTGGCACTCTTTGACGTCGAAGACCGGCTCACCAAGACGGTAGCTAACGTATTGCAGCTCCGAATTGCCACTGTAGCTCTGGATAGGGAAAACAGAACGGAATGCGGCTTCAAGGCCGTACTGCCCTTCTGGATCTTGCTCGATAAACTTCTGGAACGAGTCAAGCTGGATAGAAAGGAGATATGGTATGTCCAGCACTTGTGGACGTTTACCAAAATCCTTACGAATACGTTTTTTCTCGGTATAGGAGTAAACCATAGGGTTCCTCAGCTCGCTGATCAGTGACCCAATCTGTCCGTCCGATTAGGGACAGTTCATGCAACACCGTTTTGTCGACCGGAAAGCGGGAACACTTTCCGCAATGTCTCTTGCTATCACGCTTAAACCATTTCATCGCGTCTTCCCCCAGAACTCCTGGTAGTGCAAAGACCGCGGTATATTAAGTCGTCAATAGAAACAAACATTGGGAGGCGAAACCAGCAGCCAAACAGTGTGAAACGCTACTGGCGCCCTACAGCGCAAAAAGGCTGGTGACTAAAAAGTCACCAGCCATCAGCCTAAAAGACTAGGCTGCAACCGGAAAGGTTGGCTTATTTAACTTCAACTTCTGCGCCAGCTTCTTCCAGAGATTTTTTCAGAGCTTCTGCGTCATCTTTGCTCACGCCTTCTTTCAGAGCGGCTGGAGCAGATTCAACCAGGTCTTTAGCTTCTTTCAGACCCAGGCCGGTAGCGCCACGTACTGCTTTGATAACAGCAACTTTGTTAGCGCCTGCAGCTTTCAGGATAACGTCGAATTCAGTTTTCTCTTCAGCAGCTTCAGCTGGGCCAGCAGCAACAGCTACAGCAGCAGCAGCAGAAACGCCGAATTTTTCTTCCATAGCGGAAACCAGTTCAACAACGTCCATTACGGACATAGCGGCAACTGCTTCCAGGATTTGGTCTTTAGTGATAGACATAACAATTGTTCCTAAAATTCAGAAATAGTTTAAATACGTTAGCAAAGGCTAAGAAAGAGTGGCTTACGCCGCTTCTTTCTGATCGCGTACTGCAGCCAGAGTGCGAACCAGTTTGCCGGCAGCGGCTTCTTTCATGGTTGCCATCAGGCGTGCGATCGCTTCTTCGTAAGTTGGCAGCGTCGCCAGGCGGTCGATTTGCGCCGCTGGGATCAGCTCACCTTCAAAGGCCGCAGCTTTAACCTCGAATTTTGCATTCGCTTTCGCGAACTCTTTGAACAGACGAGCAGCAGCGCCCGGGTGTTCGTGAGAGAATGCAATCAAGGTAGGACCGACAAACGTGTCTTTCAGGCATTCGAATGGAGTGCCTTCAACTACGCGACGCATCAGGGTGTTGCGAACAACACGCATGTAAACGCCAGCTTCACGACCTGCTTTACGCAGTTCAGTCATTTTATCTACGGTAACGCCGCGGGAATCCGCAACAACCGCAGACAGCGCGCCTTTGGCTACTTCGCTGACTTCAGCAACAATCGCTTGTTTGTCTTGAAGATTTAATGCCATTAGCTTTTTGCTCCTGGATTAGCCGGGGAAAATCCCCCGGAACTCACTTCACTCGGCGCTTTGTAAAACGCCACGCCGAGCGGCTTAACACGGTGAGCAGAATCCAGCAAAGACATTCTTTTATAAAAAAGAAAAATTTTCTTAGGCTCTGTCACCGTCTACGCAGGAAGGATTAAGTATCTTGCGATACACCTGCGGTCTTGGACGGAGGCCTGGATAGGCCAGGCTCCAACCGAAAAATCTTTGTTTTGCCTACGGCATAGCCAATAGCAAAACCTTGGGGCATAAGATTCTAGACAAATCTTGGCCCCAAGTCAAAGCGATAATCGCAAATGCGATTAGTTCGCTGCAGCAGACAGACCGCTCTGATCGATAGCAACGCCAGCACCCATGGTGGTGGAGAGGCTAACTTTCTTGATGTACATGCCTTTCGCCTGAGAAGGTTTTGCTTTTTTCAGCGCAACCAGCAGGGCTTCCAGGTTTTCTTTCAGTTTGTCTGCGTCGAAATCAACCTTACCGATAGTGGTATGGATGATGCCGTTTTTGTCGTTACGGTAGCGAACCTGACCTGCTTTAGCGTTTTTCACTGCTTCAGCAACGTTCGGAGTAACGGTACCCACTTTCGGGTTTGGCATCAGGCCGCGTGGACCCAGGATCTGGCCCAGTTGACCAACAACGCGCATTGCATCCGGGGAAGCAATAACAACGTCGAAGTTCATTTCGCCTTTCTTGATCTGGTCAGCCAGATCGTCCATACCTACCAGCTCTGCGCCGGCAGCTTTCGCTGCTTCAGCGTTAGCGCCTTGGGCAAATACGGCAACGCGAACGGAACGACCGGTGCCGTGTGGCAGAACGGTAGCGCCACGAACGTTTTGGTCAGATTTACGAGCGTCGATGCCGAGGTTAACGGCAACGTCAACGCTTTCTACGAATTTAGCGGTGGCCAGCTCTTTCAGCAGAGCAACAGCTTCAGTGATGTCATACTGTTTAGTAGCATCAACTTTGTCACGGATCACGCGCATGCGCTTGGTCAGCTTAGCCATCTCTTAATCCTCCACTACCAGGCCCATGGAACGAGCAGTACCTTCGATGGAGCGAGTCATCGCTTCAACGTCAGAACCAGTCATGTCCGCAGCTTTGGTTTCTGCGATTTCACGTACCTGAGCACGGGTCACTTTACCTACTTTGTCTTTGTTCGGCTTACCGGAACCAGACTTGATACCAGCCGCTTTTTTCAGCAGAACTGCTGCTGGCGGGGTTTTGGTAACGAAAGTGAAGGAGCGATCAGAATAAACGGTGATAACAACCGGAATCGGCAGACCTTTTTCAACGCTGTCAGTCTTAGCGTTGAATGCCTTACAGAATTCCATGATGTTAACGCCCTGCTGACCCAGAGCTGGACCCACTGGTGGGCTCGGGTTCGCCATACCAGCTGCAACTTGCAGCTTGACGTAGGCTTGTACTTTCTTAGCCATTTAAATTTCCTCGGTTTGGGTAGTATCGCCTCGTAAGAGGCTCCCCGTGTTTCACCCCGCCCAACATGCATCAGGCAAGGCATCTAAAAACAAAAGGCGCGAAATTGTAGTTCAATTTCGCGCCTTTGACAAGCGGCAACGCGCCACTCATTGCTGATTATTCGATCAGCCTTTCTCAACCTGGCTGAAGTCCAGTTCCACCGGCGTTGCACGGCCAAAGATGGAAACGGAAACTTTCAGGCGGCTCTTCTCGTAATCGACTTCTTCGACCACACCGTTGAAATCGGCAAACGGGCCGTCGTTGACGCGCACCAGCTCGCCCGGTTCGAACAGCGTTTTCGGACGCGGCTTGTCACCAACCTGCTGCAGGCGGTTCATGATCGCATCAACTTCTTTATCGCTGATTGGCGCAGGACGGTCAGACGTACCGCCGATGAACCCCATGACGCGCGGTACGCTGCGCACCAGGTGCCAGCTGGCGTCATTCATCACCATCTGCACCAGCACGTAGCCAGGGAAGAACTTACGCTCGCTCTTGCGACGCTGGCCGCCACGGATTTCAACCACTTCCTCCGTAGGCACCATCACTTCGCCGAACAGCTCTTCCATATCGTGCAGTTTGATGTGTTCACGCAGCGATTGTGCTACGCGACCTTCAAAACCGGAAAACGCCTGAACGACGTACCAACGTTTTTTTGGAGCTTCAGACATTTTAGAACCTCTGGCCAGTAATATACGACACCAGACGGACCAGAATACCATCCAGCCCCCACAGAATCAGTGACATCACGGCGGTTACCGCGGCAACGATCAACGTGGTGTGTAGCGTTTCCTGACGAGTTGGCCAAATCACTTTACGTACTTCGGTACGCGCTTCGCGGGCAAACGCAACGGTGGCTTTGCCTTTGGTGGTCATCAGAGCCACTGCACCTGCAACGGCGATGATCAGCACAACTGCCAGCGCGCGCAATGGCAGGCTTAAATCACGGTAGTAATAGTTACCGACAATAGCCACAACCAACAGAACGGCGACGATCAGCCACTTTGCCGCTTCCAGGCCGCGTCCGCTCCCTTGAGCCTCGGTATTCGCACTCATAAACCAACCTGTCACAATGATGATTCAGAACAAACAACTTTGCCTCGCATTGCGAGGCAAACCAAACCGATCGGATACCGCTTCAGCGCTATCCCGGTGTTTTACGCTATGACGTATTTCAGTCAATACGGTTTAAGAGCCCATCTCACCAATGATTATGACTGCAAAATCGCTGATGAGATAGGTTCTAGTTCACAGCGTAGAAAAAGGGCATCAAATGATGCCCTTTTACCGCGTGTCGCGTCAAACTTTATCAGCGATTAAGCGATAACTTTAGCAACAACACCAGCGCCAACGGTACGGCCGCCTTCACGGATTGCGAAACGCAGACCGTCGTCCATCGCGATTGGGTGAATCAGGGTGACAACCATGTT
>NZ_JBZXDO010000041.1:0-29840 GCF_058725505.1 Serratia sp. A07
GGCTGCACTGGCGCAAATTGTCAACCATAACCAGTGGCCGAAACAGGAAAGCGACGCCGTCAGGGAACGGATTTGCACGGTACTGGAAAAACAGGGCATGACCACGGCGGGGTGTTTTGAGGTGGTACGGGAAAGCGAAACGCCTTCCCGTACCGGTACTGCTTCTTCCTATTCATCCATCATCCATGAGGACGACGATATGATACTCAGAAAACAGGTGCTGACACCAGCAGCAAAGAAACATTTTAATCTTATGCGTAGCCCCTTCGACGACTACGCGCTGCGCTCATCCGACGACGTGTACAAGTCGCCCGATATTCACTACGTGCGCGAGGCGATGTACCAGACCGCGCGTTTCGGGGGCCTTCTTGCGATAGTCGGTGAATCCGGTTCGGGCAAGTCTACCCTGCGCCGCGACCTGATTGACCGCATCCGCAACAGCGGTGACGACATTACGGTGATTGAGCCTTACGTGCTGGCCATGGAAGACAACGACCGCACCGGGCAGACGCTGAAGGCCGCCAGCATCGCCGAGGCCATTATTCGCGAAGTGGCCCCCACCGAGCGGCCGAAACTGTCGCGTGAAGCCCGCTTCAGCCAGGTGCATCGGGTGCTCAAAGAGAACGCGCGCGCCAGCAGCGCCGGCGGTAGAGATAACGCTCACGTGCTGATTATTGAAGAGGCACATTCCCTGCCACAACCGACACTCAAACACCTGAAGCGCTTTCTGGAGCTGGAAGACGGCCACCGCAAGCTGCTGTCCATCATCCTGATTGGTCAGCCCGAACTTGAGCTCAGTCTCTCCGGGCGCAACGCCGCCGTGCGAGAGGTGGTTCAGCGCTGCGAAGTGGTCAACCTGCCGCACCTGGGCGACAACCTCGAGGCTTTCCTGGCGTTCAAGTTCCAGCGCGTCGGCGGTGACGTCGGCAAGGTGCTGGACGCCAGTGCCATCAACGAAATCCGCAACCGGTTGTGCCTGAGCCGCAATGGCGGAAGGGAAACCGTCAGTCTGCTATACCCGCTGGCCATCGCCAACCTGGTGACCGCCGCCATGAATATGGCCGCCAGAGACGACATACCGCGTGTGGATGCCAACGTTATCAAACTGACAGGGAAATGAAGCCATGAACACCATCAAGTGGTACGACATTATCTGGGAAGCTCACGAAGACAGCCCGGTACTGACCGTCGAGATTGACCCGGCGGTATGCACTCTCGACACGCTGTTTGGCATCAATGACGCTTTCGACCATGCCGACGAACGCCTGGCGGAAAACGACGGCGACCTGCTGCTGACGGTGCTGAAAATGCTCGGTGCCCACTGCTTCAGCCAGGCCATGAACGACGACTGGCTGCAGGCCGGGCTCTACGACCAATTCATGCACGGTCATGTTAAGGGCTGGCCGCCGCTGGACGGCAGCTGCGGGATAACCATCATCAACTGCGACGCGCCGTCAATTCACTACAGCGAAATGCATGTCAGCGAGGTAGCCCGATGAAACAGCACCGATTTGTTATTCCCTGTCACACCACCCGTCTGCAGAAACAGCTGGCTGCCGCCGGCAAGGCGCTGGCCCGCCTGACGGCTCAGGGGTTTGTGGTCGAGCGCGTCGAACTCAGTAGCAGTACCCGCGCCACCAATACTGTGCTGCCGGATACCCTCTGCCGCCGTAAGCAGGAAAACGGTCAGGCGGTACGTTATGCCCAGGGCGTGGATGCCGGCGGACGGTTTGAGCGTTGGCAATTCCAGGATGCGGATTGTCGCGTGAGTTGGGAGGTCAGATAACAAACACAATGACGTTGTAATTATTTAGAGCAATTATTCTCACTTTAATAAAAGGTTATTAAAAATGGCAAAAGGCAAAAAGTCGCTTAAAGCGGCGGCGGCTTCGTATGCGCCACAAACCCGGGACGAAGTTATTTCCGGCATCAAACAAATTGGCGATATCCAGCGCGAAATAACCCGCATCGAAACCGAAATGAATGACTGCATCGGCCGGATCACCAACCAGCATGCACCCGTCATTGAAGCGCTGAGCGCTCAACTGTCAACGCTGCAGGCTGGCGTTCAAGCCTGGTGTGAGGTCAACCGCGACACGTTGACACAGGGAGGCAAGACCAAGACCGCCAACCTTATCACCGGCGAGGTGAGCTGGCGCAAAGGCAACCCGTCAGTCACCATCAAGGGGGCAGAGGTAGTAATGGAAACACTAAAACGCCTCAAATTATCCCGATTTATTTTGACCAAGGAATCCATTAATAAAAACGCCATTCTCTCGGATAAAGCCGCCGTGAAAGATATCAAGGGCATCGTAATTAACGATGGCAAGGAGGTCTTTAATATCGCGCCGTTTGAGCAGGAGGTGACCAAATGATTTACCCCCAAATTCAGCGCCAGCGCCGCAAGGTGGAAAAACGCATCAACCGCGCCATGCGCCTGGCTGAAGAAGGCCGTTTGGCTACTGCACGCATCGAGTTCAATAGTGCGGCTGTAGAGCTTGAAGCCATTACCGCACTTATTGACGCGCGCCTGGCTGGTGAGGTGCGCCATGACAATTAACTGCCGCAATCCACGCTGCAACGCGCCGGTCGAAAGACTGGCGCTGGTTCAGGCCAATGTGACCCGGACGCCGGAGTTAGGCGACTGGATCATTGACCTGGTGCTGGCCTGCCCCGTGTGCGGGCAACAGTACGCCACCGCTCTGGCGAATAGCGATTTGGAGCCCATCAATCGCGAGGCTAACGATGACTGAAACCGAACTCTACGCAGAAGCCATGCGCCAGTATGGCTACGACGCGCAGCTTTGCAAACTTGCCGAAGAGGCCAGCGAGCTGTCGGCAGAAGCGTGTCGCGCGCTGAACCACTGTACGCTCGAACGCCGACTGGCGGGTGAAATCGCCGATGTTGAAATTCTTATCGCTCAGTTTCGGCAGACCGGCATGGTCGCGCTGATTGATGCCCGCAAGGCCGAGAAGCTGCAGCGCCTGGCCGACCGTCTGGGGGTAGCTTATGCCGCAGAACACTGATTTAGCCGATGGAGAATGATATGTGGGTACTCATTTTTTGGATGTCGTCACCTTACTCAATCACGTTAAGTGATGCCAGCCAGCCCACGCTGCAGGTTAACGTTCAGGAGTTTAACAGTGAGCGTGCATGCAAAGCCGCTTTTGCGGCCATTAAGCGTCTTAATGATGGCGAACTTAAACTACGCGGTGTTTGCGCAGCTAAGGACTGACCCATGAACACAATTTTAAGAAAACGGCTAATCAAACATGCGCAGAGTCTCATCGCACATGATGAATGGTTAATAGCAAAATTTGGTGATAACCACAAAACACCGGATACCGTAACCCTGGCGCATATCGCGCTAAATGCTCTTGAGTGCAAGAAATGCCCATCCAACCAACTGGAGGTGACTTATGTCAAAAGATAGCGTAGCTGTTCGCCTGGACCTGGCCGATCACGGTCAGGACTTCCTCTGGTTCATTGTCCAGGGCGGTCAGATTGTTAAGGCCGGACCGTTTCAGAACTGGATATGGCGCGGAAAGCCCGTATCGAACGGTCAATTCTCTGTTGGCGATCGGGTAGAGATCGTGCTTGAGGGCAAACGCCGGTTCATCAATTACCCGATTGAACGCGTTACCCTGCTTGACGGGAAGCACCCGGAACTGAGCGCCGAGGCGCTGTCATGATGGCGGTGCTTGTTGCTTTTATCCTGGGCGCACTCTGTGGTGCGCTCGTTCACCGGTTTATCCCTCGCAAACAGGCGCAGCCGGCGACGGCGCGCCCGGAGGAGCAGAACTATGACTAAGGCCAAACTGATTCAGCTTATTCATATCGCCAGCCAACAGCTGAAGTTGGACGACGATACCTACCGTGAAATGCTGCGGTCGAACTCCGGCAAAACGTCTACGCGTGATATGGACGTCATGCAGTTGGGGCGCGTGCTGGACAGCATGAAACGGCGAGGCTGGAAGCCCAAACCACCGCGCAAGGCCCGGGCGGCGCCTACGCCACCGGTCGCGGACTTCCCGCAAGCCGGCAAAATCCGCGCCCTGTGGCTGGAAATGCATGACCAGGGCATTGTGCATGACCGCACCGAGGCGGCCTTGCAGGCGTTTATCCGCAAGATGACGGCCGTTGACCGCCTGCAATGGCTGACCCCGGAGCAGGCCAGCGGCGTTATAGAAATGCTCAAACAGTGGCAAAAACGGGCGCTGACCGGGGGTAAACATGGGAACCGCAACGCAAGATGAGCTGATGAAGGGCGTGGCGGACGCGGTGGTGCATGTTCTGCTGCACCAGGCGCGTCTGCCTCAACAGGAGGCGCAGAGTGTGGCGTCAGCGCTGGTAGAGCGGCTGACGTTCGCCTGGGGCAACAGCACCATCCAGATCCCCAAGGGGCAACGCTACATCAACCTGCAGCGCTACCGGCGCATCTTTGATGAATTCACTGGCGACAACCACTCGCAGCTGGCCAAGAAGTTCGAATGCTCCATCCAGTGGATCTACTCGGTGGTAAAGCGCATGCGGAAGGACTATATTAACCGCCACCAGGCCGACATGTTTAACGAACTGCCGGGCGACGAGCTGGCGTTGAGCGACTTCATGCGAACCCGCCTGCTGGTGCTGGCCGACATCATGGATTACTCGGCGGCTCTCATCAGTGAGCAGACCGGCATGGACGAGGACAGGGCCCACTGGCTGGGTGAGCAGATCGCCAACCACGTTTCCAGTCATCTGCATGGCCAGTCTGCTTACGTGCGATCACGCCATAACGCGGAAAAACCTGACGATCGCCAGCCTGGCCTGTTCGATGATTACGGGTAGGCTTATTAAAAGCGTTGATTTTGCTGCCGACCGCCCCAGGCGAACAATGAAGATGAGCATTAATCTTGCTCATCTTTTTTATTTCAGGCTTACAGGAGGCGGTATGGTGCCGTTACGAGGCATGAAGACAGTGCGGCAGGCGGAACTTGCCGACCCTGACAAGCTCGAGCAGATCATCGCCGAAATGCTGGCAAGTTTTAAGCGCTACACCAACAAGAGTACCGCCGTTATTGGTGTATCCGACCAGCAGGTGGTCGCGCTGACGCTATACAGTCATGCGGCATTTGAAACGGAGTTTAGTGGAGACGTTGATGTGATTGACCGCCAGGATATCTGCGTTAATATTCATCGCGCACCGTCGCGACCAGCGCGACAATTGGCGGTCTCCCAGGCAAGAGTATAGGTGATGATTAATCCACTGCCGCCAGCAGTTTTTGACGTTTAGCAAAACAGTACAGGGCAAATGATAACTAAACTGTTGTTGCCAATTTTCCCCTTTTGAAGGGCTGTTATCAGTTTCACTATATGAAAACTAATTTCAATCATTCGTCCCAGATTGATCCAGTTTGTCCCAGGTAGATCCACATTTATCTCACGTTTCCCTTTTAAATATCTCACGTCAGATCAGACGCGCATGCCGATCGGCCGCGCCTGGGAGGCGCTGCGCGAGGATGAGATCGCCTGCCGCTCTCTCGGGCTCAATCACGTGCTGGTGAAGCTGTCGGCGTTTATGCTGGGTGCCTCCACCGCCGGGCTGGCGGGGGTGTTTTTCGCCACCTATCAGGGCTTCGTCAATCCGACCTCGTTCACCTTCTTCGAATCGGCGCTGATCCTGGCGATCGTGGTGCTGGGTGGCATGGGCTCCACCCTCGGCGTGGTGCTGGCGGCCTTCGTGCTGACGGTGGCGCCGGAGCTGCTGCGCAGTTTCGCGGAATACCGGGTGCTGCTGTTCGGCGTGCTGATGGTGGCGATGATGATCTGGCGGCCGCGCGGGCTGGTGCGCATCAGCCGCGCCAGCTTCGCCGAACGCAAGGGGGTGGCGCCATGAGCGACGCCATTTTGCGGGTGGAGCACCTGATGATGCGCTTTGGCGGCATCAAGGCGCTGAACGACGTCAATCTGGAGGTGGAGCGCGGCTCCATCACCGCCCTGATTGGCCCCAACGGCGCCGGCAAGACCACGGTGTTCAACTGCCTGACCGGCTTTTACCGCGCCAGCGGCGGCGCGATCCTGCTCAATACCCACAAGCGGCCGACCGACGTGATCCAGGTGCTGGGGCAGAAGTTTCGCGCCGGCGACTGGATACGCCCGAAGCGGCTCGGCTCGCGCCTCTATTACAAGATGTTCGGCGGCACCCACCTGGTCAACCGCGCCGGGCTGGCGCGTACCTTCCAGAATATCCGCCTGTTCCGCGAAATGTCGGTGGTGGAGAACCTGCTGGTGGCGCAGCACATGCAGAGCAACCGCAACCTGATCGCCGGGGTGCTGAATACGCCGGGCTACCGCCGGGCGGAGAGCGCCGCGCTGGATCACGCCTTCTACTGGCTGGAGGTGGTGGATCTGGTGGACTGCGCCAACCGGCTGGCGGGGGAGATATCCTACGGCCAGCAGCGGCGGCTGGAGATCGCGCGCGCCATGTGCACCGCGCCGGAGATGATCTGCCTCGATGAGCCGGCCGCCGGGCTGAACCCGGTGGAAACGGCCACGCTGAGCCGCATCATCCGTTTTCTGCGCCAGCATCACGGCATCACGGTGCTGCTGATCGAGCATGACATGGGCATGGTGATGGAGATCTCCGATCGGGTGATCGTGCTCGATCACGGCGACGTGATCGCCCGCGGTACGCCGCAGGAGATCCAGCACAATGAGGCGGTGATCGCCGCCTACCTGGGCGCGGACGAAGAGGAGCTGGCGGGATGAGCGAAGCGATGCTGGAATTTCGCGAAGTGGACGTGTTTTACGGGCCGATCCAGGCGCTGCGCCAGGTGTCGCTGCAGGTCAACGCCGGGGAGACGGTGGCGCTGATCGGCGCCAACGGCGCGGGCAAATCCACGCTGTTGATGTCGATCTTCGGCCAGCCGCGCATCGCCGGCGGGCAGATCCTGTTTGGCGGCGAGGACATCAGCCGCCGCTCCACGCACTACGTGGCGGCCGGCGGCATCGCGCAGGCACCGGAAGGACGGCGCATCTTCCCGGACATGAGCGTGGAGGAGAACCTGCTGATGGGCACCATCACCGTCGGCAACCGCTATCTGGAAGAGGATTTGCCGCGCATGTTCGAGCTGTTTCCGCGCCTCAAGGAGCGGCGCAACCAGCGGGCGATGACCCTGTCCGGCGGTGAGCAGCAGATGCTGGCGATCGCCCGTGCGCTGATGAGCCGGCCGAAGCTGTTGCTGTTGGACGAGCCGAGCCTGGGGCTGGCGCCGATCGTGGTGCGGCAGATCTTCGGCGTGCTGCGCGAGCTGACCCGCAGCGGCATGACGCTGTTTCTGGTGGAGCAGAACGCCAACCACGCGCTGAAGCTGTCCGATCGCGGCTATGTGATGGTCAACGGCCAGATCCGCCTCACCGGCAGCGGGCAGGCGCTGTTGAACGATCCGGAGGTGAGAAAGGCCTATCTGGGCGGCGGCTGAGCGCCGCCCTTTGGGCAGGGAGGCCCGCGTTCAGAACTGGCGCTGCATCCAGCGCACGTTCAGCCGCACCAGGGCGATGATGGCGCTGGAGAGCAGCCGCAGCCCGCCGGGCATGTCGCGGCGGCGGATATCCAGCAGCAGCACGGTGCGCACCTGCGCGCTGTCGTTCCACACCTCGTGTTCGAAGGTATCGTCCCACAGCATGAACTCCCCCTCGTGCAGCCGGTATTCGCGGCCGTCCACTTTCAGCACCGCCGCCGGCACCCCGTCGGCGCGTTTGGGCATGTCCAGCACCAGATAGCCGCGCAGAATACCGCGGAACGGCCCGCGGTGGGGCGGCACCTGTTTACCGGGCGCCAGGAAGGAGAGCGAGGCGGACAGCACGTCCGGCGACGAGGCGATCAGCGCCGCCAGCGTCGGGCAGCGCGCCAGGTTGCGGGCGATCGGCTGGCCGTAGGCCTTCATGATGAACATGCGCCAGTCGCGCGCGTCGTTGGCGGAGATCGACTCCTGCTGGATCATGATCTCGTGAAAACGGGGAATATTGTGCAGATCGTGGGCGACGGTCAGCGCCTCCTCGCGGATCTGCCGCCATTGGGCGGTGAAACGTTCGGCGTCGGGGAACAGCGCGGCGCTGTCGAGCACCGGCTTGCCCTGAATGCGGCGATCGTATACATTGCGCAATGCGAGCACGGACCAATCATAAATCGCGGACATAATGACCTCGCCTCAGAAAACGCCAAATGGACACTGCGCGCGGTTCTTCGGCGCGGCGCGTCGTCTGCGGCGGCCGGAGGGGAAGAGCGGCAGGAAAAATTGGTACGCTTCAAGAGATTAGCACAGCATTTGTGCAACCGTGTGTCTGCGAATGTGTCGAAATGCGGCGAAAAAAACCACACAATTAAAGTGTGACGCGTATCGCATTTAGCGGGCCGGTTGGTTAAAATATCGCTACTTGCCCGCACCTGTCCGGATTTTGTTTACCATGGAACACGCTGCCGTTTCGCGCTCAACCGCCTGGTTGCGCGTGGTTATCCTCGCCGTCTCGGCCTTTATCTTCAACACCACCGAATTTATTCCGGTCGGTCTGCTGAGCGACATCGCCGCCAGCTTCTCGATGCAAACCGAACAGGTCGGCCTGATCATCACCATCTACGCCTGGATCGTCGCCGCCGCCTCGTTGGCGTGCATGCTGCTGACCAGCAAAATCGAGCGCCGCAAGCTGCTGATCGGCGTGTTCATGCTGTTTATCGCCAGCCACGTGCTGACCGCCGTGGCCTGGAATTTCACCACGCTGGTCATCTCGCGCGCCGGCGTGGCGCTGGCGCACTCGGTGTTCTGGTCGATCACCGCCTCGCTGGCGATCCGCGTGGCGCCGCCGGGCAAGAAAGCCCAGGCGCTGAGCCTGCTGGCGGGCGGCACCGCGCTGGCGATGGTGCTCGGGCTGCCGCTCGGGCGGGTGGTGGGGCAGCTGCTCGGCTGGCGCATGACCTTTATCGGCATCGCGGTGTGCGCCACCCTGGCGCTGGTGCTGCTGTGGCGCCTGCTGCCGGTGCTGAAAAGCGAGCACTCCGGTTCGCTGGCCAGCGTGCCGCTGCTGTTCAAACGCCCGGCGCTGCTGGCGCTGTACATGCTGACCGTCATCGTGGTGACGGCACACTTCACCGCCTACAGCTACATCGAGCCGTTTATCCAGACCGTGGCCGGGCTGTCGGAGAACTTCACCACGCTGATGCTGCTGCTGTTCGGCGCCGCCGGCATCGTCGGCAGCCTGCTGTTCAGCCGCTACAGCGAGCGTTTTCCTTCCGGCTTCTTTATCGGCGCCATCGCGCTGCTGGCCTTGAGCCTGCTGCTGCTGTTGCCGGCCGCCAGCAGCGAAAGCCACCTGACCGTGCTGTGCATCTTCTGGGGCATGGCGATCATGGCCATCGGCCTGTCGATGCAGGCCAAAGTGCTGAGCCTGGCGCCGGACGCCACCGACGTGGCGATGGCGATCTTCTCCGGTCTGTACAACTTCGGCATCGGCAGCGGGGCGCTGCTGGGCAACCAGGTGAGCCTGCATCTGGGCATGGGCAACATCGGCTTCGTCGCCGCGCCGCTGGCGCTGATCGCTCTCGGCTGGTGCCTGCTGAGTTTCTACCGCAGCGAACGGCTGCAGCAGCACCCCAGCCGTTAAGCCACCGATTCGGGATGCCGCTGCGGCATCCCAGGTTGCATTTTCCTGCTATAAAACAGGCTGCTGCAGCGTTTTATGCTTAACTTTTTTTCATAGTCTGCTAATTAAAAATTTAACTCCGACGCCGCTTCGCTAGCATAGAAAGTCATCAAAAATGTTAATGCGAGGTTAACGGTGAGTGACTCTGTAGCGGCGTCGCCGATCCATGCGCGGGATTTGGCGGCCAGAATCGACGCCTTGCCCGCGTCGGCCGGCCTGTGGCGCTTTATCATTCTGCTGTCGCTGGGCGGCTTTTTCGAACTCTACGATCTGTTCCAGACCGGCTATATCAGCACCGGCCTTATCGCCGACGGCATTTTTCACACCGGCGCGCAGGGCGTCTTCGGCGTGTCGGACCAGGCGGCCTTCGCCTCCGCCACTTTTCTTGGCCTGTTCGTCGGCGCCAGCCTGCTGAGCCCGTACGCCGATCGCTTCGGCCGCCGCGCCACCTTCATGTTCGCCCTGATCTGGTATGGCGCCTTCTCGCTGCTGCTGGCGTTTCAACAGCAGGCGGAGTGGGTGATCTTTCTGCGCTTTCTGGTGGGCGTCGGGCTCGGCATTGAGCTGGTGACCATCGATACCTACCTGACGGAGTGGGTGCCCGCGCATCTGCGCACCCGGGCTTTTGCCTTCGCGTTCTTCGTGCAGTTCCTGTCGGTGCCGGCGGTGGCGCTGATGTCCTGGTGGCTGGTGCCGCAGACGATTTGGGGCCTGAGCGGCTGGCGCTACGTGGTGATCGCCGGTGCGCTGGCTTCGCTGGTGATTTGGCTGGTGCGAAAGGGGCTGCCGGAGTCGCCGCGCTGGCTGGTGCAGCAGCGGCGCTATGCGCAGGCCCGGCAGGTGATGCGGGATATGGAGCGGCGCTGCGGCGTGGCGGCCACGGACTTCCCGTCGCGCCCGGCTGACGATGCCGAGGGGGCGCCGCTGCACGGCCGCTTTCGCGATATCTGGGCGCCGCAGTACCGCGATCGCACGCTGATGCTGGTGGTGATGAATTTCTTTCAGGCCATCGGCTTCTTCGGCTTCGGCAACTGGCTGCCGGCGCTGCTGTCGGGCAAGGGCGCTTCGGTCACCCACAGCCTGCTGTACGCTTTCTTCATCACGCTGGCCTACCCGCTGGGCTCGCTGCTGTGCAGCTTCTACGCCGACAAGATGGAGAACAAGTGGCAGATCGTGTTGTCGTGCCTGGTGACGGTGATCTTCGGCTCGCTGTTCGCGCTGCAGAACAACCCGCTGTGGCTGATCCTGTGCGGCTTCTTCATCACCTGGTCCAACGCCTGTCTGACCTACAGCTACCACTCCTATCAATCCGAGATCTTCCCGACCCACATCCGCGCCCGCGCCGTCGGTTTCTGCTACTCCTTCAGCCGGCTGTCGACGGTGTTCAGCAGCATCATCATCGGCATTATTTTGCAGTACGGCGGCTCGCTGGGGGTGATCGCGTTTATCGTCGCCAGCATGCTGATCGTGATGCTGGTGATTGGGCTGTTCGGCCCGAAAACGCGCGGCATCGATCTGGAAAACATCTGACGTTTTGCGCCGGCGGCGACGCCGGCCTCTTCAGCAAAAAAACTCGCGATCATGCGAAAATTATTCCGTTATCACTGCCTTTGCGCCTGCCGTACTGTTACCCGGTACAAAATCCAATTCAATACCGAGCGGGGAACACGTCATGAGCATCCTCACCGCGCCCGATGGCGCGCGCATTTTCTACAAGGATTGGGGCCGCGGCCAGCCGATCCTGTTCTCCCACGGTTGGCCGCTGTCCGCCGACGCCTGGGACAACCAGCTGCTGTTTTTCGGCCAGAGCGGGTTCCGGGTGATCGCCCACGATCGCCGCGGCCACGGCCGTTCGGATCAGACCTGGCACGGTAACGACATCAACCAATACGCCGACGATCTGGCTCTGCTGATCGAAACGCTGGATCTGCGCGATCTGATCCTGGTCGGCCACGCCATCGGCGGCGGCGAAGTGGCGCGCTACATCGGCCGCCACGGCAGCGATCGGGTGGCGAAGGTGGTGCTGGTGGGCGCCGTGCCGCCGCTGATGCTGCAAACGCCGGCCAATCCGGAAGGCGCGCCCATGGCGGCCTTCGACGGCATTCGCAGCGGCGTGGCGGGCAACCGCTCGCAGTTCTTCAAAGATCTGGCGGTGCCGTTCTACGGCTTCCACTGCGACGAGGTGGAGAGCAATGCGGGGCTGATCGACCACTTCTGGCTGATGGCCATGCAGGGCGGCGTGAAAGGGCAGTACGACGGCGTGAGCGCGTTCTCCGAAGTGGATTACACCGCCGATCTGTTGGCGATCGACAGGCCGACGCTGCTGGTGCACGGCGACGCCGATCAGATCGTGCCGATCGGCGCCTCGGCGCTGAAAGCCGCTAAGCTTATGCAACAGGCGGAGCTGAACGTTTACGCCGGCGGCGCTCACGGCTTGGCGCAGGTCGATCCCGATCGCTTCAACGCCGATCTGCTGGCCTTTATCCAGAATTCGCCGTTCTAAGGGGGCGCGATGAACCTGACTGCTATCGCCGCCCGCTGCGCGCAGCGGCTGCATGCGCCCGCGGTGCGCTGGCTGCTGCTGCTCGCCATTTGCGCCGCCTACATCCAGGGCGGGTTGGTCAAGGCGCTGAACGTCGAAGGCGCGGTTGCCGAGATGACCCACTTCGGTCTGCAGCCGGCGGCGCTGTTCGCCGTGCTGGTGACGCTGCTGGAACTGGCGGCGTCGGCGCTGATCCTGAGCGGCTTTTATCGCTGGCTCGGCGCGTTGGCGCTGGCCGGTTTTACCCTGATGGCGACGCTGATGGCCAATCCGTTCTGGCAGTTCGACGGGGCGGAGCGCGGCCAGATGATGAACGGATTTTTTGAACACCTCGGGCTGGCCGGTGCGCTGTTGCTGGTGGCATTTAACGATTTGAAGGAGCGAACGGATGGCTGAACAGACGGAAAACAAGGCGGCGGCGGGCGGCTTCGCGCCGCTGAAAATCCCATTATTTGCGGTGCTGTGGGGCGCCACGGTGCTCGGCAACGTCGGCAGCTTTATGCGCGACGTCGCCAGCTCGTGGCTGATCACCGATCTGTCGAGCAACCCCTCGGCGGTGGCGCTGATGCAGACCGCCGCCACGCTGCCGGTGTTCCTGCTGGCGATCCCGGCGGGGGTACTGTCGGACATCCTCGATCGGCGGCGCTTTCTGATCTTCGTGCAAATTCTGCTGGCCTGCGTCAGCGGCAGCCTGCTGGTGCTGTCGCAGACCGGGGCGCTGACGGTGGAATACCTGCTGGCGCTGACCTTCGTCGGCGGCATCGGTGCGGCGCTGATGGGGCCGACCTGGCAGGCGATCGTGCCGGAGCTGGTGCCGCGCACCGAGCTGAAAAACGCCGTGGCGCTGAACTCGCTCGGCATCAACATCGCCCGCTCCATCGGCCCGGCGGCCGGCGGGCTGCTGCTGGCCAGCTTCGGTGCCGGCGCGGCCTACGGCGCGGACGTGATGAGCTATGTGCTGGTGATCGCGGCGCTGCTGTGGTGGAAGCGGCCGAAGGCCGAGGACAGCGGCCTGTCGGAACACTTCTTCGGCGCTTTCCGCGCCGGGCTGCGCTATGCCCGTTCCAGCCGTGAGCTGCACGTGGTGCTGCTGCGGGCAGCGGTGTTCTTCGCCTTCTCCAGCTCGGTCTGGGCGCTGCTGCCGCTGGTGGCGCGCCGCATGCTGGGCGGCAGCGCCGGTTTTTACGGCGTTCTGCTGGGGGCGGTAGGCGCCGGGGCGATCCTCGGGGCGATCGCGCTGCCGCGCCTGCGCCAGCGGCTCAACGCCGACGGGCTGGTGCTGCTGGCGGCGGTGCTGACCGCCGTGGTGATGGCGGCCCTGTCGCTGGCGCCGCCGCAGTGGTTGGCGGTGGTGCTGCTGCTGGTGCTGGGCGCCGGCTGGATCATTGCGCTGACCACGCTCAACGGCGCGGCGCAGGGCGTACTGCCCAACTGGGTGCGCGGCCGCGGCCTGGCCATCTACCTGATGGTGTTCAACGGCGCGATGGCGGCAGGCAGTCTGCTGTGGGGGCTGGTGGCGCAGGAGCTGGGCGTGGCCGCCACGCTGCTGGTCGGCGGCGTCGGCCTGTTGGCGGCGGGGCTGCTGTTCCACCGCCTGCGTTTGCCGACCGGCGAGGCCGATCTGCAGCCGTCGAACCATTGGCCGGAGCCGCTGGTCAACACGCCGGTCGAGAACGATCGCGGCCCGGTGATGATTCAGGTGGAGTACCGCATCCGCGAACAGGATCGGCCGCAGTTCTTGCGCACGCTGCTGATGCTGGAGCGCGCGCGTCGCCGCGACGGCGCTTACGCCTGGGGCATCACCGAGCACACCGGCGATCCGGAATGCATCATGGAGTGGTTCCTGGTGGAGTCCTGGGCGGAGCACCTGCGGCAGCACCAGCGGGTGTCGCACGCCGACGCCGATCTGCAGCAGGAGGCGCTGCGCTTCCACATCGGCCCGGAGAAACCGGTGGTGCATCACTTCCTGTCGCTCGACCGGCATCAGGTGAAGCATTAACTGCACGGCCAGGCGGTGAGAAGGTGCTATGCTTTTGGTCGGTTCGGCGGCGCGGCCGCCGTAAGACGAATGTAGTCAGCACAGGGAGACACATTGATGACGGCACCTTCTGCTTTTGCCCGCGAGCTTGGGCTGCGCTATCCGATCGTTCAGGGGCCGATGAACGGCGCGTCGCCGCCGGCGTTGGCGGTGGCGGTGAGCAACGCCGGTGCGCTGGGCTCGTGCGCGGCGGCGCTGTTTTCACCGGCGGTGATCCTCGAACGGGTGCAGCAGATCCGCGCGCAGACCACCGCGCCGTTCAACATCAATCTGTTTCTGCTCGATGAGCAGCACCCGGATCTTGCCGAGCTCAAGCGCGCCCAGCACCTGCTGCGGCCGTTCCGCGAAGCGCTGGGGCTGAGCGAGCCGCCGATCCCCACCCAATTCGCCGAAAACAACCGTGACCAGATCGCGGCCTTGCTGGAGGCGGCGCCGCCGGTGGCCAGCTTCACCTTCGGCGTGCTGCCGCGCGCCACGGTCACACAGTTCAAGAAGGCCGGCTCGCGGGTGATCGGCACCGCCACCACGGTGGCGGAAGCCCGCGCCTGGGAAGAGGCGGGCGCCGACTTCGTTTGCGTCTCGGGCTCGGAGGCGGGCGGCCACCGCCCGACCTTCCTCGGCGACATCGAGCAATCCTGCGTCGGCCTGATGGCTCTGCTGCCGCAGGTGGCGGCGGCGGTGAAGATCCCGGTGATCGCCGCGGGCGGCATCATGAACGGGCGCGGCATCGCAGCGGCGCAATTGCTGGGCGCGCAGGCGGCGCAGCTGGGCACCGCGTTCCTGTGCAGCCCGGAGTCGGGCATCGCCGAAGCCTGGCGGGCGGCGCTGAGCAACGCCGGCGATGACAGCACGCGCCTGACGCGCGCCTTCAGCGGCCGCCCGGCGCGCGGCATCGTCAATGATTTCATGCGGCAGATGCGCGCGGAAGAGGCGCAGATCCTGCCTTATCCGGTGCAGAACGCACTCACCGGCGATATTCGCCAGGCGGCGGCCAAGGCCGGGCGCGCGGAGTTTATGTCGCTGTGGGCCGGGCAGGGCGTGGGCCTGGCGCGGCCGATGCCGGCGGCGGAGCTGGTCGCCACCCTGGCGAGGGAGCTGGAGGCAGTGTGACCTCGTCTGCGCGATTTTGGGGGAGCAACGGAGCCAAAACCGTTGTTTTCTGACCCTGGACTGAAAACCAATCTGGCGTGGAATTAGCCACCAAAGAAAACGTCCAGCAAACACTCGGTTGCTGGACGCTGCTTAAAACTCACTTATCGAAGGCACCGGTAACTACTCAATACCGTATTTTTTCTCGGTTACGAATGCGGGTTCTTTCCAGTTCGGTCCCTTCTTACACCCAGAACCATAAGTTCTAGCTGAAAAAACCTGACCACTATCCTCAAGCTTTTTTGTCTCATGGATTAGCTTGATGTTATAAGATTCATACTTCTCAGCAGCTTTATGCCGGCCAAAAAACCGGTCCATTGATGGATACGCTATACCGTTTTCTCCACGACTTACCAGAAATAAAATAACATCGGCCATATCTTCATTTTTAACCATTTCATCAAAATCAATCATTTAAACACCTCGATATTTATTTCTGCGGATTCAACGCTTCAGGCGTATACAAAAGAGTTTCATCAGAACTCAACCTATAGTCTTCCAACGTCGCCGTATGGGTGTTGTTCCAGACTTCGTAGTCATTTTCGGGAACCGTACTATCTGCGATCCCCAGAGCACGATAACGCTCAAGTTCCCTGACTTCATGGGTGTAGTAACGTTTGTCGGTGTCAGTCGCCTGTAGTTCACCCTTCAGGATTTTCTCCAAACGATCGATCATTACCGCATTTTCCGCTGACGCCCCAAACCGCCCGGTATGCAGCTTCACTTTATCCACGCCGGCGCGGTCAATGATGGCGGTTTTCCAGTCCAGATTCTGAATTGGGCCACCGGCCTTGTCCGTGTTGTAGTCGCGACCACTGTATTGCCCTTTGGCGTTGGTTTCACCATAGATACCACTGAGCATGACATAGACAGGCTCAACACCGGCCCCCGTTGCATCAGGCTGCCAGTAGATAAAATCCTGCAGTGGCAGGTCGCCTGCCGGAAAGGTCGTCGTGACGATACTGTCGGCCTGCTTTATCTCTGTACCGGTATGCACCGGCGTTACCGGCGCGGCTGGCGCAGGATTGCCGGTATGCCACGGACCTGAAGGGGCGGCGCCCGGGTTTATCAAAATGGTTCGCCCCGGCGCACCGGCCACCGCCGGCAAGGTGATCCGGTCCAGGCCGGTTGTTTCATCGCGAACCGGCCGATACACCGGCACGGTAGCGGAGACGCCGCCCGTTCCTGTTTTGACCAGTATTACCTCTTGCTGGCCGTTATTCCCCCGGCGAATAAACCCGCGCACCGGTAAATCGACCGTGGTCATTTCCGGCTGAATCGGTGTTTTCCCTGCGGCAAACAGTTGAGCCTGCGCAGCAAACATCTCAATGTCGCGCCCTGGAACCCGGTCGCTCCCCTCACCGGCTTTCCCCGGCCAGAATCCGACAACGAAGGCACCGACTGCCGGGCCTGCAGCACTGACTGTGGCAATCCGGGAAACTTCCACCGCGCCGCGCCACACTGCGCTGGATACCCAGCCGGCCAGCTCACTGGCGGTGGTCATCACGCTGTTGACCCATGTCGATAATTGTACCATACCGCCCGCACGGTTGAGCACCATGACCCCGGCGGTGGCCATCGCGGCATTGGCCGCTTTTATCATGCCGGGTGTATAGACCGGGGCGTCCAGTACGCCGGCTTTGGCGAACAGCGCTTTCCGTGCTGCTTCAGTCTTGCGGGCTTCTTCAGCCTTACGGGCCTCTTCGGCTTTGCGGGCTTCTTCAGCTCGACGGGCTTCCTCTGCTTTGCGAGCTTCTTCAACTCGACGGGCCTCCTCTGCTTTGCGGGCCTCTTCTGCCTTGGCCTTTGCCTCCGGGGTTTTGGCAGCAAGTTCCGTCTTAAGCTGGTTGATGCCATCATCGCTGAGGCCGCGCTTTTCCAGTTCGCTGATCAACACGCTCAGCACATACCGGTTTTGCTCGGTGTCTGCCATTAAACCGTAAAGCGTTTTCACCCCATTCCTGAAATCGCCGCGGTCGAGCTGGTCAAACGCTTGATTATACGTATCGGGTGCAGAGTGTCGGTATAAGGCGATTTGTAATGCGCGCCGCTCTTCCTCCGTGAGTTTCATGAAATGCGCCATTTTTTTGCGCAGATACATCAGATTTTTAAAGTTTTCTTTTGAAAACGCAGACGGCGGTGCGGTCACCATACCCGGGATATTGATTAACGGATACAGGACGTTGGGCAGACTATGATTAAACCGCGTCGCCGTGTTTCTGACGGTCACCTGCAGTGGCAGTTTTGCGCCGAACAGGTTGCCGCGCAGGTTGTTTTCATTTTTCCTCATGGAATTCAACAACACACGGTCATTTTTCCAGTATTTGCAGTTTTCTCGCCCACAAACGGGGCAATGGTCATTATCGGACTTGTTCAGATACTCATCCAACACCGTACTGAATCCGATACCCAGCGTTTGACCGGACGGGTCAGGACGTGGTTCCAGTCGGTTTTGAACACCCATGCGGGAGATATCGGGGGCCGAATAAATATTAATGTTTGTGCTCCCGACAGGACCGGTCGGATTGGTATCATAGCCCAATCCATTCAATCGACCGGTTTCCTGGGGGCTAAAACCACTGTATACCCCCGGCAACTGACCGTTGCCAACGGCCCCTGACCCGGCATTGAGTTGCGGAGGTGGGTCAGAAAGCACCACCATTTCTTCTTCAGCAATATCTTGCGGCATTTTTTCATCCTTGTTTCATGGGGTTACACAGCGATCCAGCCGGACGACTGTTGCTGATTTACTTCTGCGCGAGTGCCTTTTCCAGCGTTACCAGTCGTGTTTCCAGCTCGATACGGGCTTTGCGCTCTGCATTACATTCGGCCTCTCGGAGCGCTCGTTCTTCCTTAAGCGCTTCAACCAGCAGCGCCACCACGCCGTTGATATTGATGCTACGGGCGTCTTTCAGCACGCTGCCATCATTGAGCTTCAGCTCGGTCTGGGTCACGGATTGGGGGAGAATTTCTTCCACTTCCTGCGCAATCACGCCGGCTTCTGGCAGCCCCTGTTTGAGGTAGGTGTAACCGCCGATATGGGCCAGCTTGTCCAGGGCGCCGTCAATTTTTGTGATATCGGTTTTCATGCGGGCGTCGGAACTGCTGTGCCAGCCGCCGTTGGCAAAAGCGTTACCATCATGACGAAATTCGTACCAGCCATTGGCACCACCATTACCAACATGGACCCCCATGAAATGATGCTGACCGATACGTTCATAGTGGTAGAGATTGGTGAACAGGTCGCCGGCGCCCTGCAGATGTAGCCCGTTCGTCACCCGCTCTGCATCGTTATTATTCTTGTTTCCGCTAATCCAAATCCATCCATCGGGGTTACGTTTAGTCAGTTGGCCCACAGACAGTTCCGCATTCGGCCTGACCTGGAGTTCGTTCCAGTTTCCCTGCCAGTCGCGGTAAGAGAGCAGGCCATAATCCTCTTTGCCGGCGACCACGCGTGACCCCATCAACATGGCCGTAGTGATGTTACCGCTGGTGAAGTCGGTATGTACGGCCGCCGCATCATAGACCTGCCCATTAATAAGTGGGGCTGGACCGGTGGTCGCGGTGGAGATGCCGGCATTATGCGACACCATCGCCCCGCCGGAGATATCTACGCCGTTGCGCAGCGCCACCCGACCGGAAACCAGATTGAACGAGAAGGGGCGCAGCGTGTTCCACTGCCCGTCCTGGGCCTGCCCGTTTGGTGTGGTCAGGGCATAAAAATCTTTGCCGTCGTTACGCAACATCACGCCGGCGTTGCCGTTAGCCAGTCGAAAGCCGTTGGCAGATTTTGAGACGATTTCACCGTCGCTGATGACCCGTTTGCGAAGGGTGGTGAGTGATTTAAGTTCGGTGATGTCGTCGTTGACGCCACTCTGTACCTGGGCATTTTTCTTTTGTTCAGCCATGATAATTCCTCGGTTTATTAATAAGTTCCTGCCATGGAAATGGCGCATGGTAACGCTTTACAGACAGTTAACGACGCTACGCATTTAAGGCGAGGATGGTCAAAAATTACGAAAACTGTATGCATGAACAGTAGTTTGTGAGCATCAAGAATAAATATCAAATGATAATGATAATCGTTTGTTGTGTGGTGGATAAGACAAGAAAGAAGAACGGATGATTTCTGGCGATGACGTGATAACTTATTAATTTATAGATTAATAGTCATTTAAATTGACTGCTTAAGTGTGTTTGTTGTTCCGTTGCTCCCCACACCCATTTACTGCTTTGGCGATGGATGTGGGAACCGCGCATAAAACGCCAGCGGCAGGCCTGAAAAGAGATGAACAGCCCGGCGTTCGCGCCGGACTGCGGGTTTGTCTTGGCTAGACGAGAATATCGGCGGAGGCGTCGACCTGCCCAACGATTTTAACCAGAAAATCAGGCTGGTTATGACCGGAGAGATTGATCGCCAGATCGGTCACATTCTGCTGCGCGTCATAATTCAGCGCCGCTTCATACAACGAGCCGCTTAAGCTATCGACGAAGTGCAGCTCGCTCCCTTCGGCCTTAGCCGTCTGGTTGAGCCACGACAGATCGATTTTATCCACCGCCGTCTGGAAATCACGGATCCAGTCCGGTGCGGCGGCTTGGCTGTCGCCGGCTGCGCGGAAGACAAAGGTGTCCGCGCCTGCATTGCCCCAGAGCTGATCGGCGCCGCCGGCACCGTAAATGATGTCGTTGCCTGCACCGCCTTTTAGCGTATTGTTCAGCGCGTTGCCCACTAAAATGTCTGCGCCGCTGCCGCCGATGATATTTTCAATCTGCGCGCCGTAGGCGATGGCGACATTTGCCTTCAAGCCGCCCACATCAGAGAATGCGCCTTCGTTAATGTTGATGCGCTGATCCTGGCTATAGCCTGAAAAATCCAGCGTGTCATTGCCGCCGGCATCCCAGATAGCCGCCACGATTTTGTCCGTGGACGCCTTAACGCTCAAAAAGTCTCGGTCGGTATTCGAGTTGAAACCATAGGTGGTATCGCCGGTGCGCGTGGTGGTATTCGCGCCGTACAGCTTCTGTATGGCGGTAATATCGTCCAGCTGCGGCCCCGATGGCCAAACGCCTTTATAGTCAGCGCTCGTGTATTGCTCGCTAAAATAGCTCATTAAAGAATATTGATGGTCGTCTTCATAATACTTCGCCGAGTTGTCGTAGGTGGGGTAAGTCGTGTTGGAGGCATCATAGTTCCCTGGGTGCGAGAGCCCCAGCGCATGCCCTATTTCGTGGGTCAGCGTATCTCTGGCATAGTTATTGGTTTGTGGGTTAGAGGCGTCGTAGCCATTGTTCCCGCTGATCCATATAGTGCTTTTGAGATCGTTTTGCGTACTTTCATAAGAGGTGTAATTGCCCCCGCTGGCCGCTTTATAAAAACCAAACTTTATATCTGCATTTTTCGCGTCGTTGCCTGTGACTTCGGTAAACGTGACGTTGGCGACGTCTGACCAGGACTGCAATGAAAGCTTGGTTTGAGCCTGTTGGGCGGCGTTGAGCTGTGCGGATCCTTGCTTATCGCTGTCGGTATACACGGGGAAAGAGTAGGTTAATGCTGCCGCATGGGCGGTCACACCTTTGCCATTGGCGGAATAATGGCTCCTCAGCAACAGATCTGAAACCTCCTCCGTGGTGTATGAGGGCTTGCTGCTCCCCGCGTGATCGCCTCTTTCATAACTCGTTAAATAACCGGAAATCTTATCGGTCGCTAATGACATCTCAAACTCCTTTGGACGTTGACAATATTGCACCTAACGCTCTATGTGCTCGTACACAGGTTTGAAAATCAGGGGTAATTAACGTGATATCATTGGCTTGCCTCCTTGGTCTGGCTTGAATATCGCACTCAAGCGGGATATGTCCTTATCATTAATCACGGTGAGGAATTAATAGTGCGCAGTGATTGGCTGAAAGCAGTATAGGCATAATTATTTTATTAATGAGTTATTCTTATATGAATCTTTTACATAAGATATGCGTAAAAGGCGTGCTTAAATAACCAGGTGGAATTAAACCTTTATCTAATATTACTCTGTAATTGGCTCGCGAAGTTTACGTGACTGATTTATCTTTTTGCTTTTCTTTAACTTTTATCTGTGAATGGCGGTGAGTAACCGCCATTGCCGCAATGCGCATAGGCGGCTACACGCCGGCGATCGTCATTAATTGAGTACGGGATTATTAAGGGTACTCGCGTACACCGATTAACTTGCCTGATACTTAAAAGCTGTAGGTGCCCTGCGCCAGCACGAAGTTCATGTTTTTCAGCCCGGCATGCTGCTGCAGGCTGTTGCTGACGTCGAAGTAGACATAGGCCACTTTGAACTGGAGATCGCTGCGTGGCGTCCAGGTGGTTTCGACCTGATACTGATTGCCGATAAAGCGCGAGCCTTGCTCGCTGCCTTTCACCGGGCGCATCGGCCCGAGGTAGAAGGCATCCTCGCGGCGTTGCCGCCACAACGCGTCCCAGCTGAAATCGATGGACAGGGTTTGCCACGGCGTAATCGTGACCGAAGGGTGGATGGCGATCAGGTTAGCCGGCGCCACCAGCCCGTTCTCGGTCAGGTAGGGCAGCTTGGGGTACATGGCGTTAAAGGTATTGAGCTGCCCATCGTGACCGTTTTTATCGCCGCTGGCGATGCCAATCTTGCCGCCGAAGCGCGGTTGCCAGCGCCAGTCGCTCACCGTATACCCGGCGTGCGCCGACGCCGACCAGGCGCGGATGTCGCGCTGTTCTGCGCTGCCGAACTGCCAGGCGGCCTCGTTGTCCCAGTCGAATCCCTGCGCCGCGCCGAAAATGCGCGCGCCGACGGTATAGCGCCGCTCTTGCCCGCTGAGCTGCGCGTAGTGGGCATCGTTATCCTCAAAGCCGAAGGTGTAGAGATCGAGCGAGGAAGCCAGCGCGGCCAGCGGCGTGGTGCCGTACAGCCCCCACACCTTTTGGCTGTTGTCGGTATCGTCGTCGAAACTGCCGGTTTTAAGGGTGACGGGATGGCCGATAAAGGCGTCGAGGCGGTTTTTATCCTTGGCCCAGCTGGCGCGGACGGCGTCGAAAGAACGGCGCACGTTGGGGCCGTCGCGGGTGCCCATCAGGTGTAGCGAACCCAGCGCAATCTCCTGGCGGCCGACCCGCAGGGTGCCGAGGCCGTAGGCGGTGGGCAGTTTTAAGTCCACATAGCCCTGACCGAGATAGGCATGATCTTCGTCGGTCGGCTTGCGCCCGCGATCGCGCGGCGTGGCCAGTGACGATCCCAACTGAACATAGGCGCCAAAGTTGTCGCCATAGTCGAGGCGCGCGCCAATCAGCAGGCGCTGCATGAAGGTATCGTCGCGTCCGCCGCTCAGATCCCGTTGATCCGTCCATTCATAGCGCTCGCGCAGTGAACCGTCGAAAGACAGGGTGGCCGCATCGCCCAACGGGATGTTTTTCCAGGGGGACGCGGCGGGCTCCGCCGCCAGGGCGGGGAGCGTGGAGAACAGCAACAGTGCGGGAAGCGTGCGTTTCATCATGGATATCCGAAGAAAAAAGCGCGCCGCAGCGCGCCTTGGGTTTATTTAGCCGCCTGGTGAATTTCGGCGATGTAGCCGCCGGGGAAACGCACCAGCGCCGAGGCGCGGCGCTCCGCCGCCGTCGAACGCCACAGCACTTGCGCGCCGCTGGCCGTCGCTTTGGCCAGCGTGGCCGGCAGATCGTCGACGCCATAGCCGGTGCGCTCATGGCCGAACGGATAAGGCAGATGCCCGTCGGTGACGAAAATGCGCGTTTTGCCGAAGCGGGAGTCCAGCGCGATCTGACGGATCTTGCCGTTGTCGCTGCGGCCGATCGCCGTATCGCTGACCTGTTCGTCGCTCACGACCTTGCCGTGCGAGAACGCCTGGTAGCTTTTCAGGAAATCGTCGACGCGGTAGGCGGAGAGATACAGGCGGTTTTCCGGCACGCTCAGCAGAGGCTTGTAGTTAGGCGCCTTGGTGTGCCAATAGAGCTGCATGTTAACGCCGCCGGGCCACTGGATCACCGCGTCGCGGCCGATCGGATCGTCGAAAGGCGCAACCTGCACATCGGCGCCGGCGGCCCTGGCTTGGCGGATGGCGGCGTCCATATCCCTGACCAGAAAACCGTTGCGCTCGGTGCCGAACGGGTGCGGGATCGGCGTTTTGAAATCGAACACCGAGAAGCTGCCGGCCGGCGTCAGTATCAGCTGGGAGTAGGTTTCGCTCGGCGTGGGCGTGACGTTGACCAGCACGCGTTCGGTGCTAGTGCCGCCGAAGGTTTTCAGGATGCTGTCGACAAAGGCATCCATCTTGCCGCGTTCGACGTAGACATGGGTGGTGTCATATTGCGGCCCTACGGCGAGAGACGCCGTATCGGCCGCCCAGGACATTGCCGGAAGCAGCAGCGCAAGGGCCGATATCCTCAGCCGACGAGAAGAAATACCGATAATATGTTGCATGATGACCTCCAGGTAGCGGTTATTTTCCTGAGTAAAGTGTGATTCCCTATGACCTTTCCCGTCGGTTGAAAAATAAAAAAGAAAAGCGCAGTGCGCGGGGTGAAGCATTAAATAAGGGCGAGCGTCTGGCGCCTGGGAAAATATCACCCAGGTGCAGAACCTCTTTTTTATTGGCATAAAAACGGTGGGCGCCTTTGGCGGCCGGGCCCGCAGCCGCTAAGGGGCGGCGATGAGAATAAGGCCCGCCTTGGCGCATATTGAGGTGAATCGAGGATAATCCATAGCGGTGTTCTCCTGGATGGGATATATCGCATTAGCCAGCTGAGTTTACGGTCTTCATTGCCGTCTAAATATAAATACAGCATTAAAAGAATTGCCGCCCATCAAATTTTTATATGACTTGTTGAGTAAATACGAATAAGCGGGTAAAGAGAATATCGCGGCGCCAGCCATGGCTCGCCGAAGCAGGCCGTTGAGGGGGCTTACGCCAGGTTTGGGCGATCGTCGTAAGGGTTATTGATGTTCTTAGCGGGAAGGAACAGCGCGAAGATCAGCATTACATAGGGTGTGGAGCAGAACCATGTCAGGCACCAACCACCGGAGTAACCCGCATCATGCAAACGGCGCACATTGGCCGCTAGCATAGGCAGCAAAAACGCCGCAAGCGCGAAAATGGAAATCTCATTCATCTTGCTGGCGATAACGGCGAGATAAAGCAGAAACCAAACGTGCTGGCACAAAAGCAGCATTGAATAAGGCCCACGGCTTTCGCGATCTGAGTAAGTGAAGGTCTTTTTGTAACTGCTGAAGAGCGGGTGAGCGCTGTCCGATGTCTTTATCATGCCATCTCCTTGGCTGCGGTTAGCCAACGTTAGCACGAGATTGCGATAAAGATATGCATCAATGATTAAAAAGCCCGCTAGGTTTACCGTGGCGGGCTTTGTGCTGTCGCTTAGTTAGGCCAGGTCGAAACGATCGAGGTTCATCACTTTGTTCCAGGCGGCGACGAAGTCGTGGGCGAACTTCTCCTGCGCGTCGGCGCTGCCGTAGACTTCGGCCAGCGCGCGCAGCTGCGCGTGCGAACCGAACACCAGATCGACGCGGCTGCCGGTCCACTTGACCGCGCCGCTGCGGCGATCGCGCCCTTCGAACAGGCCGTCTTCACCGACCGGGTGCCAGGTGGTGCCCATGTCGAGCAGGTTGACGAAGAAGTCGTTGGTCAGCGCCTGCGGCCGCTGGGTGAACACGCCGTGCTGCGTGCCGCCGACGTTGGCGCCGAGCACCCGCAGCCCGCCGACCAGCACCGTCATTTCCGGTGCGGTCAGGGTCAGCAGCTGCGCCTTGTCGACCAGCAGCGTTTCGGCCGGCACGCGGTATTTGCCCTTCAGGAAGTTGCGGAATCCGTCGGCGAGCGGCTCCATCGCTTCGAAAGAGTCCACGTCGGTCTGCTCCTGCGAAGCGTCCATGCGGCCCGGCGCGAACGGCACCGTCAGGGCCAAACCGGCGTTCTTCGCCGCCTGTTCCACGCCCGCGGCGCCGGCCAGCACGATTAAATCCGCCAGCGAGACGCGCTTGCCGCCGGTCTGGGCATCGTTGAAGGTGCGTTGGATGCTCTCCAGCTTGGCTAGCGTCGCGGCGAGCTGCGCAGGCTGGTTGACCGCCCAGTCTTTTTGCGGCGCCAGGCGAATGCGCGCGCCGTTGGCGCCGCCGCGTTTGTCGGAACCGCGGAAGCTCGAAGCGGAAGCCCAGGCGGTGGAGACCAGCGCCGACACCGGCAGGCCGGAAGCCAGCACGGCGTTTTTCAGCGCGGCGATGTCCTGCTCGTCGATCAGCGGATGATCGGCCGCCGGGATCGGATCCTGCCAAATCAGCTCTTCCTGCGGCACTTCCGGGCCGAGGTAGCGCGCACGCGGCCCCATGTCGCGGTGGGTCAGCTTGAACCAGGCGCGGGCGAAGGCGTCGGCCAGCTCCTCCGGGTGCTCATAGAAGCGGCGCGAAATCTTCTCGTAGGCCGGATCGAAGCGCAGCGACAGATCGGTGGTCAGCATGGTCGGGCGGCGTTTTTTGTTCGGATCGAAGGCGTCGGGAATGGTTTCACCGATGTCTTTCGCCACCCACTGATGCGCGCCGGCCGGGCTTTGGCTCAGCTCCCATTCGTATTCGAACAGGTGGCGGAAGAAGTCGTGGTTCCATTGGGTTGGGGTGGTGGTCCAGGTGACTTCCAGGCCGCTGGTGATGGCGTCTTTGCCGACGCCGGTGCCGAAGGTGCTGTGCCAGCCGAGGCCCTGCGACTCCAGCCCGGCCGCTTCCGGATCGGCGCCGACGTTAGACGCCGGGCCGGCGCCGTGGGTCTTGCCGAAGGTGTGGCCGCCGGCGATCAACGCCACGGTTTCTTCGTCGTTCATCGCCATGCGGGCGAAGGTTTCACGGATGTCGCGCGCGGCGGCCACCGGATCGGGGTTGCCGTCCGGGCCTTCCGGGTTGACGTAGATCAGGCCCATCTGCACCGCCGCCAGCGGGTCTTCCAGGTCACGGTCGCCCGAGTAGCGGCTGTTTGGCCCGCCGCTCAGTTCCAGCCAGATCTTCTCCGAACCCCAGTAGACGTCGTCCGGCTCCCAGGTGTCGGCGCGGCCGCCGGCATAGCCGAAGGTTTTGAAGCCCATCGATTCCAGCGCCACGTTGCCGGTCAGGATAATCAGGTCGGCCCAGGAGATGTTGCGGCCGTATTTCTGTTTGATTGGCCACAGCAGGCGGCGCGCCTTGTCGAGGCTGACGTTGTCCGGCCAGCTGTTGAGCGGGGCGAAGCGCTGCTGGCCTTCGCCCGCGCCGCCGCGGCCGTCGCCGATGCGGTAGGTGCCGGCGCTGTGCCAGGCCATGCGGATAAACAGGCCGCCGTAGTGGCCGAAGTCCGCCGGCCACCATGCCTGCGAGTCGGTCATCAGGGCGTGCAGATCCTGTTTGACCGCCGCCAGATCGAGACTGTTGAAGGCATCGGCGTAGTTGAAGTCTTTGTCCATCGGATCGGACAGGGGGGAGTGCTGATGCAGCGGTTTCAGGCTGAGCTGATTAGGCCACCAATCCTGATTGGTGGGGCCGTCTTGCGGTGCGGGCTGCTTGCCGCCCGAAAACGGGCATTTGCTTTCAGTTGTCATAATGCGCTCTCTGCTTCCGTAAAGGTGCTCCAGCCGCCGGGCGTGGAGCGGTTAACAAGGCATGCGGGTCAGGCTTGCGTCGGGTGTTGCGCTAAATAACTGAACTCAATGGAATCACATCGCCCCGGCCGCTAACGGGCACAGGGCGACTCATGGCTAAGCTTAGTCAGCGGCGGCGGAGAGATAAAATAGGAATGAGTGAATATTGCGATAGCTTGCGGCGATTCATGGCTGTGTTATTGATAGCCGGCACGCCGCCTTATCGACGCCGCAGCATCACCTTGAGCACCGCGTCTGCCAGCTTGCCGAACGGTGCGCGCAGCAGATCGGTGAAGTGCCAGCGGCTTTGGATGAAGACGCCCTTGGCGTGGCTCAGCGCCCGGAATCCTTCAATGCCGTGATAGGCCCCCATGCCGCTGGGGCCGATGCCGCCGAACGGCAGATCGTCCTGGGCAAAATGCAGCAGGGTGGCGTTGACGCTGACGTTGCCGGAGGTGGTGCGCGCCAGCAGCCTGTCCTGCAGCGTGCCGCCTGGGCCAAAGTAGTACAGCGCCAGCGGGCGCGGCCCGGCGTTGATCACGTCGATCGCTTCATCAAAGGCGGCGTAGGTGCGTATCGGCAGCAGCGGCCCGAAGATCTCCTCTTGCATGATCCGGCTGTCGTCGGGGGCGCCGACGATCAGCGTGGGGGCGAGGGTTTTCGGCCGTTCCGCCGCCGAGTTCGGGCGGTGGCCGACCGGATGGATTTGCGCGCCGCGCGCCTGGGCGTCGGTGAGCAGATCCTGCAAACGCTGGTAGTGCCTGTCGCTGATGATGGTGCCGTAGTCATGGCTCGTCGGCCCGTCGGGGTAAAACGCTTTGACCGCCGCGTCGTAGAGCGCGATGAAGTTTTCCACATCGTCCTGATGGATCAACAGGTAATCGGGTGCGATGCAGGTTTGGCCCGCGTTCGACAGCTTGCCGAACGCCAGGCTGTTAACGGTTCTGGCGGTGAGCGCGCCGGGCGCCACGACGGCGGGGCTTTTGCCGCCCAGCTCGAGCGTCAAGGGCACCAGATTTTTACCGGCCGCCTGCATGATCTGGCGGCCGATCGTCGTGCTGCCGGTGAACACCAGGTGATCGAACGCCAGTGTGCTGAACCCGGCCCCGACGTCCGGCCCGCCGGTCACCACCGCGACCTCATCGGCGGGAAACAGCGCCGCCAGCATCGTTTCGATGAGTTGGCTGGTGCGCGGCGTGAGCTCCGAAGGTTTCAGCATCACGCGGTTGCCGGCGGCCAGGGCGGTGGCCAGCGGGATGAAGGTCAACGAGAAGGGATAGTTCCACGGCGCCATGACGCCAATCACGCCTTTAGGTTGGTATTGCACGTAGGCGCGCCCGGCCTGGTACGGCAGGGCGACGTGGCGGCGTTCCGGCTGCATAAAGCGCTTCAGGTGGCGCAGCAGATAATCGATCGCCTGCACGGTGACCAGGATCTCCAGGATGTCGGTTTCGTAAGGCGAGCGGTGGCCGAAGTCCGCGCAGACGGCCGCCGTCAGCGCACCGCGCTGGGCCAAAATGGCGCTCCGCAGGCGGCGCAGGGCGGTTTTGCGCTGAGCGATCGTCGGTGCGCCGTCGCGCAGGAAGGCATGGCGCTGGGCGGCAAGCCGTTGCTCCATCGTCATGAGGATGTCATCTCCCTGCACGTGAATTCTCCTGATGCCGAGTGAAAGCGGGAATGCGGTTTGCCGAATCCTGTTTGACCTTAAAGTGAGCTTTAAACCTATACTCGTTAAACGATCAACGCAAGATCGTCGGCCAACCGGGATGAGGGAGCCAGAGATCCCGGCGCCGCGCGCAGTATAAACCTTCTTTTTTAACCATAGTGTAAATGGGAGAAACGACATGGGTTACGTAACAACCAGCGATGGCGTCGAGATTTTCTACAAGGATTGGGGCCCAAAAAACGGCAAGGTTATCTACTTCCACCACGGCTGGCCGCTGTCCAGCGATGACTGGGATGCCCAGATGCTGTTCTTCGTGAACCAAGGGTTCCGCGTGGTGGCGCACGATCGCCGCGGCCACGGCCGCTCCAGCCAGGTGTCGGAAGGGCACGACATGGACCACTACGCCGATGACGTCGCCGCGGTGGTAAAACACCTGGGCGTGCAGGGCGCGATGCACGTGGGCCACTCGACGGGCGGCGGCGAAGTGGTGCGCTATATCGTGCGCCACGGCGAGGACAAAGTATCCAAAGCGGTGCTGATCAGCGCGGTGCCGCCGCTGATGGTAAAAACCGACGCCAATCCGCAGGGTACCCCCAAAGCGGTGTTCGATGATTTCCAGGCGCAGCTGGCCGCCAACCGGGCACAGTTCTATTACGACGTGCCCGCCGGCCCGTTCTACGGCTATAACCGCCCGGGCGCCAAACCCTCTGAGGCGATTATCTGGAACTGGTGGCGCCAGGGCATGATGGGCGGCGCCAAGGCGCACTACGACGGCATTGTCGCTTTCTCGCAGACCGATTTCACCGAGGATCTCAAGAAGATTGCCATTCCGGTGCTGGTGATCCACGGCGACGACGATCAGGTGGTGCCTTATCAGGACTCCGGCGTGCTGTCGGCCAAGCTGGTGCAAAACGGCACGCTCCATACCTATAAGGGCGCGCCGCACGGCATCCCGACCACCCATGCCGATCAGGTCAACGCCGATCTGCTGGCGTTCGTGAACAGCTAAAGACTCAACGCGTCGCGAGCCTCGCCCCTTACCGGGCGGGGCTTTTTATTCCTAACTTAAAACCACGTCCTGTGGACGTGGTTATCGACTCGGTTTTGGCTCTGCCTGTAAAAACCTGC
>NZ_JBZXDO010000042.1:0-25776 GCF_058725505.1 Serratia sp. A07
AACATGGTTGTCACCCTGATTCACCCAATCGCGATGGACGACGGTCTGCGTTTCGCAATCCGTGAAGGCGGCCGTACTGTAGGCGCTGGTGTTGTTGCTAAAGTTATCGCTTAATCGCGAATAATTTTTCGACACAAAAAGGGCACTTCGGTGCCCTTTTTTTATGCAATTTGTTCAAATCTTAATTGAAATAAAAACCATTCCTATTTAGACTCAATGCATTGGTTAAGAAGTGAGTCTCTCTATGTATGTATGTCTGTGTAATGCGGTGACTGACAAAGCGATCCGTAATGCGGTGCGTCAGCACAATCCCCATACCATGAAGCAGCTGCGTGAACTTGTGCCGATTGGTACCGATTGTGGAAAGTGCATTCGTCAGGCAAGACAGATTATGGTGGAGGAACGCGGAACTATCATCCCAATGCATGAAGTTGCCTAACAAAGGGTAAGGTTATTTTTGACTCTTGGCTTACAGGTTCTACACTTTTAGAACTGGCCAGGAGGAGTTACCTATGAAAGGCGATACAAAGATCATTGCTCACCTCAACAAGCTGCTCGGCAACGAGCTGGTTGCCATCAATCAATATTTCCTGCACGCCCGCATGTTCAAGAATTGGGGCTTAATGCGCCTCAACGACAAGGAATACCACGAGTCGATCGACGAAATGAAGCATGCCGATCGCTACATCGAGCGTATCCTGTTCCTGGAAGGGCTCCCTAACCTGCAGGATCTCGGCAAGCTGAACATCGGCGAAGACATTGAAGAGATGCTGCGTTCCGATCTGGCGCTGGAGCTGGCAGGCGCTAAAAACCTGCGTGAAGGTATCGCCTATGCCGACTCGATTCATGATTACGTCAGCCGCGATTTGATGATCGATATCCTGGCCGATGAAGAAGAGCATATCGACTGGCTGGAAACCGAGCTGGATCTGATCGCTCGCCTCGGTATTCAAAACTATGCCCAGGCCCAGGTTCTAGAGCGCAAAGAGTAAGCCTGTCTTCCGTTCGTCATCGTCTCTCCTGCCGGCGACCGTTTTTACGGTGGGGCAGGGGAGCTTCCCCGCCAAGCATAATTCATACCCTGTTAGCCGTCCTCATCTCGCGACTGCCGCTGAACGCGCAAAAATGACGATTTCCTGAGCATATTTCCAACTGCGGCTTGCTTCCTGGGCCATTTTGCGTATAATGCGCGGGCTTACCTAATCTTGGTAAGCCTGATTTTAGCGAATCAGTCGATTGGCAGGCCTTTTTTGCCTTTCGAACAATACTCCCGATATGGGGGTTATATGTTGACGATTACACTCCCCCATCAATCGAAATGGGTGTGAGGAGTAATTATTTACGTTTATAAATAATTGGAGCTCTGGTCTCATGCAGAACCAAAGAATCCGTATCCGCCTGAAAGCGTTTGATCATCGTCTGATCGATCAATCAACCGCGGAAATCGTCGAGACTGCAAAGCGCACTGGTGCGCAAGTCCGTGGTCCGATCCCGCTGCCAACTCGCAAAGAGCGCTTTACCGTTCTGATCTCTCCACACGTCAACAAAGACGCGCGCGATCAGTACGAGATTCGCACTCACAAGCGTCTGGTTGACATCGTTGAGCCAACCGAGAAAACCGTTGATGCTCTGATGCGTCTGGATCTGGCTGCCGGTGTAGACGTGCAGATCAGCCTGGGTTAATCAGGTCATTGAGCGATTGAGAGGTTGAAACAATGATTGGTTTAGTCGGTAAAAAAGTGGGTATGACCCGTATCTTCACTGAAGATGGCGTTTCTATCCCAGTAACCGTAATTGAAATTGAAGCGAACCGCGTGACTCAGGTTAAAAGCCTGGACACCGACGGTTACCGTGCCGTTCAGGTTACCACTGGTAGCAAAAAAGCTAACCGTGTAACCAAGCCGGAAGCGGGCCATTTCGCTAAAGCTGGCGTTGAAGCTGGCCGTGGTCTGTGGGAATTCCGCCTGGAAGAAGGTCAAGAATTCGCTGCAGGTCAGGAAATTAGCGTAGAAATCTTCGCTGACGTTAAAAAAGTCGATGTTACCGGTACTTCTAAAGGTAAAGGTTTTGCTGGCACTGTTAAGCGCTGGAACTTCCGTACCCAAGACGCTACCCACGGTAACTCCTTGTCTCACCGCGTTCCGGGTTCTATCGGTCAGAACCAGACTCCGGGCAAAGTGTTCAAAGGCAAGAAAATGGCTGGCCACCTGGGTGATGAGCGCGTAACCGTTCAAAGCCTGGACGTAGTACGTGTTGACGCTGAGCGCAACCTGCTGCTGGTTAAGGGTGCTGTACCGGGCGCAACCGGTGGCAACCTGATCGTTAAACCAGCTGTGAAGGCGTAAGGGGATAGCAATGGAATTAGTATTGAAAGACGCGCAAAGCGCGCTGACTGTTTCCGAAACTACCTTCGGTCGTGATTTCAACGAAGCGCTGGTACACCAGGTTGTTGTTGCTTATGCAGCAGGTGCCCGTCAAGGTACTCGTGCTCAGAAGACCCGTGCTGAAGTAACTGGTTCCGGCAAAAAGCCATGGCGTCAGAAAGGCACCGGCCGTGCGCGTTCAGGTTCTGTAAAGAGCCCGATCTGGCGTTCAGGCGGCGTGACCTTTGCTGCTAAGCCACAGGACCACAGTCAGAAAGTAAACAAAAAGATGTACCGCGGCGCGCTGAAAAGCATCCTGTCCGAACTGGTACGTCAAGATCGTCTGATCGTTGTCGAGAAGTTCTCTGTAGAAGCGCCTAAAACTAAGCTGCTGGCACAGAAACTGAAAGATATGGCTCTGGAAGACGTGCTGATCGTGACCGGTGAACTGGATGAGAATCTGTTCCTGGCAGCTCGCAACCTGTACAAGGTTGACGTGCGCGATGTAGCAGGTATCGATCCGGTTAGCCTGATCGCCTTCGACAAAGTGGTTATGACTGCTGATGCTGTGAAGCAAGTTGAGGAGATGCTGGCATGATCCGTGAAGAACGTTTGCTGAAAGTGCTGCGTGCACCGCACGTATCTGAAAAAGCATCCGCTGCGATGGAAAAAAGCAACACCATCGTTCTCAAAGTTGCCAAAGACGCGACCAAAGCAGAAATCAAAGCTGCAGTGCAGAAACTGTTTGAAGTCGAAGTCAAAGACGTGAACACCCTGGTAGTTAAAGGGAAAGTGAAGCGTCACGGTCAGCGTGTTGGTCGTCGTAGCGACTGGAAAAAAGCTTACGTCACCCTGAAAGAAGGCCAGAATCTGGACTTCATCGGCGGCGCAGAGTAAGTCGGAGGAGTAAGAACAATGGCAATTGTTAAATGTAAACCTACATCTCCGGGTCGTCGCCACGTTGTTAAAGTGGTTAACCCTGAGCTGCACAAGGGTAAACCTTATGCCCCGCTGCTGGAAAAACTGAGCAAAAGCGGTGGTCGTAACAACAATGGCCGTATCACCACCCGTCATATCGGTGGTGGCCACAAGCAACATTATCGTCTGGTTGACTTCAAGCGCAACAAAGACGGTATCCCTGCTGTGGTTGAGCGTCTGGAGTACGATCCGAACCGTTCCGCGAACATCGCGCTGGTTCTGTACAAAGACGGCGAACGCCGTTACATCCTGGCGCCGAAAGGCCTGAAAGCTGGTGACCAGATTCAATCTGGCGTTGATGCTGCAATCAAAGCGGGTAACACCCTGCCGATGCGCAACATTCCAGTTGGTTCAACGGTTCACAACGTAGAAATGAAACCAGGTAAAGGCGGCCAGATGGCTCGCTCCGCTGGCGCCTACGTTCAGATCGTTGCTCGTGATGGTTCCTACGTAACTCTGCGTCTGCGCTCCGGCGAAATGCGTAAAGTTCCAGCTGATTGCCGCGCCACCCTGGGTGAAGTCGGTAACGCTGAACACATGCTTCGCGTTCTGGGTAAAGCAGGTGCTGCACGTTGGCGTGGTGTTCGTCCTACCGTTCGCGGTACGGCGATGAACCCGGTAGATCACCCGCACGGTGGTGGTGAAGGTCGTAACTTTGGTAAGCACCCGGTAACTCCGTGGGGCGTTCAGACCAAAGGTAAGAAGACCCGTAGCAACAAGCGTACTGATAAGTTCATCGTACGTCGCCGTAGCAAAAAATAATTAGAGGATAAGCCATGCCACGTTCTCTCAAGAAAGGTCCTTTTATTGACCTGCACTTGCTGAAGAAGGTAGAGAAAGCGGTGGAAAGCGGTGACAAGAAGCCTTTGCGCACTTGGTCCCGTCGTTCAACGATCTTTCCTAACATGATCGGTTTGACCATCGCTGTCCATAATGGTCGTCAGCACGTACCAGTGTTCGTTTCCGATGAAATGGTCGGTCACAAACTGGGTGAATTCGCGCCGACTCGTACTTATCGCGGCCATGCGGCTGATAAAAAAGCTAAAAAGCGCTAAGGTAGGAGGAAGAGATGGAAACTATCGCTAAACATCGCCACGCTCGTTCTTCTGCTCAGAAGGTTCGCCTTGTTGCTGACCTGATTCGCGGTAAGAAAGTGTCGCAAGCTCTGGAAACTCTGACCTACACCAACAAGAAAGCTGCTGGTCTGGTTAAGAAAGTGCTGGAGTCTGCCATTGCTAACGCAGAACACAACGATGGCGCTGACATCGATGATCTGAAAGTTACGAAAATCTTCGTAGACGAAGGCCCAAGCATGAAGCGCATTATGCCGCGTGCAAAAGGTCGTGCAGATCGCATCCTGAAGCGCACCAGCCACATTACTGTGGTTGTGTCCGATCGCTGAGACTCTGGAGACTAGCAATGGGTCAGAAAGTACATCCTAATGGTATTCGCCTGGGTATTGTCAAACCTTGGAACTCTACTTGGTATGCGAATACCAAAGAATTCGCTGACAACCTGGACAGCGACTTTAAAGTTCGTCAATTCCTGACTAAGGAACTGTCGAAAGCTTCCGTTTCTCGCATCGTTATCGAGCGTCCTGCGAAGAGCATCCGTGTGACCATTCACACTGCTCGCCCAGGCATCGTTATCGGCAAGAAAGGTGAAGACGTCGAAAAACTGCGCAAGGTCGTAGCGGACATCGCTGGCGTTCCTGCACAGATCAACATCGCCGAAGTCCGTAAACCGGAACTCGACGCTAAATTGGTTGCTGACAGCATCACTTCTCAGCTGGAACGTCGCGTTATGTTCCGTCGTGCTATGAAGCGTGCAGTACAGAACGCAATGCGTCTTGGCGCTAAAGGTATCAAAGTTGAAGTAAGCGGCCGTCTTGGCGGCGCTGAAATCGCACGTACCGAATGGTACCGCGAAGGTCGTGTTCCATTGCACACTCTGCGTGCGGACATCGACTACAACACATCTGAAGCGCACACCACTTATGGTGTAATCGGCGTTAAGGTATGGATCTTCAAAGGTGAGATCCTGGGTGGTATGGCTGCAGTTGAACAACCGGAACCGGCTGCTCAACCTAAAAAGCAGCAGCGTAAAGGCCGCAAGTAAGGAGAGTCGCTGATGTTACAACCAAAGCGTACAAAATTCCGTAAGGTGCACAAGGGCCGCAACCGTGGTCTGGCGCAAGGTACGGATGTTAGCTTCGGCACTTTCGGTCTGAAAGCTGTTGGCCGTGGCCGTCTGACTGCTCGTCAAATCGAAGCAGCTCGTCGTGCAATGACTCGTGCAGTTAAGCGTCAAGGCAAGATCTGGATCCGTGTATTCCCGGACAAACCGATCACCGAGAAGCCGCTGGAAGTGCGTATGGGTAAAGGTAAGGGTAACGTGGAGTATTGGGTTGCCCTGATCCAGCCTGGTAAGGTCCTGTACGAAATGGACGGCGTGCCAGAAGAGGTTGCCCGCGAGGCATTCAAACTGGCAGCAGCGAAACTGCCGATCAAAACCACCTTTGTAACTAAGACGGTGATGTAATGAAAGCACAAGAGCTGCGTGAAAAAAGCGTTGAAGAGCTGAATGCCGAGCTGCTCAACCTGCTGCGTGAGCAATTCAACTTGCGCATGCAGGCGGCCAGTGGCCAGCTGCAACAAACTCACCTGTTGAAACAAGTGCGTCGTGACGTCGCACGCGTTAAGACTTTACTGACTCAAAAGGCGGGTGTGTAAATGACTGAAGTTATCCGTACCCTGCAGGGTCGTGTTGTTAGCGATAAAATGGAGAAATCCATCGTTGTTGCTATCGAGCGTACTGTGAAGCACCCGATCTACGGGAAATTCATCAAACGTACGACCAAGCTGCACGTACATGACGAGAACAACGAATGTGGTACCGGCGACGTGGTGGAAATCCGCGAATGCCGCCCACTGTCCAAGACTAAGTCCTGGACGTTGGTTCGCGTTGTAGAGAAAGCGATTCTGTAATAGAGTAGCTGGCTCTCACTTAATAAACGGCTCAGAAAATGAGCCGTTTATTTTTTCTACCCATACCAAGTAAGCGGTGTTATAATGCTGCGCCCTCGGTTATGGGGCTTTTCAACGGCCTAATTTTTACTTGGGTCTTTAAAGTAGTAGTTGACATTAGCGGAGCACTAAAATGATCCAAGAACAGACTATGCTGAACGTCGCCGACAACTCCGGTGCACGTCGCGTAATGTGTATCAAGGTTCTAGGTGGCTCGCACCGTCGCTACGCAGGCGTCGGCGACATCATCAAAATTACCATCAAGGAAGCAATTCCTCGCGGTAAGGTGAAGAAAGGCGATGTTCTGAAGGCGGTAGTGGTGCGCACCAAGAAGGGTGTACGTCGCCCGGACGGTTCTGTCATTCGCTTCGATGGCAATGCATGCGTTATTTTGAACAATAACAGCGAGCAGACTATCGGTACGCGTATTTTTGGGCCGGTAACTCGTGAACTGCGTAATGAGAAGTTCATGAAAATTATCTCTCTGGCACCAGAAGTACTCTAAGGAGCGAACATGGCAGCGAAGATCCGTCGTGATGACGAAGTTATCGTGATTACCGGGAAAGACAAAGGTAAGCGCGGTAAAGTAAAAAATGTCCTGTCTGCTGGCAAGGTCATTGTTGAAGGCATCAACCTGGTTAAGAAACACCAGAAGCCGGTTCCGGCTCTGAACCAACCAGGCGGCATTGTTGAAAAAGAAGCTGCAATTCAGGTTTCTAACATTGCTATCTTCAACGCGGCTACCGGCAAGGCTGACCGTGTAGGCTTTAGATTCGAAGAGGGCAAAAAAGTCCGTTTCTTCAAGTCTAACAGCGAAACTATCAAGTAATTTGGAGTAATACGATGGCGAAACTGCATGATTACTACAAAGACGAGGTAGTCAAACAACTGATGTCTCAGTTTGATTACAACTCTGTCATGCAAGTCCCTCGGGTCGAGAAGATCACCCTGAACATGGGTGTTGGTGAAGCGATTGCTGACAAGAAACTGCTGGATAACGCCGCAGCGGACCTGGCAGCCATCTCCGGTCAAAAACCGTTGATCACCAAAGCCCGCAAATCTGTTGCAGGCTTCAAAATCCGTCAGGGCTATCCGATCGGCTGTAAAGTAACTCTGCGTGGCGAACGCATGTGGGAGTTCTTTGAGCGCCTGATCTCCATTGCTGTTCCACGTATCCGTGACTTCCGTGGCCTGTCCGCCAAGTCATTCGATGGTCGTGGCAACTACAGCATGGGCGTGCGTGAGCAAATCATCTTCCCAGAAATCGACTACGACAAAGTCGATCGCGTTCGTGGTTTGGATATTACCATTACCACTACTGCGAAATCTGATGATGAAGGCCGCGCGCTGCTGGCTGCTTTTAACTTCCCGTTCCGCAAGTAAGGCAGGGTTACTGATGGCTAAGCAATCAATGAAAGCACGCGAAGTCAAGCGCGTGAAATTAGCTGACAAGTTCTTTGCAAAACGCGTTGAACTGAAAGCTATTATCTCTGATGTGAACGCGTCCGATGAAGATCGTTGGGATGCCGTTCTCAAGCTGCAAACTCTGCCGCGTGATTCCAGCCCGTCTCGTCAGCGTAAACGCTGCCGCCAAACTGGCCGTCCACATGGTTATGTGGGCAAATTCGGGTTGAGCCGTATTAAGCTTCGTGAAGCCGCTATGCGCGGTGAAGTACCAGGCTTGAAAAAGGCTAGCTGGTAATTACCAATTGAATCACGGGAGTAAAGACAGATGAGCATGCAAGATCCGATCGCGGATATGCTGACCCGTATCCGTAACGGTCAAGCCGCGAACAAAGTTGCGGTCACCATGCCTTCCTCCAAGCTGAAAGTGGCAATTGCCAACGTGCTGAAGGAAGAAGGTTTTATTGAAGATTTCAAAATCGAAGGCGACGCCAAGCCTGTTCTGGAACTGGTACTGAAGTACTTCCAGGGCAAAGCTGTGGTAGAAAGCATTCAACGTATCAGCCGTCCAGGTCTGCGCATCTACAAGAAAAAAGATGAGCTGCCAAAAGTTATGGCCGGTTTGGGTATCGCTGTTGTTTCTACCTCTAAAGGTGTTATGACCGATCGTGCAGCTCGCCAGGCTGGTCTTGGTGGCGAGATTATCTGCTACGTAGCTTAATTCGGGAGGAAAGAATGTCTCGTGTTGCAAAAGCACCCGTCGTCATTCCTGCCGGCGTAGAGGTAAAACTCAACGGTCAGGTTATTTCGATTAAGGGTAAAAACGGCGAGTTGACTCGTACTATCCACGACGCCGTTGAAGTGAAGCAAGAAGCTAACGCACTGACTTTCGCTCCGCGCGAAGGTTTTGCTAACGCATGGGCTCAAGCGGGTACCACGCGCGCTCTGCTGAACGCAATGGTTGTTGGTGTTACCGAAGGCTTCACCAAAAAGCTTCAACTGGTAGGTGTTGGTTATCGTGCTGCCGTTAAAGGCAACGTGGTGAATTTGGCCCTGGGCTTCTCTCACCCTATCGATCACCAGCTGCCGGCAGGTATCACTGCTGAATGCCCAAGCCAAACTGAAATCGTGCTGAAAGGCGCTGATAAGCAGGTTATTGGCCAGGTAGCAGCAGATCTGCGCGCTTACCGTCGTCCTGAGCCTTACAAAGGTAAAGGTGTTCGTTACGCCGACGAAGTCGTGCGTACCAAAGAGGCTAAGAAGAAGTAAGGTAACACTATGGATAAGAAATCTGCTCGTATCCGTCGTGCGACCCGCGCACGCCGCAAGCTCCAAGAGCTGGGTGCAACCCGCCTGGTGGTACATCGTACCCCGCGTCACATTTACGCACAGGTGATTGCTCCAAACGGTTCTGAAGTACTGGTAGCCGCTTCTACTTTAGAAAAAGCTATCGCGGAGCAACTGAAGTATTCCGGTAACAAAGACGCAGCAGCAGCCGTAGGTAAAGCTCTGGCTGAGCGCGCGTTGGAAAAAGGGATTGCGAAAGTATCCTTTGACCGTTCCGGTTTCCAATATCATGGTCGAGTCCAGGCACTGGCAGATGCTGCCCGTGAAGCTGGCCTTCAGTTCTAAGGAAGAGGTTTAAGATGGCTCACATCGAAAAACAAGCTGGCGAACTGCAGGAAAAGCTGATCGCGGTAAACCGCGTATCTAAAACCGTAAAAGGTGGCCGTATTTTCAGCTTTACCGCACTGACTGTAGTTGGTGATGGTAACGGTCGCGTTGGTTTTGGCTACGGCAAAGCACGCGAAGTTCCAGCAGCGATCCAGAAAGCGATGGAAAAAGCCCGTCGCAACATGATGAACGTCGCGCTGAACAGCGGCACCCTGCAGCACCCTGTTAAGGGCGCTCACACGGGTTCTCGCGTGTTCATGCAGCCTGCTCATGAAGGTACCGGTATCATCGCGGGTGGTGCAATGCGCGCCGTTCTCGAAGTTGCTGGGGTGCACAACGTATTGGCTAAAGCTTATGGTTCCACCAACCCGATCAACGTGGTTCGTGCAACTATCGACGCTCTGGCGAATATGAAGTCTCCTGAAATGGTCGCTGCTAAGCGTGGTAAATCCGTTGCCGACATTCTGGGGTAATTGACCATGGCTAAGACTATTAAAGTTACACAAACTCGCAGCTCAATTGGCCGTCTGCCGAAGCATAAAGCTACTCTGCTCGGTCTGGGTCTGCGTCGTATTGGTCACACCGTAGAGCGCGAGGATACTCCTGCTGTTCGCGGTATGGTCAACCTGGTTTCCTACATGGTTAAAGTTGAGGAGTAACAGATGCGTTTAAATACTCTGTCTCCGGCTGAAGGTGCCAAGCATGCGCCTAAGCGTGTAGGTCGTGGTATTGGTTCTGGCCTGGGTAAAACCGGCGGCCGTGGTCACAAAGGTCAGAAGTCTCGTTCTGGCGGTGGCGTACGTCGTGGTTTCGAAGGTGGTCAGATGCCTCTGTACCGTCGTCTGCCGAAATTCGGCTTCACTTCACGCAAAGCGATGATCACGGCAGAAGTTCGTCTGTCTGAACTGGCTCTGGTTGAAGGCGATGTTATCGACCTGAACGCGCTGAAAGCCGCTAACGTAGTTGGTGTCCAGATCGAATTCGCGAAAGTTGTACTTTCTGGCGAAGTCGCTCGTCCGGTAACCCTGCGTGGTCTGCGTGTCACCAAAGGCGCTCGTGCTGCTATCGAGGCTGCTGGCGGTAAAATTGAGGAATAAGTAGCAGATGGCTAAGCAACCAGGATTAGATTTTCAAAGTGCTAAAGGCGGGCTCGGCGAGCTGAAGCGCAGACTTTTGTTTGTAATCGGCGCGCTGATTGTCTTCCGTATCGGCTCTTTCATTCCGATTCCTGGTATCGATGCCACTGTGCTTGCCAAATTGCTTGAGCAGCAGAGAGGCACTATCATTGAAATGTTTAACATGTTCTCTGGTGGTGCCCTCAGCCGTGCTTCTATCTTTGCTCTGGGGATCATGCCGTATATCTCGGCGTCGATCATTATCCAGCTGCTGACGGTGGTTCATCCAGCGTTGGCCGAAATCAAGAAAGAAGGGGAGGCTGGCCGTCGCAAGATTAGCCAGTACACCCGTTACGGTACGCTGGTATTGGCCATATTCCAGTCGATCGGTATTGCTACCGGTCTGCCGAATATGCCTGGTATGCAGGGCCTGGTGTTAAACCCAGGCTTTGCATTCTACTTTACTGCGGTTGTGAGCCTGGTGACCGGGACAATGTTCCTGATGTGGCTGGGTGAGCAGATTACTGAGCGCGGTATCGGCAACGGTATCTCGATCATTATCTTCGCGGGTATTGTAGCGGGACTCCCGCCGGCAGTGGCCCATACTATCGAGCAAGCGCGGCAAGGCGACCTGCACTTCCTCCTGCTGCTGTTGGTTGCAGTATTGGTGTTTGCAGTAACCTTCTTCGTTGTTTTCATCGAGCGTGGTCAACGTCGTATCGTCGTTAACTATGCGAAGCGTCAACAAGGTCGTCGTGTTTATGCAGCACAGAGTACACACTTACCGTTGAAAGTGAACATGGCGGGTGTTATCCCGGCGATTTTCGCTTCCAGCATTATTCTGTTCCCGGCCACGATTGCATCATGGTTTGGGGGCGGTACCGGTTGGAACTGGCTGACTACGATTTCGCTGTATTTGCAGCCAGGGCAACCGCTTTATGTGTTACTCTATGCGTCTGCAATCATCTTCTTCTGTTTCTTCTACACGGCGTTGGTCTTCAACCCGCGTGAGACAGCAGATAACCTGAAGAAGTCCGGTGCCTTCGTACCAGGAATTCGTCCGGGAGAGCAAACGGCGAAGTATATCGATAAAGTAATGACGCGTTTAACCCTGGTGGGCGCGATGTACATTACTTTCATCTGCCTGATCCCGGAGTTCATGCGTGATGCAATGAAAGTACCATTCTACTTTGGTGGTACCTCGCTACTGATCGTGGTTGTCGTCATCATGGACTTTATGGCTCAAGTGCAAACTCTGATGATGTCAAGTCAGTACGAGTCTGCATTGAAGAAAGCAAATCTGAAAGGCTATAACCGCTAGTCAGATTCGTTTGAGAAGTTACGGAGAGTAAAAATGAAAGTTCGTGCTTCCGTCAAGAAATTATGTCGTAACTGCAAAATCGTTAAGCGTAACGGTGTCGTTCGTGTGATTTGCAGCGCCGAGCCGAAGCATAAACAGCGTCAAGGCTGATTATCTCGCATATTTTTCTTGCAAAGTTGGGTTGAGCTGGCTAGATTAGCCAGCCAATCTTTTGTATGTCGCACTGCAACATTATTTGAGTATCCTGAAAACGGGCTTTTCAGAATGGTGTTGCTGTATAAAATAGTAGGAGTGCATAGTGGCCCGTATAGCAGGCATTAACATTCCTGATCATAAACATACCGTTATCGCCTTAACGTCGATCTTCGGTATCGGTAAAACCCGTTCACAGGCTATCTGTGCATCCACGGGTATTGCTGAAAATGTTAAGATCAGTGAGCTGTCTGAAGAGCAAATCGAAAAGCTTCGTGATGCAGTTGCCAAATACACCGTTGAGGGTGATTTGCGTCGTGAAATTACCCTGAGCATCAAGCGTCTTATGGACCTTGGTTGCTATCGTGGTTTGCGTCATCGTCGTGGTCTGCCGGTACGCGGTCAGCGCACCAAGACCAACGCTCGTACCCGTAAGGGTCCGCGCAAGCCGATCAAGAAATAATCGGGGTTATTGAATAATGGCAAAGGCACCTGTTCGTACACGTAAGCGTGTAAGAAAGCAAGTCTCTGACGGCGTGGCTCATATCCATGCTTCTTTCAACAACACCATCGTTACCATCACTGATCGTCAGGGTAATGCTTTGGGTTGGGCAACAGCCGGTGGTTCCGGTTTCCGTGGTTCTCGTAAGTCCACTCCGTTCGCAGCACAGGTTGCAGCAGAACGTTGTGCTGACGCAGTAAAAGAATACGGTATCAAGAACCTGGAAGTTATGGTTAAAGGACCTGGTCCTGGTCGTGAGTCTACTATCCGCGCTCTGAACGCGGCTGGTTTCCGCATCACTAATATTACTGATGTGACTCCGATCCCTCATAACGGTTGTCGTCCGCCGAAAAAGCGCCGCGTGTAACGCAGCTTTTAGGATTGTTGGAGAAACAAAATGGCAAGATATTTGGGTCCTAAGCTCAAGCTGAGCCGTCGTGAGGGCACAGACCTGTTCCTTAAGTCTGGCGTTCGCGCGATCGATTCCAAGTGTAAAATTGAACAAGCACCTGGTCAGCACGGTGCGCGTAAACCGCGTCTGTCTGATTACGGTGTTCAGTTGCGTGAGAAGCAGAAAGTTCGCCGTATGTACGGCATTCTGGAGCGTCAATTCCGTAACTATTACAAAGAAGCAACCCGCCTGAAGGGCAACACCGGTGAAACCCTGTTGCAGCTGCTGGAAGGTCGTCTGGACAACGTTGTTTACCGTATGGGCTTCGGCGCTACTCGTGCAGAGTCACGTCAGCTGGTTAGCCACAAAGCAGTTATGGTAAACGGTCACGTTGTTAACATCGCTTCTTATCAGGTATCTCCGAATGACGTAGTCAGCATCCGCGAGAAAGCTAAAAAGCAGTCTCGTGTTAAAGCTTCTCTGGAGCTGGCTGAGCAGCGTGAAAAGCCGACTTGGCTGGAAGTTGATGCTGCTAAGATGGAAGGCGTGTTCAAGCGTATGCCTGAACGTACCGATCTGTCTGCGGACATTAACGAACACCTGATCGTCGAGCTTTACTCCAAGTAAAGCTTAGTACCAAAGAGAGGACACAATGCAGGGTTCTGTGACAGAGTTTCTAAAACCGCGCCTGGTAGATATCGAGCAAGTCAGTTCGACGCACGCCAAGGTGACCCTTGAGCCTTTAGAGCGTGGCTTTGGCCATACTCTTGGAAACGCACTGCGCCGTATTCTGCTTTCATCTATGCCGGGTTGCGCGGTGACCGAGGTTGAGATTGATGGTGTACTGCATGAGTACAGCACCAAAGAAGGCGTACAGGAAGATATCCTGGAGATCCTGCTCAACCTGAAAGGGCTGGCGGTGAGAGTTCAAGGCAAAGACGAAGTTATTCTTACCCTGAATAAATCTGGCATTGGCCCTGTGACCGCTGCCGACATCACCCATGATGGTGATGTCGAAATCGTCAAGCCTCAGCACGTGATTTGCCACCTGACTGATGAGAACGCGGCTATCAGCATGCGTATCAAAGTTCAGCGCGGTCGCGGTTATGTGCCGGCTTCTGCCCGAATTCATTCGGAAGAAGATGAGCGCCCAATCGGTCGTCTGTTGGTTGACGCCTGCTACAGCCCTGTAGAGCGTATCGCCTACAATGTTGAAGCTGCGCGTGTAGAACAGCGTACTGACTTGGATAAGCTGGTCATCGAGATGGAGACCAATGGCACGATCGATCCTGAAGAGGCGATCCGCCGTGCGGCCACCATTCTGGCTGAACAACTTGAAGCTTTCGTTGACCTGCGTGATGTACGTCAGCCGGAAGTTAAAGAAGAGAAACCAGAGTTCGATCCGATCTTGCTGCGCCCTGTTGACGATCTGGAATTGACTGTCCGCTCTGCTAACTGCCTCAAGGCAGAAGCTATCCACTACATCGGTGATCTGGTACAGCGTACCGAGGTTGAGTTGCTGAAAACGCCAAACCTGGGTAAAAAATCTCTTACCGAGATTAAAGACGTGCTGGCCTCACGTGGTCTGTCTCTGGGCATGCGCCTGGAAAACTGGCCGCCGGCAAGCATTGCTGACGAGTAACCGGATCACAGGTTAAGGTTTTACTGAGAAGGATAAGGTCATGCGCCATCGTAAGAGTGGTCGTCAACTGAACCGTAACAGCAGCCATCGCCAGGCTATGTTCCGTAACATGGCCGGCTCTTTGGTTCGTCATGAGATCATCAAGACGACCCTGCCAAAAGCAAAAGAGCTGCGTCGCGTTGTTGAGCCGCTGATTACTCTTGCCAAGACCGACAGCGTAGCTAATCGTCGTCTGGCATTCGCCCGTACTCGTGATAACGAGATCGTGGCAAAACTGTTTAACGAGCTGGGCCCGCGTTTCGCGAGCCGTGCCGGTGGTTACACTCGCATTCTGAAGTGTGGCTTCCGCGCAGGCGACAACGCGCCGATGGCATACATCGAGCTGGTTGATCGTGCTGAGTCTCAAGCAGAAGTAGCAACTGCAGAGTAATCTGTAGACGCGTAAAAAAACCGGGCTTGCCCGGTTTTTTTACGTCCAAACCCAGCCAAATGTGCGTAATTCTCCCGCTGCGCTTAAGATCCCCGCCCCTATCCGCTATGCTAAGGCTTCATCATTAGGCTTACCGAGGCTGTCTGTCATGGGGTTGCTCGATCAATGGGCGGAACGTCATATCCTTGATGCCCAGGATAAAGGCGAGTTCGACAATCTGCCCGGCCAGGGCCAACCGTTGACGCTGGAAGATGACAGCGCGGTGCCGGCTGAGCTACGCGCCGGTTACCGTCTGCTGAAAAATGCCGGTTACCTTCCACCGGAGTTGGAAGATCGCAAAGAGGCGTTGACCGTTGCTCGCTTGCTGCAAGGGATTAGCAGTGAGCATCCGGATTATGTCGAACTCAGTAAACGCATGGCGCTGCTGGAGCATCGATTACGTCAGGCTGGGATGAGTACGGATTTCTTGCATGGCGAATATCAGCGTGCATTGGATGGCAAATTCACCCGGGAGGAGAAGTAATGTTCAAGATAGGTCAGTTGGCCAAGCTTGCCGAAGTGACGCCGGATACCGTGCGTTACTATGAAAAGCAGGGCATGATGGATCACAATGTCCGCACCGAAGGCGGCTATCGGTTGTATACCGAGCAGGATCTGCAGCGGCTGCGCTTCATTCGCTATGCCAAGCAGCTGGGGTTTACTCTGGAAACGATCGCCGAGCTGCTGTCGATCCGCGTCGATCCTGAGCATCATACCTGCCAAGAGTCGAAGTCGATCGTCGATGCGCGGCTGAGCGAAGTGGAAAGCAAGTTGGCGGAGCTGACTCGTATGCGCGAATCGCTGAAGCGGCTGAGTGATGCCTGCTGCGGCACTGCCCATACCAGCAATTATTGCTCTATTCTGGAAGCCTTGGAACAGGGTGCCAGCGATGAAAAAGGCAAAAAAGGTTGCTGACGGCACTTTAATTTTTATACCGCCGGCAGTATTATCGCCCCGTTTTATTACCCCACCTTTTACAGGAGCATTATCATGACGAAATATCGTCACACTAAAGGTCAGATTCAAGATAACGCCATTGAGGCGCTGCTGCATGATCCGCTATTCCGTCAACGAGTAGAAAAGAATGTGAAAGGCAAAGGCAGCTATCGGCGTAAAGAAAAACACAACAAAGGCGGTAACTGGGAGGCCAGTGGTAAACGATCAAACGATAAGTTACCACTGGCCTTCTGGTTTTAAGGCATTAAAAAAGCCACCTTCGTCAGGTGGCTTTTTATTGGCGTAACCAAACGCTGTTTTACAGTTTTGGCTGTTGTTGCTGGCTCAGCAGGTCACGGATTTCCGTCAGCAGTTTCTCTTCTGCGGTAGGTGCTGGCGGCGCTGCCGGAGCTTCTTCCTGCTTGCGGCGCATTTTGTTCATCAATTTAATCGCCAGGAAGATGGCGAAGGCGACAATCACGAAGTCGAATACGGTTTGAATGAATGAACCGTAGTTCATTACCACCGCCGGGACGGCGCCCTGAGCTTCACGTAAAACCAGATGGAACTGTTTAAAGTCGACGCCGCCGATCAGTAGGCCCAGAGGTGGCATGATGATATCGGCCACGAAGGACGAAACAATCTTGCCGAATGCAGCACCGATAATCACACCGACGGCCAAATCGACCACGTTGCCACGCATGGCAAATTCGCGAAACTCTTTCAACATACTCATAGAACGCACCCCTTGCAGAATTAATAACTCAAGTTTAACAAAGCAATTTCCCTTTGCCACAAAAGGAGAGAAGTTTTATCTCCCCCAAGGCAGAGAACAACTACGCGATTATAGACCATCGCCTAATAAATTCGTTCTACAAGAAGAACGGGCTCGGTTGGAACAAGCGTTCAACGTCCGGCACGAATTTCTTGTCGGTAATAAACATGATGACGTGATCGCCCTGTTCGATTTTGCTGTTGCCATTGGCGATGATAACGTCGTCGCCACGCACGATCGCACCGATGGTGGTACCTGGTGGCAGCTTGATGTCTTCGACGATGCGGCCGACCACTTTGGACGTGCTTTCATCACCGTGGGCAATCGCTTCGATCGCTTCCGCCACGCCGCGGCGCAGTGACGAAACGCTGACGATATCCGCTTTGCGCACGTGCCCCAACAGGGCGGAGATGGTCGCCTGTTGGGGGGAAATGGCAATATCGATCACGCTGCCTTGCACCAGATCGACATAGGCGCGGCGCTGGATCAATACCATTACCTTCTTGGCGCCCATGCGCTTGGCCAGCATGGCGGACATGATGTTGGCCTCATCGTCGTTGGTGATAGCGATGAAGACATCCACTTGCTCGACGTGCTCTTCGGCCAGCAGCTCCTGGTCGGAGGCATCGCCGTAGAACACGATGGTATCGTGCAGCTGCTCGGCCAGTTCGGCGGCGCGTTGCTGGTTTCGCTCGATAAGTTTGACGTTGTAGTCTTTTTCCAGCTTGGCGGCCAGGCCGGCGCCGACGTTGCCGCCACCGACGATCATGATGCGCTTATACGGTTTTTCCAGCCGCTGCAGTTCGCTCATCACCGCGCGGATGTGTTGTGATGCGGCGACGAAGAAGACTTCATCACCGGCTTCGATAATGGTCGAGCCTTGCGGCCTGATCGGTCTGTCCTGGCGGAAAATTGCGGCGACGCGGGTGTCGATATGTGGCATGTGTTCGCGCATCGAAGAGAGCGCATTGCCGACCAGCGGGCCACCGTAATAGGCTTTAACCGCGGCGATGCTGACCTTGCCTTCGGCGAAATTGACCACCTGCAACGCGCCGGGGTACTCAATCAGCTTGTAGATATAGTCTATGACCAACTGTTCCGGTGAAATCAGATGGTCGATCGGCACCGCTTCCGGCAGGAACAGTTTCTCCGACTCGCGGATATATTCCGGCGCGCGGATACGGGCGATACGGTTGGGGGTATTAAACAGAGAATAGGCGATCTGGCAGGCGATCATGTTGGTTTCGTCGGAGTTGGTGACGGCGACCAGCATGTCGGCGTCTTCCGCGCCGGCTTCGCGCAGCACTCGAGGGTGAGAGCCGTGCCCCTGAACCACGCGCAGATCGAATTTATCCTGCAGCTGACGCAGACGACCGGAATCGGTATCGACGACGGTGATATCGTTGTTTTCACCCACCAGGTTTTCCGCCAGCGTCCCGCCAACCTGACCGGCACCAAGAATAATTATTTTCATCGTGTTCTCTGCTTCACACTGAAAGACTTAGGGCGCGCGTGCACGCCCCGAAGCATTACATTTTAATCAGCTTAGCGTAAAAGAAGCCATCGCCGTCCTCGGGATGCGGGATATTCTGCCGCCCAGGCCGCTGCGCATCGCCGGTTTCAACCAGCTTGGCATCGGCGTGGCGCTGCAAGAACGCGGCGATCTGGCTGCTGTTTTCATCCGGCAGGATAGAGCAGGTCGCGTAAACCATCACGCCACCCGATTTCAGATGGGGCCAGACGGCTTCCAGGATGTCGGCCTGCAGCGCGGCGAGTTCGGCGATGTCGCGATCGCGGCGCAGCCATTTGATGTCGGGATGACGGCGGATCACGCCGGTGGCGGAACAAGGTGCGTCCAGCAGGATCCGGTCGAACTGCTTGTCACCGCACCATTGCTGCGGGGTGCGGCCATCACCCAGCTTAACTTCGGCATGCAAACGCAGGCGCTGCAGGTTTTCTTTCACCCGCGCCAGGCGCTGTTCGTCGATATCGACCGCCATGACATGCGCTTTCGGTGCCGCTTCCAGAATATGCGTGGTTTTGCCGCCGGGCGCGGCGCATAAATCGAGGATCTGTTCACCGTCTTGCGGATCCAATAGATCGACACAGCCCTGGGCTGAGGCATCTTGCACGGTGACCCAGCCGTCGGCGAACCCAGGCAGATCGGTCACGGCGCAAGGCGCCAGCAAACGCACTGCATCGGTATAGTCTGCGTGAGGTTCTGCGGCGATGCCGGCGTCGGTCAACAACTGCAGATAAGCTTCCCGAGTGTGATGCAGGCGGTTGACGCGCAGCCACATCGGTGGCTTCTGGTTATTGGCGTCGACGATCTGTTCCCAGTTGGCGGGATAGGCTTGTTGAAGGCGTTTCAGCAACCAGCTTGGGTGCAGATAGCGGCTGTCATTGTTGGCGGCGCGCTGCAGCAGCTCTTCCTGCTGGCGCTGGAATTGCCGCAAGACGCCGTTAATCAGGCCTTTCAACTGCGGGCGTTTCAGCGCTACCGCGCCCTCCACGGTTTCTGCCAATACGGCGTGCGCCGGGATACGGGTATACAGCAGCTGATACAGGCCGACCATCAGCAAATAGTGCAGTGTACGCTGCTTGCCGGTTAGCGGCTTGGCCATCAATTGCTGAATGCACCATTCGAGCTGCGGCAGCACGCGCAGCGTGCCGAAACACAGTTCCTGCAGCAACCCGCGATCTTTATCGCTGATGGTGGTTTGGAGCGCCGGCAGGACGGTGCTGAGCGACTGCCCTTGATCCAGCACCTGGCCGATGGCTTTGGCAGCGATGCTGCGGAGATTGTAATTATTTTTCATAGGCTGAAGCTGATAACGATCGGCATTAAGAAAATAACGGCCCGGCGATGAACGGCCGGGCAGTGGGGTGACTTACAGCCGGTTACCCGGGGTAAACCATTCACGACGTGAATTTAAAAGGTCTTGCGCCGACATCGGTTTCTTGCCGGCGGGCTGCAGTTGGATCAGATTGAGGATGCCGTCGGCGGTCGCCACCTGAATGCCGTGCTTGTCGGCATGGACAACGGTGCCTGGCTCCGCGTTGGTGCTTTGCGTCAGTACGCTGGCTTGCCACACTTTTACCGGTTGATCGTCGATGGTGAAGTAGCTGACCGGCCAAGGGTTGAAGGCGCGGATACAACGCTCCAACTGAGCGGCGGACAGATTCCAGTCCAGACGGGCTTCTTCTTTGCTCAGCTTCTCTGCGTAGGTGACCAGCGCTTCGTCCTGCACTTCGCGGGTGGCGCTGCCGTCTGCCATTTGGCGCAGCGTAGTCAGCATGCCCTGCGGGCCGAGCTGTGCCAGCTTGTCGTAGAGACTGGCGCTGGTATCGCTGCTCTCAATCGGGCAGGCAATCTTGTGCATCATGTCGCCAGTATCGAGACCGACGTCCATCTGCATGATGGTCACGCCGGTTTCGCTGTCGCCGGCCCAGAGCGAACGCTGGATCGGTGCCGCGCCGCGCCAGCGAGGCAGCAGCGAGCCATGTACGTTGATGCAACCGAGACGCGGCATATCCAGCACCGCCTGCGGCAGGATCAGCCCGTAGGCAACCACCACCATCACGTCGGCGTGGAGATCGGCCACCAGGCGTTGGTTTTCTTCGGGGCGCAGCGATTTGGGCTGGAAGACCGGCAGTTGGTGTTGTTCAGCCAGCACTTTGACCGGGCTTGGCGTCAGCTTGTTGCCGCGGCCTGCCGGGCGGTCGGGCTGAGTAAAAACGCCGACAATCTGGTGCTCAGATGACAACAGCGCGTCAAGATGACGCGCTGCGAAGTCTGGTGTTCCGGCGAAAATAATCCGTAAAGAGTCAGACACGTTGATTTCCTGATCGGTTAGGCGCGGGCTTGAAGCTTGGCCATTTTTTCCAGTTTCTGACGAATGCGCTGACGCTTGAGCGGCGACAGGTAATCGACGAACAGTTTACCCATCAGGTGATCCATCTCGTGCTGGATGCAGATCGCCAACAGATCGTCCGCTTCCAGCTCGAAAGGTTTGCCTTCGCGATCCAGCGCGCGGATCTTCACCTGCGCGGCACGGGGTACCAACGCACGCTGTTCGGGAATGGAAAGACAGCCTTCCTCGATGCCGGTTTCGCCGCTTTTTTCCAGCAGTTCCGGGTTGATCAGCACCAGGCGCTGATCGCGATTCTCGGAGACGTCGATCACGATAATGCGCTGATGGATATCCACCTGAGTCGCAGCCAGGCCAATGCCTTCCTCTGCGTACATGGTTTCAAACATATCATCCACGATGCGCTGGATATCTGCATTGACTTCTTTTACCGGCGCTGCGACTTTGCGCAGACGCTCGTCTGGGAAATGTAATACCTGCAAGACTGACATATATCTTTAGATCTGTATCCGAGTAATGAACGAGGTTTAACCTCTATTCTAGACATTTCCCGGCCTGATTGACAGCATTGCGCACCAATTGCTCAGATTGGTAATACCACCGTTTTTGCTGAGGGAACAGACGATGCGGCCGGAAGAGATCGCTTTACGGATGCGAGGGGTAACGGGGCTGCAGACCGTTGTGGCCAGCCGGCTCGTGCGGCAGCTATCGCAAATGGGGTGCGAGCCTCGCCGCGTGCTGCATGAGCTAGGGTTGGACGAACGGCAGCAGACGCAGTTCAACCAGGTGGATCCCGGTTATCTGGCCGCGACCCTGCGTTGGCTGGAGGAGCCGGCGCACCGTATGCTGAACTACGGAGCGGCCGGTTATCCGGAACGCCTGGCCCAGATCGACGATGCGCCGCTGTTTCTGCTGATCGAGGGCGATCCTCAGGCGTTGCTGCGCCCGCAGCTCGCCATGGTTGGCAGCCGGCAGTTCAGCCACTACGGTGAGCGTTGGGCCAATTATTTCGCCGAGGAATTGGCGCGTTGCGGTTTCACCATCACCAGCGGTTTGGCGATCGGCATCGACGGCATTTGCCATCGCGCAGCGCTGGCGGTCGGGGGTTGCACGGTAGCGGTGCTGGGCAGCGGACTGGCCAATGTTTATCCACGCCGGCACCGCAGGCTCGCGGAGCATATTGTCGAGCAGGGCGGCGCGGTGATTTCAGATCATTTGGTCACTGATTTACCTCTGGCCGACCATTTTCCGCGCCGTAACCGTATTATCAGCGGGCTGAGCCAGGGCGTTCTGGTCATAGAAGCCTCGTTGCGCAGCGGTACTCTGGTGACGGCTCGCTATGCGCTGGAGCAGGGGCGTGAAGTGTTCGCCTTGCCGGGGCCGTTAGGGAACCCGATGAGCGAGGGGACACATTGGCTGATCCAACAGGGCGCGCACCTGGTCACCGGGCCTAAAGATATCGCAGAATTGCTGGGAAGCGGCCTTCACTGGCTGCCACTGAACGAAAATACAACTATTTGTGCGTCGCAGGCTGAAGTTGAATTGCCATTTGCCGATGTGTTGGCTAACGTAGGAGATGAGGTGACACCTGTTGACGTCGTCGCTGAACGTGCCGGCCAACCTGTGCCAGTGGTGGTAATCAAGTTACTCGAACTGGAGTTAGCAGGTTGGATCGCAGCTGTACCCGGCGGCTATGTCCGAATAAGGAGGGCAAGCCATGTTCGACGTACTCATGTACTTGTTTGAAACTTATATCCACAATGAACCAGAGATGCGCGTCGATCAGGATCAACTGACTGATGATCTCGCTCAGGCGGGGTTTCATCGGGATGATATCTACAACGCGTTGAATTGGCTTGAGAAGTTGGCTGACCTGCAAGAAGGTCAAAATGCGCCTTACTTTATGGATGCCGATCCGCTGGCGATGCGGATCTACACCGAAGAGGAAAGCGCGCGTTTGGACGCCGGCTGCCGTGGTTTTCTCCTGTTCCTGGAACAGATTCAGGTATTGAACCTCGAAACCCGTGAAATGGTTATCGACCGCGTTATGGCCTTGGATAATGCGGAATTCGATCTCGAAGATCTGAAATGGGTCGTGTTGATGGTGCTGTTTAATATCCCCGGATATGAAAGCGCCTATCAGCAAATGGAAGAACTGTTGTTTGAAGTGAACGAAGGTTATCTGCATTGAGCCGATAACGCGCATAGAAGACGTTATGACAAAAAACGCGATTTTTGCCGCCAGGCAAAATGAACCCTGTCCGGAATGCGGGGCCGAGTTGGTGATCCGTAGCGGTCGCCATGGCCCCTTCCTCGGTTGTTCCCAGTACCCTGAATGCCAATATATTCGCCCGCTGAAAGCGCAGGCCGACGGGCATATCGTCAAGGTGCTGGATGGGCAACAGTGCCCGAAGTGCCAGGCGACGTTGGTGCTGCGCCAGGGGCGCTATGGCATGTTTATCGGTTGCAGCGATTATCCGCAGTGCGATCACACTGAAGTGATCGATAAGCCTGACGAAACCGCCATTACCTGTCCGCAGTGCGGTCAGGGCAAACTGCTGCAGCGTAAATCGCGCTATGGCAAGGTTTTTCACTCCTGCGATCGTTACCCGGAATGCCAATTTGCCCTCAATGTTAAACCCGTCGCCGGTGAATGTGCCTATTGCCATTATCCGCTGCTGATGGAAAAGCGCACGGCAAAAGGCCCCGTCCTGTGCTGTGCCAGCAAGCTGTGCGGAAAACCCGTCGCGACTACAGAATAATCACATCATGAACTCAGAATTAAGCCCGAACCTTGTATCTATCATCGATGCTTTGCATCAACAGCAGGTGATTGCCTATCCTACCGAAGCGGTATTCGGCCTGGGGTGCGATCCCGACAGCGAACAGGCGGTCAATGCGCTGCTGGCGTTGAAACAGCGGCCGTGGGAAAAGGGGCTGATTCTGATCGCCGCCGACTATGCGCAGCTTAAGCCTTATATCGACGACAGTGCGCTCAGCGAACAGCAGCGCGCGACGATGTTCGCCAGCTGGCCTGGGCCGGTAACCTGGGTGTTGCCTGCTCGCCCGGAGACGCCACGTTTACTGACCGGGCGTTTCAGCTCGCTGGCGGTGCGCGTTAGCGATCACCCGTTGGTGCAGCGGCTGTGTCGGCAGTACGGTAAGCCACTGGTATCGACCAGTGCCAATCTCAGTGGGTTGGAGCCGTGCCGCAGTGCGGATGAAGTCACACGACAATTCGGCACTGCTTTCCCGGTATTGGCCGGCGAGGTGGGTGGCCGTCTTAATCCTTCCGAAATCAGAGATGCTCTGACCGGCGAACAGATCCGTCAGGGCTAGAGGTAATGGGCATGGAGAAGTTTGCGGTATTTGGCAACCCTATTGGTCACAGCAAGTCGCCGCGAATTCATGCGCTGTTCGCTGCCCAGACTGGCATTGAGCATCCTTATGGAGCGGTGTTGGCGCCGTTGGACAGTTTTGAAACCAGCCTGCAGGCGTTTATCCACGCCGGAGGGCTGGGCGCGAACGTCACGGTACCCTTCAAGGAGCGAGCTTATTCGGCCGCTTCTGAGCTGAGCGAGCGTGCAGCGATGGCCGGGGCGGTCAATACCCTGAAGGTATTGCCGAATGGCGGTCTATTGGGGGATAACACCGACGGCATCGGTTTGCTGACCGATCTGCAGCGTCAACAATTGATCCGGCCGCAGGATCGCATTCTGCTGGTGGGCGCCGGCGGCGCAGCGCGCGGTGTGATCCTACCGCTGCTGTCTTTCGGCTGCCGGCTCACGATCACCAACCGCACCTTCAGCCGGGCTCAAGAGTTGGCCCACGCTTTCCGGCATTTGGGGGAAATCTCGGCGGCGCCGATGGATCAACTGGATCAGCAAGCGTTCGATCTGGTGATCAATGCGACGGCGTCCGGCATCAGCGGGGAGATCCCGGCCTTGCCCGCGGGCGTAGTCAACGCGAAAACCCGTTGTTATGACATGTTCTATCAGCAGGGCGTCACGCCATTCCTGGCCTGGGCGCAGCAGCGGGGGGCAACGGAATATGCCGATGGGCTGGGTATGCTGGTGGGGCAGGCGGCGCATGCTTTCCTGCTTTGGCACGGAGTGATGCCAGAGATCGAGCCGGTATTGCGCCAGCTGCGCAGCGAGCTGGCGGCATAAATCCTACCCCGTTCTCTTTATAGGGAACGGGGCGCCCATCAGATATCTTCCGACAGGTATTCGTCTTTCCAGCGTACATAGTTGTTAGAAGAGTAAAGCAATCCCTCCAACTCGGCGGCGGTCAACGGCCGAACCTGGCGTGCCGGGCTGCCCATATAAAGATAGCCGCTCGCCAGGCGCTTGCCCGGCGCCACCAAACTGCCGGCACCAATCATTACGTCGTCTTCTACTACTACACCGTCCAACAGGATCGATCCCATACCGACCAGCACCCGGTTGCCGATGGCGCAGCCGTGCAGCATCGCTTTATGGCCCACGGTCACGTCTTCCCCAATCAGCAGGGGATAACCGTCTGGGTTGTGTTCGGAACGGTGAGTCACATGCAGTACGCTGCCGTCCTGAATATTGCTGCGCGCGCCGATCTTTACCGCATTGACGTCGCCGCGGATAGCGACCAGCGGCCAGATGCTGACGTCATCCGCCAGATCGACGTCGCCGATCACGACGCTGGAAGGATCGATCAAGACGCGCTGACCGAGTTTGGGGGTGTATTGAAGATAAGAACGTACTGCATCGGACATAATGCTGCCTCACGTCGGGATCATATTTACCGGCAATACTAGACTCTGGCGATGGAATTACAACCAACAGCAGCGCCGGATCCTGCGGAAAATGGCCCTGATCGCACAAGATCCACCCGGAAGGGCTGAAAAGTGTGCAAACAGAAAGAAAAGATCAAAAAAGGGGTTGTGCAAAAAACTCGGATCCCTATAATGCGCCTCCATCGACACGGCGCAAGTGATTCACTTCACACAGCGGCCGGGAAGAAAGAGAAAAAATCCTGAAAATTAGGGTTGACTCTGAAAGAGGAAAGCGTAATATACGCCACCTCGAGTTAGCAAGCGAAAGCGCCTAACTCACTGCTCTTTAACAATTTATCAGACAAT
>NZ_JBZXDO010000043.1:0-24290 GCF_058725505.1 Serratia sp. A07
TGGGTCGTTAGCTCAGTTGGTAGAGCAGTTGACTTTTAATCAATTGGTCGCAGGTTCGAATCCTGCACGACCCACCACTCTTTAATAGAGCAAGGTGTGAAAAATAGCAGTACCACAGCAGTGGGTGATTAGCTCAGTTGGTAGAGCATCTCCTTTACACGGAGGGGGTCGGCGGTTCGAGCCCGTCATCACCCACCACTTCTACGGGTCGTTAGCTCAGTTGGTAGAGCAGTTGACTTTTAATCAATTGGTCGCAGGTTCGAATCCTGCACGACCCACCAATTCAGAGAAAAGCGCCTTTTGGCGCTTTTTTCGTTTCTGCCGTTCGACACCTCTTTTCTTCTTATCCAGCCACCACGCGCTGAGATACGAATGGTTATCATTTTGCCGGCTTGAATGGTAAATTAGCGGGCATCCACCACGCAGCCAATCCGCCGCCGGATTGATACGCCTTAGTTCAAGGAAAGAAAGAGCCCGCTCATGACCCTATCCTTACGCCAGCTGTTCATTGCATTTATCGCCACTTCCAGCCTGCTGCTCAGCGGCTGCGGCCCGGACGACAAGAGCGACGGGCAGAAACCGTCCGCCCCCGCTGCCGACAGCAGTTGGCCGCGCACCATCGACAGCGCCAAAGGGAAGTTCACGCTGGAAAAACCGCCGCTGCGCATCGTGTCCACCAGCGTCACCATCACCGGCACGCTGCTGGCGATCGACGCCCCGGTGGTCGCCAGCGCCGCCACCAGCCCAAATCCCCTGGTGGCCGATAAACAAGGCTTCTTTACCCAATGGAGCGAAGTGGCCAAACAGCGCCACGTCGAACGGCTGTATCAGGTGGAGCCCAATGCCGAAGCCGTCGCCGCCGCCGCGCCGGATTTGATCGTCGTCGCCGCAACCGGCGGGGATTCCGCGCTGAAGCTGTACGATCAGCTGTCCGCCATTGCGCCGACGTTAGTACTCGATTATGGCGACAAAAGCTGGCAACAGCTGGCCAGCGAGCTCGGTGAGATCACCGGTCACGAAGCCGGCGCCAAACTGGCGGAAGATCGTTTCGAACAGCGCGTGGAGCAAGTGAAGCAGGCGATCGCGCTGCCGCCGCAGCCGACCACCCCGCTGGTGTATGCCGACAACGGCCGCGAGGCCATGCTGTGGACGCCGGGGTCAGCCCAGGGCAAACTGCTGACCCAGCTCGGCTTCCAACTGGCCACCCCGCCGGAAAGCGCCAAAGGCAATGCCAGCATGGGTAAACGCCATGACATCATCCAGATCTCCGGCGAAAAAATGGCCGAGGGCCTGAACGGCAAGACGCTGATCCTGTTCGCCACCAACGAGCGTAAAGTGCAAGAGGTGCTGACCAACCCGTTCCTCAAACATCTGGAGCCGGTGGAACAGCGGCACGTCTACGCCGTCGGCAACGACACTTTCCGTCTCGATTACTACAGCGCCACCAACATGCTGAACCAAATCGAACGGCTGTTCAAAAAGCCCTGAACCACGCCGTCGGTGGGTCAGCCTCCTGCCGACGTTTGCCATAAACAGGGCAAACGTTCACATTCAATCAATTGAAATATCAATAGTTATTAACATCGTCAACGCACCTGCGCCACCAACCGGCGGGTGCATGCGGGCGTAAACTCGTGCTACTATTAGCGCCCGCATGAACGCAAATAACAATGAGAATAAAAATCATACAGGAGTTACCGGTGTGAACGTACCCACTCCGACTGAGCGGACGCTTTCGTCCGCACCGCACGCAGCTTACGCCAGTGGCTTCAAACGCATCGCCGGGTTCGGTATCGGCTTGGCGCTGTTGCTGCTGTGCATCATTGCCAGCCTGATGCTGGGTTCCAAAGCCATCCCCTTCCATACCGTCTGGCTCAGCCTGCAGGGCGCCGCGAGCGGTTCCGACAGCACCATCATTCTCAACGCCCGGGTACCGCGCACGCTGGCGGGCATCTTGGCCGGCATGGCGCTCGGCGCCGCCGGCGCGCTGATTCAGGCGTTGACGCGCAACCCGCTGGCCGATCCCGGCGTGCTCGGCATCAACGCCGGCGCCAGCTTCGCCGTGGTCATCGGCATCATGTTTTTCGGCGCGGCCACCACCGAAAGCTATATGGCCTACGCCTTCGTCGGCGCCGCCCTCACCACTCTGCTGGTCTACCTGATCGGCACGCTGGCGGGCGGGCGCATCAACCCGGTGCGGCTGACGCTGGCCGGCGTGGCGATCGGCGCGGTGTTGCTCGGCATCACCACCGGGCTGTCGCTGATCGATCCGCAAACCTTCGACCAACTGCGCTTCTGGCAGGCCGGCACGCTGGATATCCGCACGCTGTCCACGCTGCCGGTTACCGCCCCCGCCATTTTGCTCGGCTGCCTGCTGACGCTGCTCATCGCCCGGCCGCTGAATACCATCGGCATGGGGGAAGACCTGGCTATCGCGCTCGGCGCGCGCGTGGTGCTGACTCAGGTCGTCGCGGTGATCGCCATCACGCTGCTGTGCGGTGCGGCGACCGCCACCGTCGGCCCAATCAGTTTCATCGGCCTGATGGTGCCGCATATCGCCCGCTGGTGGGTCGGCCCCGACCAGCGCTGGATCCTGCCCTACTCCATGCTGCTGGCGCCGATTTTACTGCTGTGCGCCGACGTGGTCGGCCGTTTGCTGGCGGCCGGTGAGCTGCGGGTTTCCATCGTGGCGGCCTTCATCGGCGCGCCGGTGCTGATCTGGCTGGTGCGCCGCAAGAAAACGCTGGGGGGTCTGTGATGAGTCTGCCCCACACGTTGCATATCGGCCGCCCGGACGGCGTCATCAACTGGCGTATGCCGCTGCGCCTGCTGCTGGTCAATCTTTCGCTGCTGGCGTTGTGCCTGACGATGGCGGTTGCCGCGCTGTGCTACGGCACGCTGCAGCTTTCGCTGGAACAGGTCTTTGCCGCGCTCAGCGGCGAGGCGCCGAAAAATCTGGTCACCGTGGTCACCCAATGGCGCTTGCCGCGTATCGCCATGGCGCTGCTGTTAGGCGGCGCACTCGGCATGAGCGGCGCCATCTTCCAGTCGATTATCCGCAACCCGCTCGGCAGCCCGGACGTGATTGGCTTTAACATGGGGGCTTACACCGGCGCGCTGATCGCCATCACCCTGTTCAACGGCGGCTATTACTACATCGCCGGCGGTGCGCTGGCCGGCGGCATTCTCTCCGCACTGGCCATCTACCTGCTGGCCTGGCGCCAGGGCATCGCCGGCTTCCGGCTGATCATCGTCGGCATCGCCATCAGCGCGGTGCTGGTCTCCACCAATACCTGGCTGATCATCACCGCCTCGCTGGAGCGCGCCATGGACGCCGCCATGTGGCAGGCCGGTTCGCTCAACGGCATGACCTGGCAGAAAGCCCAGCCCGCCACGGCGTTCATCGTGTTGGCGGCCGCGGCCGCGCTGCTGATGGGCAAACGGCTGCAGCTGCTGGAAATGGGCGACGACACGGCGCGCGCACTGGGCGTGAACGCAGAAGGCAGCCGGCTGTGGCTGATGCTGTTCGGCGTCACCCTCACCGCCGCCGTCACCGCCACCGCCGGGCCGATTTCCTTTATCGCGCTGGCGGCGCCGCAGATCGCCCGCCGCCTGGCTGGACAATCCTCGGTCACCCTGACGTCCTCGGCGCTGATGGGCGCGACGCTGCTGCTCGGCGCCGACGTGGTGTCCCAACATCTTTTTGCGCCGATCCAACTGCCGGTCGGGGTCGTGACCGTCTGCATCGGCGGCCTGTACCTGATTTGGCTGCTCATCCGTGAGGCCCGCAGATAATGAAAAGTGATAACGCCATGAGCCACCGCCTGCACGCCTCGCACCTGAAGCTGGGCTACGACAATAAAATCATCGCTGACGATCTGAGCGTGGCGATCCCCGACGGCGCCTTCACGGTGATCGTCGGGCCGAACGCCTGCGGCAAATCGACGCTGCTGCGCGCCCTGTGCCGCCTGCTCAAACCCAGCGCCGGCGAGGTGATGCTGGACGGCAAGAACATCAGCAGCTTCGCCACCAAGGCGCTGGCGCGCGAGCTTGGGCTGCTGCCGCAAACTTCGATCGCACCGGACAGCATTACCGTGGCGGACCTGGTATCACGCGGCCGCTATCCGCACCAGAGCCTGCTGAAACAGTGGACGCAGGCCGACAAACAGGCGGTGGAAGCCGCCATGGCGGCCACCAACGTCAGCCAGTTGGCGGACCGCAGCGTCGACGAGCTGTCCGGCGGGCAGCGCCAACGCGTCTGGGTGGCGATGGCGTTGGCGCAGCAAACGCCGCTGCTGCTGCTGGATGAACCGACCACCTATCTGGACATCGCGCACCAAATCGAGCTGCTGGATCTGTTCCGCCAGCTCAACCGCGAGCACGGCCAAACCCTCATCGCGGTGCTGCACGATCTCAACCACGCCTGCCGCTATGCCGATCACATCATCGCCATGCGCGACGGCAAGATCGTGGCGGAGGGGAACCCGGCGGAAATCATCACCGCCGAGCTGGTGGAACGGGTGTTCGGCATGCCGTGCATGATCATCGACGATCCGCTGTCCCACACCCCGCTGGTGATCCCGCGCGGCCGCTACCACTGCGACGCGCCGCAGGCATGAAAAAGGCCGGGTTACCCCGGCCTTTTCGTTACTTCTCCAGCGACACCTGCTTGAAGATGTGTTTGCCGAACGGGTCTATCTCGTAGCCTTTCACTTCCTTGCGCACCGGTTCGAAGATGGTCGAGTGCGCGATCATCAGCGCCGGCATCTGATCGTGCATCATCACCTGCGCCTGCTGGTACATCGCCACCCGCTTGGCGTGATCGTTCTCCTCGCGCGCCTGCAGGATCAGCTGGTCGAACGGTTTGTAGCACCATTTCGCCGAGTTGGAGCCGCCGAGCGAAGCGCAGGTGAACAGCGGGCCGAAGAAGTTGTCCGGATCGCCGTTGGCGGTGGTCCAGCCCATCAGCGCCGTCTGGTGCTCGCCGTTTTTAATCCGCTGCAAATATTCGCCCCATTCGAAGGTGACGATTTTGGCGCGCACGCCGATCTTGGCCCAGTCGGCCTGGATCATCTCCGCCATGCGCTTGGCGTTGGGGTTATAGGGCCGCTGCACCGGCATCGCCCACAGATCGATGTCAAACCCCTGCCCCAGCCCGGCTTCCTGCAACAGCTGCTTCGCCCGCTCCGGCGAATACGGGTAGTCTTCAAGCTGCGCGTTGCTGCCCCACTGGGTCGGCGGCAGCAGGTTCTTGGCCGGCTGGCCGGCGCCGTGGAACACCGCCTCGATGATCGCCGGCTTGTTGACCGCCAGCGCCAACGCCTGGCGTACCTTGACGTTATCCAACGGTTTTTTCTGGGTATTAAACGCCAGGAAGCCGATATTCAAGCCGGATTTTTCCATCACCTGAAGGTTGCCGTCCTGCCGCATGCGCGCCAGATCCGCCGGGTTGGGGAACGGCATCACCTGGCACTCGTTCTTTTGCAGCTTGGCGTAACGCACCGTCGCATCCGGCGTGATCGAAAACACCAGCCGATCGATCTTCGGTTTGCCTTCCCAGTAGCGGTCGAACGCCTTGTAGAGGATTTTCGCGTCCTTCTGGTACTGCACCAGCTGGAACGGCCCGGTGCCTATCGGATCGTTGTCCACACGCTGCGGCGTACCGGCCTTCAGCATCGCGTCGGCATATTCCGCCGAAAAAATAGTGGCGAAGTACATGCCCAGATCGGCGACGAACGGCGCCTCGGCGCGGGAGAGCTCAAAGCGCACGGTGTGATCGTCCACCTTGACGATCCGGTCGATCAGCGTGCCGAACTCCATCGACTCGAAGTTGGTGTAGGCGCCGTTGGAGACCTTGTGATACGGGTTGTTGGCGTCCTTTTGTCGCATAAACGAGAAGATGACGTCATCGGCGTTGAAATCGCGGGTAGGCGTGAAATATTTATTGCTCTGGAATGCCACGCCCTTGCGCAGGTGGAAGGTATAGCGCTTGCCGTCCTCGCTCACTTCCCAGCTTTCCGCCAGGCTGGGTTGCAGCTCGACGGTACCGGGTTTGAAGTCCACCAGCCGGTTGTAGATCGCCGCCGAACTGGCGTCCACCGTGGTGCCGGAGGTGAACAGCTGCGGGTTGAAGCCTTCCGGCGAGCCTTCGGAACAGTAGACCAGCGTATTGGCCCGCGCGCCGCCGGCAATCGCCAACGCCAGCAGCCCGATCGTTATTGCTTTTCTTTTCATTGCGCTATCCCCAGTGGTGAAAAAACAGCCCAACGGATAGCAATAAATCATGCAGTTAGCGAAGTAAAGGACAAATTCCGCGCATAAAAACGGGCAGGCGCGCAAGCGGCCTGCCCCGGTGAAACCGCCCGATGATGATGAAATTAAATCATCTGGCTGAAGTTCATCTGCGCCATCAGCTTATAGTTGTCGGCGTAGTCGACCGGAATGGCCACCACCACCGGCCCCTGGATCGCCATCGCCTTGCGCAGCATCGGCCGCAGATCGTCCACCGACTGCACGGCGAAACCGACCGCGCCGCAGGATTCCGCGTAGGCCTTGAAATCAATCGGCCCGAACTCCACGCCGGATTTGCGCTGGTATTTGTTCACTTCCTGCATCTCCACCATGTTGTAGGCGTTATCGACCCAGATGACGTGCACAATGTTGTTTTTCAGCCGCACCGCAGTCTCCAGCTCCATGCTCGACTGCATGAACCCACCGTCGCCGGAGATAGACACCACTTTATCGCCGGGGCGCACCAGCGCCGCGCCGATGGCCCACGGCAGCGCCACCCCCATGGTTTGCTGGCCGTTGGAGATCAACAGCTGGCGGGCGCGGAAGCTGTATAAGTAGCGGGCGATCCAGATATGGAAACTGCCCATGTCCACGCACAGGGTTACATCGTCGCTGACGATGTCCTGCAGCTCCTTGACGATGCGCAGCGGATGGATCGGCATGCCGCCGCGGCGGGCGGCGCGTTCCGCCAGTTCAGTACGCTGGCGGCCGAGATCGGTGAGGATCAGCTCCACCTCCGGCGGCACACAGACCGCCTCAGTGAACGTTTCGGTCATCATGTTCAGCGTGGCGCTGATGTTGCCCACCAGCTCGACGTCCGGCCGATAGCAGGTATCGATATCCGCCGGCAGCACGTCGATGTGCACCAGTTTCAGCCGCCCGTGGCTGTTCCACATGCAGGGATCGTATTCGATCGGATCATAGCCGACGCTCACCACCAGGTCGGCCTTCTGCAACAGCTGATCGGCCGGCTGGTTGTTGAACAGGCCGACGCGGCCGGCGAAACGGGCGAAGTGGTTGACGTCGATCACCCCCGCCGCCTGATAGGTGCCGACCACCGGCATATGGGTGCGGTACAGCAGATGGCGCACCGCCTCGCTGTTCTCCGGCCGGCTGGCCTGCAGGCCGAGCAGCAATACCGGGCATTTGGCCTGGCGGATCAGTTTCACCGCCGCCTGAATGTCGTCCGCCGCGGCGGCCCCCATGCGCGGCAAGCGGCAGCCGGCCAGCACCGGCGCGCTGACCGGTTCATTGACGATATCCATCGGCAGGCTGACGAACGATGCCCCCGGCCGGCCGAACTCGGCGCGGCGAAAGGCGTTGGCGATCACTTCGGAAATCGCCGAACCGGCATGCACTTCGGCGCAATACTTGGTCACCGGCCGGAACATGCTGACGGTATCCATGCTCTGGTGCGTCTGCTTCAGGCTGTCGGCGCGCTTCACCGCCCCGCCGAAGGCCACCACCGCGTCCCCTTCCGAAGTGGCGGTGGCCAGCCCGGTGATCAGGTTGGAACTGCCCGGCCCGGAGGTGACCAGCGCCACCCCGGCCTTACCGGTCAAGCGGCCGACCGCCGCCGCCATAAAGGCCGCGTTGGCCTCATGCCGCACCACCACCGTTTCAATCGATGGCGCGTCCTCCAGCGAGTCGAACACCCGGTCGATCTTGGCGCCCGGAATGCCGAAAACGTGTTTGACGCCCTGCGCTTCCAGGTTTTTCACCACCAAATCGGCGCCGCATTGCCAGTCATTGCCTGTTTTTTCCTGTGCCATGGTTCCACCTCCTAAGAAAACGATCGCCGGGGTTAGCCCTCGGCGGAACGAATCGCGCGATCCAAATCCTCTGGGCAGAGGTTGGCGCGCAAGAAATCCGCATCATGCGGTAACTGAAGATTGAGACGCGTGATGACGCCGAACTGCAGACGGCCATGATCGAGCTGGTAGTCCAGCACGTGGCCGCCGCCGCTGCGGTCGTCGGTAACGAAGTGTTCGTGATAGCCGGCCACGCCGATGCCCTGCATGTAATCCGGCGAGCGGAAACCGACCAGCGTGCCGCGCCGCTGATGGAACGAGAAGGTCGGCTGCTCTTCTATCGCCTCCAGCATCGGGCGGTAGGGCCGCTCCTGGCGCGGCACGGTACGGGTTTCCACGTGGCTGAACTCGCCGTCGACCCGCACCGCGCAAAACAGGTTCGGTGAGGCGACCTGCTCGTCGATGCACTGGTGCAGCTGCGCCTTGGTGATTGGCCGGTCGAATTGCTGGCTGACGCTGGGCTGGAAAAAGGTGACGACGGCGAAGGGGGTTTTCTGCTGCAGGCCGGCCGGCCGGGCGCTGCCGTCGGCGCGCAGCTGGTGTATTTCCTGATCGAAGGCGATCAGTTCGCCGTCCAGGTGATTGAAGGTGCCAAGGCCGAAATCGCCGTGCTTGAGCAGCTCGGCAATGGTGGTCTCCCCCTCGTAAACCCCGTCGATGAGCGCGCTCATCAGCGAGATTTGATAGATTTCGCCCTCCCCGGCGTTGATCGACTGCCTGGCAAAACCCTGCGCCAAATGGCGCGCACAGGAACACCCGTGTTTTTCGTTCATGACTGACTCCTCCACCAGCGCGGGATCGCGGTTCCGCGCGTTCAAAAGACCCACCGACGGTGAGCCAAGATGTCCCCCAAGGCGCGTTCATCAGTTGGAACGATTCAGCCTAAGGCGACAAAAAAACCGGCACGGCTGGCCGGCCGATAACCAGGTATCAGATCAGAATGAGATAAAGTAAAGGCTTACTAATCATTGCGACTGAACCGGTTATCAAATTGAACGGTTAATCTGGTGTTGGAGCGACAATCAACTCCGCAGGCGGCTCGCGCAGCCTGGGAAAAACATCTGCTATTTAGTGCTAAGCGCCGCGAGGTTTATACGTTTTCTCTCTATACGGCCGGGATGGGACGGCCTTGAAGCCCGTCGTCAACCCGCAGCCAGAGTAGCCGCCGCGCCGTCGGCAGAGAAGCGGGTATTCATAAGAAACGCTTTTGCATATAATGCAAAAATGAATGACGCCCGCTATGTAGAACATCTGCCAATTTTTCTCGACGTGGCCCGCCTGGGCAGCTTTTCCGCCGCCGCGCGCCGGCTGGGCATGGTGCCCTCCTCGCTGGTGCGCCACATCGATGCCCTGGAAAGCGCGCTCGGCGCCGCGCTGTTCGTGCGCTCCACCCGTGGCCTGCTGCTAACCGACGCCGGCGAGCTGCTGCTGACGCGCGCCACCGCGCTGATGACGGACATTACCGGCCTTCGCGCTGAGCTGAGCGCGCTGAACGAAACGCCGCAGGGCACGCTGCGCATCAGCTGCCTGCCGACCTTCGGCAAAACCTATGTGCTGCCGCTGCTGCCGACGCTGGCGGAACGCTACCCGCAGCTGTCGGTCGACCTCGATCTGACCGAACGTCTGACCGATCCGACGCAGGAACGGCTCGACGCCGCCATCCGCATCGGCGAACAGAAGGACAGCGCGCTGTATGCCAGCCGCATCGCCACCCAACGCTGGGTGATGTGCGCCAGCCCCGCCTACGTCGCCCGCTATGGCCTGCCGGCCGATCTGGAGGCGCTGCCGCAGCATCGGCTGATCGCCCGCTACCACAAGCAGCAGCCGGCCTGCTGGGCGCAGATCCTCGACGCGGCGCTGATGAGCCGCTGCACCATGGCGCTGCGCTGCGACGACTTCACCGCGCAGCGCCAGGCCGCGCTGCTCGGGCTCGGCATCGCCTTTCTGCCCAACTGGGTGGTGGGGCCGGACGTGCAGCACGGGCAGCTGGTGCAAATGCTGGAAGATCCGCGCCATGAGCAGCAAGGCATCTATCTGCTGCGTCCGATGGCGAAGGTGTCCGCCCGGCTGGCGGCCTTCACCGCCCTGCTGCAGCAAACCATCGGTCAACCGCCCAGCTGGGGGTAAAGCGGCGTCACCCGGCCGTGCAAAGCCGGGTTGTCGCTCTCGTCCTTCAGCTCGATGCCGCTCAGCCGCCGCAGGAACGCCTGCTCAAGCAGCCAGGCCAGGCGGAACGCCGCCTGCGGATAATCCAACCCCTCGGGCCGCACGTTGGAGATACAGTTGCGCTCGGCGTCCGTTCTGCGCGCGTTCGGCCCCCAGGTCAAATAGACGCCCAGGCTGTCCGGCGACGACAGCCCCGGCCGTTCGCCGATCAGAACCGCCACCGCCCGGGCCTGCAGGCATTCGCCGATCTCATCCCCCAGCGCCACCCGCGCCTGATGCGCCAGCACCACCGGCGCAACGGTCAGCCCCAGCGAATCGAGATAGGGGCGCAGCGCCTGCAGCAGCGGCAGCGCCTGGCGGTGCACCGCCTTGGAGGAGAGGCCGTCCGCCACTATCAGCAGCAGATCGACGCGGCGCGATGGCGAACCGAGCAACAGGCTGCGGCTGTCCGACGCCAACCGCCGCCCCAGATCCGGTCGGCGCAGATAGGCGGCGCGGTCGGCGGCCTGGCTGTGCACCGCCAGCGTGGGCCAACCGGCATCGTGCAGATCCGCCGCCAGCCGTTCGCTGTCGAAAGGCTGATGCACCGCGTCGCGCGCCTGGGCGTGAGCCAGGCCGAAGCGCAGCAGTTCGTCGGTCGGCAGGCTGGCGCCGGTGCGCCCCAGCGCGATACGCGCATCGGTAAAGGCGCGCAGCGCGTCCCAGCTGTTGGCGTGAACCGGTTTGCTCATGTGCGTTCTCCCTGCAGCGCCAGCAACAGCGGATGATTGGCGGCGGCGTCGCGCAGCCGTCCGCGTTCGTCGGTAATGTTCATCTCCGCCAGCCAGGCGGCGAACTCCGGCGCGTGCTTCAGCCCCAGCAGTTCGCGGATATAGAGCGCGTCATGGAACGATGTGCTTTGGTAGTTGAGCATGATGTCGTCCGCGCCCGGCACGCCGATCAGGAACGTTAAACCGGCGGCGGCCAACAGCGTCAGCAGCGTGTCCATGTCGTCCTGATCGGCTTCGGCATGGTTGGTGTAGCAGACGTCGCAGCCCAGCGGCAGGCCGAGCAGCTTGCCGCAGAAGTGGTCCTCCAGCCCGGCGCGGATAATTTGCTTGCCGTCATACAGGTATTCGGGGCCGATAAACCCTACCACGGTGTTGATCAGCAGCGGCGAGAAATGGCGCGCCACCGCATAGGCGCGCGCCTCGCAAGTTTGCTGATCGACGCCGTGATGGGCGTTGGCCGACAGGCAGCTGCCCTGCCCGGTTTCGAAATACATCACGTTGTCGCCCAGTGTGCCGCGCCTGAGGCTCAGCGCCGCCTGCTGCGCTTCCGCCAGCAGCGCCAAACTGATGCCGAAGCCGCGATTGGCCGCTTCGGTACCGGCGATCGACTGAAACACCAGATCCACCGGCGCGCCGCGCTCTATCAGCCGCAGCGTGTTGGTCACGTGGGTCAGCACGCAGGATTGGGTGGGAATGGCGAAGCGCTGGATCACGTCGTCCAGCATGTAGTTGAGCTTTTCCAGCAGCGGCAGGCTGTCGCTGGCCGGATTGATGCCGACCACCGCATCGCCGCTGCCGTACAACAGGCCGTCCAGCATGCTGGCGGCGATGCCCTGCAGGCTGTCGGTCGGGTGATTGGGCTGCAGCCGCACGCTGAGGTGGCCCGGCAGGCCGATCGTATTGCGAAAGCGCGTCACCACCCGGCACTTCTTCGCCACCAGGATCAGATCCTGATTGCGCATGAGCTTGCTCACCGCCGCCGCCATCTCCGGCGTGATACCGGCCGCCACCTGCGCCAGCATGGCGCTGTCCGCCTGCTCGCTCAGCAACCAATCGCGAAAATCACCGACCGTGAGGTGCGAGATGGGCTCAAAGGCGGCGGCATCGTGGCCGTCGATAATCAGGCGCGTCACCTCGTCCTCTTCGTACGGCACCAGCGCCTGCTGCAGGAACGCCTTGAGCGGCAAGTCCGCCAGCGCAATGCGCGCCGCCATACGCTCTTCGGCGCTTTGCGCCGCCACCTCCGCCAGATAATCGCCGGAACGCGCCGGCGAAGCCTTCGCCATCAGCTGACGCAGATCGCCAAAGCGATAGCCGCGTTGGCCCACCGTTGCCTGATACATAGCCCCCTCCCTTGCCCCGAGTGACGAGATAACAGCCCTGCACCAAGTGTAGTCAGTGGGAAAAGAAAATTATTTTGCACGCGATCGCCGCCGTCGCGCTTTCCCCCATTTCACCCGCCGCCGCTTCGGGTTACAGTAGCCGCGAAAAAAGGAGGGGTGATGGATCCGCAACGGCAAATTATCGACTGGCTGCAACAAGATGACGCTCGCATGGCCGCCCTGCGCACCGCGCGCCGGCTCGGCCTGAATGACTGGTGCCTGGGCGCCGGCTTCGTACGCAATCTGGTGTGGGATCGGCGCCACGGCTACCTGGACGCCACGCCGCTCAACGATATCGACGTGATCCACTTCGATGCGGAGCGTGCGGACGCCGAGCGCGATCGCATGCTGGAGACGCGCCTGCACCAATGGCTGCCGCGGCCTTGGTCGGTCAAGAATCAGGCGCGCATGCACCTGCGCGGCGGGCGGGCGCCTTACCGCGACAGCGAAGAGGCCATCAGCTTTTGGACCGAAGTGGAAACGGCGATCGGCGCGCGCCTGAACGCCGACGACAGCATCACGCTGGTGGCCCCCTTCGGGCTCACGGCGCTGTTCGACGACACCATCACCTTCAACGTGAAAAACGGCGATCGCGCGGCCTATGCCCAGCGCGTGCTCAACAAAGGCTGGCTGCAGCGCTGGCCGCACCTGCGGCAGGTAAAGATTTAATCGCCGCTGCCGATACCCTGAACAGCGATAGCCAGACTCAGGGAGAGCACCCATGTCGACCACCATCACCATGATCGTACCGATCAAAAATACCGTTCCCGGCGTCAGCCACGTCTTCAGCGCCCGGGCCATCAGGGCGAATTGCTGATGGCCAAACCGGTCAACAACCAGCCGGAAGGCGGCAAGGCGAAGAAAAGCGAAGGCGCCAGCGGCAATGACGAACCGGAAAATCTCAACGAAAGCCGCGCCTCGACACGCATCAAGGCGCTGAACCGGCAGATTCAGGCTCTGCAGCAAAAGCTGGTGGAGCTGAAGGACTCCAGCGCCGATCCCAAAGAGATTGAGGAGCAAAAGCAGCTGATTGAAGCACAGATCAAGATGTTGCAGGCCGAGATCGCGCGCATCCAGAAAGAAGAAATGGAAAAGCAGCAGCAGGAGCAAATGGAAAAAGCCGCGGCGCAATCCGGCGACGGCGTAAACCGCCCGACGCCGCTCAACGCGGTGGACGTCTATATCTGAATCAATATTCGGCGTTTTCCTGCCGGCGCTGGTGCAGCAGCGCCGCCTGCTGACGCGCCACCTGCCAGATGGCCTCCGCCGCTGGCGTCAGCGAGCGGTTCTTGCGCCGCACCAGCATCAACGCGCGATTGATCTCCGGCACCAGCCGCCGTACCCGGAGCCGCCCCCCTTCCGGCAGCGGCAGCGCCAACGCCGGGAAGATACTGATGCCAATCCCTTCCGCCACCATCGGGAACAGCGTAGCCGGATGACCGATTTCCTGCACCACCTGCGCCTCGACGCCCTGCTGCCTCAGCGCGCTGTCGATCAACGGCCGGCTGCCCGACGCGTAATCCTGCAACACCAGGCGGCAGCCGTTTAACGCCGACCAACGCACCTCTTGACGCGCAGCAAACGGGTGATCGTCGCGGCACAGCAGCAGGAACGGTTCATGCAGCACCGCTTCGCACTCCAAATCCACCGCCTGCACCGGATCGACCACGATGCCGAAATCCACCTCGGCATTGCGCACGCTGTGCAGCACCTGCTGCTGCGCCTGATCGCGCAGCATGATGCGGATCTCCGGGTATTGGCGCTCGCCGGCGGCGATGCACTGCGGCATCAGATGGGCGGAAATGGTCTGGCTGGTCGCCACCCGCACCGTGCCGCTGCGCTGTACGCCAAAGCTGCGCGCATCCAGCAACGCGGCCTGCAGTTCGTCCAGCAGCCGTTCGACCCGGTTGGCCAGCCGCAGGCCGGCGTCGGTCAACACCACTTCACGCGTGGTGCGATCCAGCAGGCGCACGCCGACCTCCGCCTCCAACTCTTTCACGCTGTGGCTGACCGCCGATTGCGTCAGGCCGATCGCCTCACCGGCGCGGCTGAAGCTGCCGTGGCGGGCGACAGCGACGAACACCCGCAGCTGTTTGAGTGAGTAATTCATATGTTTTATTCATAGATGAATTAAATAAATCAATTTAATTATTATATACCCACGCGGGAGAATAGCCCCATCGATTTTCTACCCGAGCGCATCGCCATGAGATTCCTACCCGATCGTTTTACCCTGACGCTGATCGCCACCGTGCTGCTGGCTTCTTTCCTGCCGGCGCGCGGCGAGTTCGTCGGCTGGCTCAACGCCCTGACCATCGCCGCCATCGCCCTGCTGTTCTTCATGCACGGCGCCAAGCTGTCGCGCGAGGCCATCCTGGCCGGCAGCAATAACTGGCGGCTGCATCTGTGGGTGATGTTCAGCACCTTCATCATTTTTCCGGCGCTGGGGATGCTGTTCGCCTGGTGGGCGCCGATCGACGTCAGCCCCGAGCTGTACGCCGGTTTCATCTACCTGTGCATCCTGCCCGCCACCGTGCAGTCGGCCATCGCCTTCACCTCGCTGGCGGGCGGTAACGTGGCGGCGGCGGTGTGCAGCGCCTCCGCCTCCAGCCTGCTGGGGATCTTCGTATCGCCGCTGTTGGTCGGCCTGCTGATGAACGTGCACGGCGATACCGGCAGCCTGCGGCAGGTGGGCTCGATCGTGCTGCAGCTGCTGGTGCCGTTCGTCGCCGGCCACCTGCTGCGGCCGCTGATCGGCGGCTGGATCGAGCGCCATCGCCCGCTGATCGGCAAAACCGACCAGACCTCGATTCTGCTGGTGGTGTACGCCGCCTTCAGCGAGGCGGTCACGCACGGCATCTGGCATCAGGTGGGGATCGGTTCGCTGGCGTTTATCGTCGGCGGCAGCATCGTGCTGCTGGCGATCGTGCTGGTGGTGAACACCTACATGGCGCGCTGGCTCGGGTTCAGCAAGGCGGACGAGATCACCATCGTGTTCTGCGGTTCGAAGAAAAGCCTGGCGAACGGCATTCCGATGGCCAATATCCTGTTCCCGGCGGCGACGGTGGGGATCATGGTGCTGCCGCTGATGGTGTTCCATCAGGTGCAGCTGATGACCTGTGCGGTGCTGGCGAAAAGGTATCAGCGCAAGCAGCGGGCGCAACAGGCGGTGCCCAACGCCAACGCGCAGGCATCGCGCGGGTAAAAAAGACGGGCCGAGGCCCGTCAGTTCAGCTTTTCTTCAGCGGCTTGACCAGGTGGTCAAGCCCTTCGATTTTAATCGCCAGCGTCATCTCCATCAGCATGCCGAGCTTGCCTTTGGGGAATTCGCCCTTGCGGGCGAACCACAGCAGGTACTCTTCGGGCAGGTCGATCAGCACCCGCCCCTGGTACTTGCCGAACGGCATCACGGTATTGGCGATCTCCAGCAGGTTTTCCTTTTCCATCAGTCACCCAGCAGGCGGATCATTTCCGCTTCGTCGATCACGGCGATACCCAGCTCCTGCGCCTTCGCCAGCTTGGAGCCGGCCGCTTCGCCGGCGATCACCAAATCGGTTTTCTTCGACACGCTGCCGCTGACCTTGGCGCCCAGCGCCGTCAGGCGATCTTTGGCCTCGTCGCGCGACAGCTGGCTCAGCGAGCCGGTCAGTACCACGGTTTTGCCGGCGAACGGGCTGTCTATCTCTTCGGCGACCACCACCACCGGCGCCGGCCAGTGGATGCCGATCTCGGCGCCCACCAGCTCGTCGATCACCTGCTGATTGAGCGCTTCATCGAGGAAATTGCGGGTGTGTTTGGCCACCACTTCGCCGACGTCCGGCACCTCTTTCAGCGCCTCGATATCGGCGGCGAACAGCTTCTCGAGCGATCCGAAATGCGCCGCCAGGTTGGCGGCGGTCGCCTCGCCGACCTCGCGAATGCCCAGCGCATACAGGAAGCGAGCGAAGGTGGTCTGTTTGGATTTCTCCAGCGCATTGACCAGGTTCTGCGCCGATTTCGGCCCCATGCGATCCAGGCCGGTCAGAATGCCGGCGGACAGACGGAACAGATCGGCCGGGTTCTTCACGTACTCTTTGTCCACCAGCTGCTCGATGATCTTGTCGCCCATGCCTTCAACGTCCAGCGCGCGGCGGGAAACGAAGTGCTTCAACGCCTCTTTGCGCTGCGCGCCGCAGATAAGACCGCCGGTGCAACGCGCTACCGCCTCGCCTTCCACGCGCTCAACGTCGGAGCCGCACACCGGGCAGTGCAGCGGGAACACCACTTCGCGCGCATCCTGTGGCCGACGGTCTTCCAGCACCCCCACCACCTGCGGGATGACGTCGCCGGCGCGGCGCACGATCACCGTATCGCCGATGCGCAGCCCCAGACGCTCAATTTCATCGGCGTTGTGCAAGGTGGCGTTGCTGACGGTCACCCCGGCCACCAGCACCGGCTCAAGGCGCGCCACCGGCGTAATCGCGCCGGTGCGGCCAACCTGAAACTCCACTTCGCGCACCACGGTGATCTGCTCCTGCGCCGGGAATTTGAACGCCGTCGCCCAGCGCGGCGCACGCGCCACAAAGCCCAGCGTTTCCTGCAGATCGATATCGTCAATCTTGATCACCACGCCGTCGATGTCGAAACCGAGCTGCGCGCGGTCCTGCTCGACCTGGCGATAAAACGCCAGCACTTCCTCGCTGCCGGTGCGGCGTTGGGCGCGATCGCTGACCGGCAGACCCCAGGCCTTGAACTGCATCAGGCGCTCAAAATGGCTGCGCGGCAGCTCGCCGCCTTCCAGCAGGCCGACGCCGTAGCAGAAGAAGGTCAGCGGGCGTTTGGCGGTAATGCGCGGATCGAGCTGGCGCAGCGAACCGGCGGCGGCGTTGCGCGGGTTGGCGAACACCTTGCCGTCTTTGCGGCGGGCTTCTTCGTTCATCTGTTCAAAACCGGCCTGCGGCATGAACACTTCGCCGCGCACTTCCAGCCGGCGCGGAATGTTGTCGCCGGTCAGGCGCAGCGGGATGGCGCGGATGGTGCGAACGTTAGTGGTGATGTTCTCGCCGGTGGTGCCGTCGCCGCGCGTCGCCGCGCGCACCAGCTCACCGTCTTCGTACAGCAGGCTGACCGCCAGGCCGTCCAGCTTCAGCTCGCAGCAGAAGGTCAGCGGATCGCTGCTTTTGAGCCTATCCTGCACGCGCTTGTAAAACGCCAGGAAGCTTTCTTCGTCGAACACGTTGTCCAGCGACAGCATCGGCACTTCGTGACGCACCTGGTCGAACGCCGCCAGCGGCGCGGCGCCCACGCGCTGGGTCGGTGAATCGGCGGTGACCAACTCAGGATGCTCGCTCTCCAGTTCGCGCAGTTCGCGCATCAGGCGGTCATATTCCGCATCCGGCACTTCCGGCGCATCCAGCACATGATACTGGTATTCATGATGGCGCAGTGTGGCTCGTAGTTGATTGATTTGTTGGATTATCGATTCCATGGCTCACCATCAAAGATAAAAAACCCCCGGCTAGCGGGGGCTTTGTTGTTACGGATGTTCAGTGCGCGCGGCAACCCGGTCAGGCGTTGTTTTCCAACACTTCACGGATACGCGCTTTGTAGGTTTCCAGCTTCTGCGGCGTCATCATGCGGCGCTCGTCGTCCAGCACCACGCCGCCCACGTCGTCGGCGATGCGCTGTGCCGACTGCAGCATCAACTTGAAGTTCTGATTGGCGTCGCCGTAAGACGGCACCATCATGAACATCGACACGCCCGGTGTGGAAAAGTCGGACATCATGTCAGGATCGAACGACCCCGGCTTGACCATGTTCGCCAGGCTGAACAGCACCGGGCCGCTGCCGGCCGGGCTGATATGGCGGTGGAAGATGCCCATCTCGCCAAACTGGAAGCCCGCCTGCAACACGCTCTGCAGCAGCACTTCGCCGCCGATTACGCCGCCCTGATGGGCTGCGACGTGCAGCACCAGCACGGTCTCTTTCAGCTTGGCCTGAATGGGCGCAGCCGCCGGCTGTTGTGGCTGTGGCGCAGGCTCCTGCGCCGGCTTCACTTCCGGCGCTTGCTGCACAGGGGCCGGCTCGGCGTGGAATGCCGGTTCCGCCCCCTGCGGCGCCTCATGTTCATGCGGCAGATCGTCGACGCGCGGCTCACGGCGCGCGGCCGGTTGCGGTTGCTGCGGCTCGGCCTGTTCTTCGTCCGGCGCGTAGTTGTTCAGCAGGATGTCATCATACTCCGGCCGCTGAGACAGCGGAGGCGGCGTCTGATGAGCAGCCGGCTGAACGGCGCGGGGCGCAGGCGCCGGAGCGGGCTTCGGCGCGGCCACGGGTTCTTCGCGTGCGGCATCGAAATGGCCGAATGACGGCTCGTCTTGCGGGTGAGCGGCGCGTACGCGCACCTCACCGACGCCTTCTTCGAGATCGTCGATCGGGGTTTGTTCACGTTCCTTTTGGGAACGTTTGGCTGGGCGATCGCGGAAGAGCGCTGACCGTTCTTTGCGACTGGTCCACAGACCGTGCAATAACAGCGCTATTATGGCGATCGCGCCAACAACGATTAATATCAGACGCAAATCCTGCATCATTGCTATCTCTGTTGTTCCAATACATTGCCACCGCGGCAAACATTCACTCTTTAACTCTATTTGCCCGCGCACACAAGTGCAAGTCCGTGCTGAACTTTATGCCAATAAAGATGATTATACTGCCTTTTTCTGCTGGTTTTTCAGCCAACCCTACCCTAGCCAGTGGAAAATCATCCCTATATGATAATGATGCCTGTTCAGACAACGAGATAACTTAAGATATGTCCTATACGCAGCCCCCTGCCCGCTCAACCAGCGGCATTCACTATTTCGCCGAAGGTTGGCGCCTGATTTCGCGCCCGGGGATTAAACGCTATGTGGTCCTGCCGTTGCTGGTCAACGTGCTGCTGATGGGCTCCGCTTTCTGGTGGCTGTTCAGCCGGCTCGGCGACTGGATCCCGGCGATGATGAGCCACGTTCCCGACTGGCTGCAATGGTTGAGCTACCTGCTGTGGCCGCTGGCGGTCATTTCGGTGCTGCTGGTGTTCAGCTATCTGTTCAGCACCATCACCAATCTGATTGCGGCGCCGTTCTGCGGCCTGCTGGCCGAACAGCTCGAAGGCAGCCTGACCGGCAAACCGCTGCCGGACACCGGCCTGCTCGGCATCGCCAAAGATCTGCCGCGCATCATGGCGCGCGAATGGCGCAAGCTGATGTATTACCTGCCGCGCGCGCTGCTGCTGCTGGCGCTGTACTTCGTGCCCGGCATCGGCCAGACGGTGGCGCCGGTACTATGGTTCCTGTTCAGCGCCTGGATGCTGGCGATCCAGTATTGCGACTATCCGTTTGACAACCACAAGGTGAGCTTTGCCGACATGCGCCGCGCCTTACGCCAGCACAAAACCGACAACCTGCAGTTCGGCGCGCTGGTCAGCCTGTTCACCATGATCCCGATCCTCAACCTGGTGATCCTGCCGGTCGCCGTCTGCGGCGCCACCGCGATGTGGGTCGATCGCTACCGCTCGCAATTCGTCCGATAACCGCCGCTTTTTACCGCCGATAGCGCGGGAATTTTCGACAGGGCGCGCATTTCGCGCCCTTATCATTGTGCTTAAAACTTATTTCCTAATAACATATAGATATACCAATTCTTTACTTCCCTGCCGGTACTGTTAGCGTATGCTTTCGATGTTCCCCACATTTTCATAGAGTTAAAGGACGGGCTATGAGCAAGATATATGAAGACAACTCATTAACAATCGGCCATACGCCGCTGGTTCGTCTGAACCGTATCGGCAACGGACGCATTCTGGCCAAGGTTGAATCACGCAACCCGAGCTTCAGCGTCAAATGCCGCATCGGTGCCAATATGATTTGGGATGCGGAACAACGTGGTGTGCTGACCGCCGGTAAAGAGCTGGTGGAGCCGACCAGCGGCAACACCGGCATCGCGCTGGCCTTCGTGGCCGCCGCGCGCGGTTACAAGCTGACGCTGACCATGCCGGAAACCATGAGCATCGAGCGCCGCAAGCTGCTCAAGGCGCTCGGCGCCAATCTGGTGCTGACCGAAGGGGCGAAAGGCATGAAAGGCGCTATCGCCAAGGCCGAAGAGATCGTCGCCACCGATCCGAACCGTTACCTGATCCTGCAACAGTTCAGCAACCCGGCCAACCCGGCCATCCATGAAAAAACCACCGGCCCGGAAATCTGGGAAGACACCGACGGTGAAGTCGACGTGTTCATCTCCGGCGTCGGCACCGGCGGCACGCTGACCGGCGTCAGCCGCTACATCAAGAACACTAAAGGCAAGGCCATCACTACCGTGGCGGTCGAGCCGACCGACTCGCCGGTCATCAGCCAGGCGCTGGCCGGTGAAGAGCTGAAACCGGGCCCGCACAAGATCCAGGGCATCGGCGCCGGCTTCATTCCAGGCAACCTCGATCTGGACCTGGTGGATCGCGTCGAGAAGGTCTCCAACGACGAAGCCATCAGCATGGCGCGTCGCCTGATGGACGAAGAAGGCATCCTGGCGGGCATCTCCTCCGGCGCAGCGGTCGTGGCGGCGGTGAAACTGGCCGAAGAACCGGCGTTCGCCGACAAGACCATCGTGGTGATCCTGCCCTCTTCCGGCGAACGTTATCTGAGCACCGCGCTGTTTGCCGATCTGTTCACCGAGCAGGAATTGCAGCAGTAATTCCACCACTGCACAAATCGCTAAAAAAGCACCCTGCGGGGTGCTTTTTTGTGGACTGGATCAAACTTTATAGCAGTCCAAGATTGCTTTTGCCCGTCGGCTTTAGTATTTAACGGTGCATTATTTCGATGCGCAAAATTAATCACCCCCCGAGCCCGGTCAAGGCTGAATCGATTTACTCATCTGTCGCCGACGCGTCGAATCGGGCATAATGGGGAGCGGATTGGAACGACGTCTAAAGCCGAGTTTTTTGATCTGAAGTGCCTAACGCGTCGTTTTCTGTTGCATCAACGTTCGCCCCTGTCCATAGTCAGGCGCTATAACCAGACAAGCTAAAGTCAGGCCCCTGGGCTAAACTTTAGCTCCACAACATTAATCCAATAAGTTGGGGAAACATCAATGTTCCAGCAAGAAGTTACTATTACCGCTCCGAATGGTCTGCATACTCGCCCTGCCGCTCAGTTCGTTAAAGAAGCCAAAGGCTTCACGTCTGACATCACCGTGACCTCCAACGGCAAAAGCGCCAGCGCTAAAAGCCTGTTCAAACTGCAAACTCTGGGGCTGACTCAAGGGACAGTAGTGACCATCTCCGCTGAAGGTGAAGACGAGCAGAAAGCCGTTGAGCACTTGGTAAAACTGATGGCAGAGCTTGAGTAATCGGCCCGTCTTTTTAGTTAACACCAGTCAAGAGTAAGGTAGGGTTATGATTTCAGGCATTTTAGTATCACCGGGCATCGCTTTTGGTAAGGCTCTCTTGCTGAAAGAAGACGACATTGTCATCAACCGGAAAAAAATCTCTGCTGATCAAGTAGAGCAGGAAGTCTCGCGTTTTCTGGCCGGCCGCGCGAAAGCGTCCGAACAGCTGGAAGCGATCAAGACCAAAGCTGGCGAAACCTTCGGCGAAGAGAAGGAAGCTATCTTCGAAGGCCACATCATGTTGCTGGAAGACGAAGAGCTTGAGCAGGAAATCATAGCCCTAATCAAAGACGATCTGGCCTCCGCAGACGCCGCCGCCTACACCGTGATCGAAGGTCAGGCGAAAGCGCTGGAAGAGCTGGACGACGAATACCTGAAAGAGCGCGCCGCCGACGTGCGCGACATCGGTAAGCGCCTGCTGCAGAACATCCTGGGCATGCCGATCGTCGATCTGGGCTCCATTCAGGACGAAGTGATCCTGGTGGCCACCGATCTGACCCCGTCAGAGACCGCGCAGCTGAACCTGGACAAAGTGCTGGGCTTCATTACCGATCTCGGCGGCCGGACTTCCCACACCTCTATCATGGCGCGCTCCCTGGAGCTGCCGGCGATCGTCGGTACCAGCGACGTGACCAAGCAGGTGAAAAACGACGACTACCTGATTCTGGATGCGGTTAACAACAAAATTTACGTTAACCCGACCGCTGACGTTATCGATCAGCTGAAAGCCGCCCAGAACCAATACATCACCGAGAAAAACGATCTGGCCAAGCTGAAGGACCTGCCGGCGATTACGCTGGACGGCCATCAGGTTGAAGTCTGCGCCAACATCGGCACCGTGCGCGACGTCGCGGGTGCAGAGCGCAACGGCGCGGAAGGCGTCGGTCTGTATCGTACCGAGTTCCTGTTCATGGACCGCGACTCGCTGCCGACCGAAGACGAGCAGTTCCAGGCTTATAAAGCCGTGGCGGAAGCCATGGGCTCGCAGGCCGTGATCGTCCGTACCATGGACATCGGCGGCGACAAAGACCTGCCGTACATGAACCTGCCGAAGGAAGAGAACCCGTTCCTCGGCTGGCGCGCCATCCGCATCGCGATGGACCGCCGTGAAATCCTGCACGCCCAGCTGCGCGCCATCCTGCGCGCCTCGGCGTTCGGCAAACTGCGCATCATGTTCCCGATGATCATCTCCGTGGAAGAAGTGCGCGATCTGAAAGGCGAAATCGAGACGCTGAAAGCGCAGCTGCGCGAAGAAGGCAAGGCGTTTGACGAGAGCATCGAAGTGGGCGTGATGGTGGAAACACCGGCTGCGGCGGTCATTGCTCACCACCTGGCGAAAGAAGTCGACTTCTTTAGTATTGGGACAAACGATCTAACCCAGTATACTCTGGCGGTAGATCGCGGCAACGAGCTGATTTCTCATCTCTATAACCCGATGTCCCCATCAGTGCTTGGCCTGATCAAACAGGTTATTGATGCATCTCACGCGGAAGGCAAGTGGACCGGCATGTGCGGCGAACTGGCTGGCGATGAGCGTGCTACACTGTTGTTATTGGGCATGGGGCTGGATGAGTTCAGCATGAGTGCGATTTCAATCCCGCGCATCAAGAAAATTATTCGTAACACGAATTTCGAAGATGTGAAGGCGTTGGCAGCGCAGGCCTTGGCACAGCCAACGGCACAAGACCTGATGAATTGCGTCAATAAATTCATCGAAGAAAAAACGCTCTGCTAAACTTCCACGACACTGGAACGCCGCCCAATTTAATGCTTAGGAGAAGATCATGGGTTTGTTCGATAAACTGAAATCTCTGGTTTCTGATGACAAGAAAGACACGGGCACTATCGAGATCGTCGCTCCCCTTTCTGGCGAAATCGTCAATATCGAAGATGTGCCGGACGTAGTGTTCGCTGAAAAAATCGTTGGCGACGGTATCGCCATCAAACCGGCCGGCAACAAAATGGTTGCTCCGGTTGACGGCACCATCGGTAAGATTTTCGAAACCAACCATGCATTCTCTATCGAATCCGACAGCGGCATTGAGCTGTTCGTCCACTTCGGCATCGATACCGTAGAACTGAAAGGCGAAGGCTTCAAACGCATCGCCGAAGAAGGCCAGCGCGTCAAGAAAGGTGACGTGGTTATCGAGTTCAACCTGCCTCTGCTGGAAGAGAAAGCCAAGTCTACCCTGACGCCGGTCGTTATCTCCAACATGGACGAGATCAAAGAGCTGATCAAACTGTCCGGCAGCGTGACCGTTGGCGAAACCCCGATCATCCGCATCAAGAAGTAATCGCGAATGAGCAAGAAAAACGGCGCCCTCGGCGTAATGCCGATCAGTTAAGGATCACTTGAACGATCCTGTCGCTGTGTAAGAATCCGTAATCTCTCTGAGATTACGGATTTTTTTATGTTGCTGAGTCAGGCTCTTGATACCGTTCTTAAATTCTCCCCCAAAGAATTCGCTGCGCTT
>NZ_JBZXDO010000044.1:0-24176 GCF_058725505.1 Serratia sp. A07
CATCTTTGATGCGCGCCCTGCGGGCCGTTGCTGAAGCAACGTTGTCTCGCTTCGCGAGGCTCGAACCTCCTGCGGAGGTACTCATCCTCATAAACGACGGACGAAAAAAAACCTGCTTTAAAAAGCAGGTTTTTCGAATGTGGTCGGCGAGAGAGGATTCGAACCTCCGACCCACTGGTCCCAAACCAGTTGCGCTACCAAGCTGCGCTACTCGCCGATGCGGGGCGCATCTTACTGCTGGCGGTTATAGGCGTCAATCACTTTTTTGCCCCTGCATTTCAAGTGGTGATAAAAGCGCCATAATGCGCTGCGCCGGGGGTTGCGCAGCGTATTTCACTCAGGCGTTGGCGGTTTTCAGCGCCGGCGTCTGCGCACGCAGGAACGGCAGCAGGAACAGCGCCGACAGGCAGGCGGCGATGGAAATCACCACGAAGAAGCCGTTCCAGTGCCAGATCTCCATCACCCGCGCAATCGGGTAGCCGGACAGCGCCGCGCCCAGGTAGGCGAACAGGCCGACGAAACCGGTCGCCGCACCCGCCGCATCCTTGTGCGAACACTCCGCCGCCGCCATGCCGATCAGCATCTGCGGGCCGAAGATGAAGAAGCCGATGGCGAAGAAGCAGCAGGCCTGCAGCAGGTAGGTCACGCCCGGCATCAGCCACAGCGCCGCCACCGACAGGAAGATACCGATGGCGAAGATCAGGTTCATCGGGCCGCGGTTGCCGCGGAACAGCTTGTCGGAGCCCCAACCGGCCACCAGCGAACCGATAAAGCCGCCCACTTCAAACAGCGAAATGGCCGAGTTGGCGGTCATCAGCGAATAGCCCTTTTCCTGCGTCAGGTAGAGGTTGCCCCAGTCGTTGATCGCGGTGCGCACGATGTACACCAGCACATAAGAGACCGCCAGCAGCCAGATGTACTTGTTGGTCAGCACGTAGCGTTTGATGATCTCGCGGTTGCTCAGCCCCTGGCCTTCCGATTCCTGCACCAGCTCCATGGCGTCGTTACGCCATTTGCCGACGCTCGGCAGCCCCAGGGTGGATGGCTTGTCGCGCAGGCGCCAGCACATCAGCAGGCCGAGCACCACGCCGATGATGCCGGGAATGATCATGCCGTAACGCCAGCTGAAGTGCAGCGAGATAAAGCCCACCAGCAGCGGGATCAGCGCGCCGCCGACGTTGTGCGAAGTGTTCCAGATTGCCCACCAGCTGCCGCGCTCGGAGCGCGAATACCAGCTGGTGAGGATTTTGGAGCACGGCGGCCAGCCCCAGCCCTGGAAGAAGGCGTTGAGGATCCACAGCGTGCCCAGCATCAGCAGCGACGAACTGAGGCCGAAGAAGATATTCAGCACCCCGGTCATGATCAGGCCCAGCCCCATAAAGTAACGCGGGTTGGAGCGATCGCTGATCATGCCGGAAATGAATTTCGAGCAGCCGTAGGTGATGTAGAACAGCGTGCCGAGGATGCCGACGTCGGACATCGTCAGGCCCAGATCGCTCAGCATCGCCGGCATGATGAAGTTGAAGCTTTTGCGCGTGAAGTAAAACGCGGCGTAGCCGATGTACATGGTGCACATCAGCTGGATGCGCCAGTATTTGTAGCTGGCGTCGATCTGCCGTTGATCGGTGACCTGCGGCGCGTCCGAGCGGCTTTTAAGGAAAGACCACATGTGGAACCTCAGAGGATTGAATAAAGTGCCGCTATGATGCTCCTCGCGCGCGCGGGAGGCTTACGCCGGATTCCCGACGCGGCTAGGAGTTTTTCCTAGTTTGGCGCTTGCGCCGGTGAAACTGTGGGCAAGATCACACTCAAACAGGCGCCCCGTTCAGCGGTGAACCGCAGGCTGCCGCCGAGGGCGCTGATGCGCTCCTGCATACCGCGCAGGCCATACCCCGGCTGATGGTTTTCCGCATCGAAACCCACGCCATTGTCGCGGATGGTCAGGGCGATCAGCGGCGCGGCGCCTTTGCGCGGCTGCAGGCGCGCGTCCAGCTCCAGGCGGCTGGCGCCGGCGTGGCGGCACACATTGGTCACCCCTTCCTGACACACCCGGTACAGCGTGATTTTCAGCGTTTCATCCAGCAGCTCGTCCGGCACCTGCCATTGCAGGCTGCTCACCAGCGACGCGTCCTGCGGCAGCGACTCCCGCAGCATCGCCGCCACCGCCGCCGACAGCGGCAGGTTGTTCAGCGCCGCCGGCCACAGCTGGGTCAGCACGTCGTGCACCCCGTCGTAGACCCGCAGTGCCAACGCATCGATGGCGTCGGCGCAGCCGATGACCGCCGGTTCCGGCGCCAGGCGCTTGACGATGCTGGCCTGGGTGCGGATCACGGTGATGGTCTGCCCCACTTCATCGTGCAGCTCGCGCGCCACCTCGCGCCGGGTTTGCTCCTCCGCCGTCACCAGCGCCCGCGCCAGCTGGCGGTTCTCCGCCAGCCGCAGCCGCAGTTGCTGATTCAGCTCGCGCTGGCGCTGAATGCCGGCGCCCAGCAGCAGCCCGGTCAGGCTTTGGGCCAGCAGCGACAGCAGCAGATCGCGGTGCGACTCCGGCTGCGGCGGCTCGTTGACCATCAGCGCCACGCCGTTGAGCAGCGTCGCCAACAGCGCGCCCTGCCAGCCGTAGCGGTAAGACATGAACACGATAGGAATGGCCAGGCAGAACGGCGCGAAACGGCGCAGCTCGGCGGCGTTCACCTGCTGCTGCAGCCAGATGCTGAACGCAAACAACAGCAGATAGCTGGCCAAGTGGCCGAGGCGCAGCTCCACCGGCTTGTGGATCAGCCCCGGCTCCAGCGGCACCCAGATTTGGCGCGCCAGATAGTGCCACAACAGCAGGCAGGTCGGCGCGATGGTGAAACCGCCGGTCAGGCCGAGCAGCAGCGCGCGGGCGCCTTCGCCGCTCACCAGCTGCCATACCAGGGCCTGCAGCAAGGCGGCGGCGGCCACCACCGCGCCCTGCAACAGCGGCCACCGCCATTCGCTGTCGCTCTGCTGATGGCGCAACAGCCACGGCGAGGCCAGCAGGCTGAGCAGCACCGTCAACACCAGCACCGCCACCGACGCCCACAGCGCCGGGCCGTAACCGAACTGGTCCGCCAGCAGCGCCATCAGCAGCAGGTCGGCCAGCAGGATCCCCGGCCAGAAACGGTACGGGCTCTGCAGCAAAATGCCCATGCGCAGGCCGAACGGGAACAGCAGCAGCGCCTGCCAGGGCGGGTCGATCAGCGCGGTGCCGATGCCCCACAGGCAAAAGGCGCTGGCGGCGTAGATGAAAAACAGCGCCAGCTGGGTGATCAGGCGCTGCGTCACAGGTTCAGCATCCGTCTGGCCAGCTCGACGTTATTGTTGATACCCAGCTTGGCGAACAGATTGGCGCGATGCACATGCACCGTCTTCGGCGACAGCCCCAAGGCGGCGGCAATCTCGCGCACCTCCTGGCCCTGCGCCAGCAATAGCGCGATCTCGCGCTCGCGGCGGGTCAACGGATCGACCCTCACCCGCGCCAGCTGCTGGGCGATTTCCGGCATCAGGTAGACGCCGCCGCCAGCGACGGTGCGCACCGCGGTGATCAGATCTTCCGGCTTGCAGCGCTTGGAGAGGAAGCCGCTGGCGCCGCGATCCAGCGCCATTTCCACCAGCGCCGGGTTGTCGTGCATCGACAGCATCACCACGCGGATGCCGGAGGGAATGTCCGCCAGCAGATCCAGCCCGCTGCCGTCCGGCATCGAAATGTCGCAGATGCAGATTTCCGCCTCCAGCCCCGGCAGGCCGGCGCGCGCCTGCGCCGCGCTGCTGAACTCGCCCACCACCTGAATATCGGCCTCCAGCGACAGCAGCTGCACAAAGCCCGAGCGCACAATGTCATGATCGTCGATAAACGCCACGCGCAGGGTCATGGAAATCTCCGGTTAGAAGGGAAGTGCGCAAGTATACCGTATGCACACACCGGAATAATTGATGAAGAGAATGTATTGAGTGAAATTACCGGGTGCGCAAGGCACCCGGCGGGAAGGATTACAGGCGGGCGGGCGCCGTTTTATGCTGCGGCAGAGAGCACCAGTTGTTTTTATCCACGATGCCGCCGTTCGGCGAGGTGTAACCGAGGCAACCGAGGATGGTATCGAACAGCTCGACGTGGCGATGCGTTTTGCCGATGCGCTGCTGCGCCTGCAGCTGCTCAAAGGCGCTGAGGTGCTGCGGGTTCTCGAGGAACTTGTCCGACGCCCATACGATCATCGGCACGCGGAATTGCTCCGGCGGCGCCATTTCGCGCGGCGTGCCGTGCAGGTGCGTGTTCTCGCCGATCGATTCGCCGTGATCGGCGGCATAGAACACGATGGCCTTCTTGTCCCGCACCTGGTCGATCACATTGCTGATAAAGCTGTCGGTGTACAGCACGGTATTGTCGAAGGCGTTGATCAGCTGCGCCTTGGTGCATGAGTCATCCACCCCCATGCACTCCGGCTGATAGCGCGCATAGCTGCGCGGATAACGCTGCGAGTACAGGTAGTGCGAGCCTTTGGTATGCAGGATCACCAGGTGTTTGCCCTTCGGATAGCGCGCCAGCGACTCCTTCATTTCGTCCACCAACAGCATGTCATCGACCGCCTTGCCGTCGTTGCGCTTCTCGGACGCGATCATCTCGCGGAACGAATAGTTGTTCACCTCGGTGTTGTTGTAGAACCACACCTCGCTCTGCATGGCGAACAGCTCGGAAGAGAAGCCCAGATCCTTCAGCACCGCGAACACGTTCTGCTCTTTCAGCGTGCGCTGCGGGTTATCCTCGGTGCCACCTTCGCGCACGAACATGCAGCGCAGCGACAGCTTGGTGGCGGTGTCGCACGATTCGCCGCGAAACGCCACCAGGTTCTTCTCTTTCGACAGCCGCGGCGTAGTATCGCGCTCATAGCCCAGCATGCCCATGTGATCCCAGCGCGTGGTCTCGCCGATGATGAACACCACGTAGGTATCGTCGATATCCGCCGGCGGTACATAGGTGAAGTGTTTGCCCGGATCGAACATCGTGCTCTGGTCCTGGCTTTCGTCATAGCGGGTATAGGCAAACAGCCCCAGCGCCGACAGCCAGTTGGACGGCAGATACGAGTGCGCCACCACGCCGCCGTAGCTCGGCAGATCAACGTTGGCGAGCTTCTCCTGCACGCTCTGCTCGTCGTCCAGCATGCGCAGCGGCAGCCAGACCAGCGCCACCACCGCCAGCAAGACCAGCAGCGGCTTGATGCGATGACCAGGGGTTTTCAGCTGTTCGATCAGGGTGTAACGCAGGCCGTTTTTCCAGATCAGCAGCAGCGGCAAGGCGCTGAGCGCCACCATCCACAGCACGAAGTGCAGGCCAACCACCTCTTTCGACAGATCGATGTCGGTGGTCATCACCGACACCACGATGCCGTAGCCGATCACCACGTTGAAAAACGTCATGTAGTAGCTGGCGGCGACCGAAATCAGCACCAGCAGCGAAGCGACGATGCGATAAAACAGCCGGCCGCCGAGCGATACCAGCCGCATGATGAAGAACGTGAACAGGACGATAGCGATGACTTCCGTCACCGCCGAAATAAGCTTAATGCCCTGAATGCCGTGCGCCAGCGAATCAAAACGGCGATAGAAAACGGACAGGTTTAGAAATATGCCGATATAGATCGCTAACAATAACGATAAATTCTGCTGTGATAGCGATTTAACTTTGTTCATGTAACGCGGTGGCTCCGGGGACGGTGTAGCGGTTCTGACTCAGTCAGACACTGATTGCGGCTTCTGGTTCAGCCAACCGGCAATAAGCGTTATTTTGCGGGTAATAATCAAGAGAATTCTCACAAAACGGACAAAATTTACCGTTTTTTTGAACGATTTTTAGGCAGGGCACGCAAGAAAATGGAGGGATAAACCCTCCATTTTTTCCAGATTTCGGCAAAAATCTTACTTAACGTTCAGAGTCACATCGATATTTCCACGGGTAGCGTTGGAGTATGGGCACACCACGTGCGCCTTTTTCACCAGATCTTCCGCCACGCTGCGCTCGATGCCCGGCAGCGAGATATCCAGCTGCACTTCGATGCCGAAGCCGTTCGGGATCTCACCGATGCCGACGGTGCCGTCGATCTTGGCTTCGGCCGGGATTTTGACCTTTTCTTTCGCCGCGACAAACTTCAACGCGCCGAGGAAGCAGGCCGAGTAACCGGCGGCGAACAGCTGCTCAGGGTTGGTGACTTCGCCGCCGGCGCCGCCCATCTCTTTCGGCACGCCCAGTTTCACGTCCAACACGCCGTCGGAGGAGGTCGCACGGCCGTCGCGGCCGCCGGTTGCGGTGGCGTGAGCGCGGTAAACCACTTTCTCAATAGACATCGTTCATTCCTTCTTGCTGGTTGGCGAGATGACTACGGCTTCCACGAGGTAAAGCCGGTCACATATTTATCTTTTGCGATTAAATCGCGCACTACTTATTTTTGACACTTATTAACCAGTGTAGACCACCCGCGCCGTTCTTGCGTCCGGCGACGGCGGGTCAAATCTGATCGATCAGGCTGCCGCGCAGCTTTTCCAGCTGCTGTTTGAGCGAGACGATCTCGTCCAGGCTGCAGTCGGTGGCGCACATCACCGCCTCGGGCACCGATTGCGCCCGCTCGCGCAGCGCGCGGCCGGCTTCGGTCAGGGCGATGATCACCTGCCGCTCGTCGGTGGTGGCGCGATAGCGCACCAGCAAACCGGCGGTTTCCAGTCGCTTCAGCAGCGGCGTCAGCGTGGCGGAATCGAGGAACAGCCGCTCGCCGATATCCGATACCGTCACCCGATCGCGCTCCCACAGCACCATCATCACCAGGTATTGCGGATAGGTGAGTTCGAGCTGGCTCAACAGCTTGCGATAAACTTTGTGCAGCGCCAGGTTGGCGGAGTACAGCGCGAAACAGAGCTGCTGATCGAGCTGAAGCAGGTTCTTCGCCTTGGGTTGTTCGGTCTCGGTGCTTTTCATGTGTGTGAATATAGATAGCGCACGATGTAATCGCAAGCTATTTCTTTTGAGGTATGCTACATTTTTTTCATGCAGAGGATGCTCGGAGGGAAAGGAAATGACGAACACGCTTGCAGAACGCGCGCGCCGCTACGCCACCAAGGCGCATGCGGCCATCGATCAGCGCCGCAAATACACCGACGATCCGTACATCGTCCACCCGCAGGCGGTGATGGAGCTGGTGCGCAGCGTACCGCACACCGAAGAGATGCTGGCGGCCGCCTGGCTGCATGATACGGTAGAAGACACGCCCACCACCCTCGGCGACATCGACAGCCATTTCGGGCCGAAGGTGGCAGAGCTGGTGCGGATGTTAACCAACGTCAGCCACGCCGAGGACGGCAACCGCTTTGAGCGCAAAAACCGCGATCGGCGCCACAGCGCCGGCGCATCGCCGCAGGCCAAAACCATCAAGCTGGCGGATCTTATCGACAACACCCGCTCGCTGCTGGACTACGACAGCCACTTCGCCCAGACCTACCTGATCGAGAAACAGCGCCTGCTGGAGGTGCTGACCGAAGGCGACCCGACGCTGTGGCGCCAGGCCAGCCATATCGTTGAACAGGGGCTGCTCAGGTTGCAGCAGCCGCCGCACAACGTGCCCGCCAGCTGGTTCGAACACGCCCGCCGGCGCTACCGCGAGAGCGACGCGGCCTGATCAGAAGGTCACCACCGTTTTCAACGCCGTCACCCAGGCGTCCTGCGTCTCGCTGACGCCCGCCGGGTGATGCCAGTACTGCAGGCCCGGCTGCAGCTGCAGCCACGGCGTGACGTTAACCCGGTAATACAGCTCCGCCGTCACCGAGTGGCCCGGCACCGGCCGGTAGTTCGGATCGTGATAATCGCTGATGCCGCTCATCTGGTTGAGATAACGCTGATTGTCTTTGTAGCGGTCGCTCAGCTTCACCACCGAGACACCGAGCCCCAGCCAGTCGTCCGGCCGCGCATCGAACAGCCCGCGGTAACGGATGCCGGTCGAGGTAGACCAGTGCAGGTAGTTGCTGCGCTGATCTCCCAGCCCCAGGCTGTAAAACACGCTCAGACCGCGGTTGACGTCATCCGCATGGCGCGTCACCTGCTGGTTGAAACCGGTATACAGGAACCAGGTGCGATCGTGGCTGCGATAGCCCTGCGGATCGCTGGCACCCGGCCCGCCGGACACCCCTTCATAAAGATCGCTCTGGCGCGCGTTGGTGAACAGCACGCCCAGGTTATACACCCCAGGCAGCTGGTTGACGGCGTGGGTTTTCAGCTCCAGCTCCATCGGCAACAGGAAGCCTTTGCTGCCCTTGGTGGACCAACTCCAGGCGTGGCTGCGGCTGGGGGCGCTCGGGTTCTGCTCCATCACGCCGCCCTTGAGCGTCAGGCCGTCGGTCAGCTTGTATTGCAGCGTGGTGCCCCAGTAATGCACGTTCCAGTTATACCAGGTCAACGAGTTGGCGGACTTGCCGCCGCACAGCGTCAGCGTCTGAAAATCGCAGGGAATGATCTGATCGAAATCCTGCACCTTGTTCATCATGCCGATGCGCCACTGCAGCCGGCGATCGAGGAAGGAACGGCTGAAGGTCAACCAACCCAGCCGGGTAATCGACTGCCCGCCAAAGCTCTCCTGCGACAGATCGGTCAGGCCGACGCGCGGATCCTGCAAGCGATCGCGGGTCAGGTTGTTGTCATGGTTGCGGTTGACGATATTGCCTTCGATCGCCGCGTCCGGAATGCCGGTCAGCGCCTGCAAATCCTGGCTGAAGGTCAACGAGAACTGGTCGATGTACGACGCCTGTTTGTCGTGGTTGTAACCGCCGCCGGCGTTATACGACAGCTGGCTGAGGTAGCCGAGGTTATAGTGGAAGCCGTGATCCTCCAGGATCGGCCTGATCCCCAGCATATCCCCCAACAGCCCGGGCTGTGGCGGCTCAAAGCCGAGCGCTACCCCTTCCCATTTGGCGGTGGGGGCTTCGACGTCCTTGCCGGTTTGCAGCGTTTCCGCCTGCGCCTGGCTACAGAGCAGCGCCAGCGCCGCCAGGGTCATGGAACGAGGTAATAAGCTTTTCATCATTATTATATTTCTCCGCATAACGGCTGACTGCGGGCAACAGCATTCCCTGGGAGAGAATTTCCCATCATGAACAGCAGCGAATAACGTTAGGTTAACGCCCGGCGTTTGCCGCCGGGCTTAGAGGCTAGCGCCGGTCTTTCAGGCTGGCGCCGTTGCTGTGGATCACATCGCGATACCAGTAGAAACTCTTCTTGCGGCGGCGCTCGAGGCTGCCGTTGCCGGCATCGTCCCTGTCGACGTGAATGAAGCCGTAGCGCTTCGACATTTCCGCCTTCGAGGCGCTGACCAAATCGATCGGCCCCCAGCTGGTGTAGCCCATCACCTCGACGCCGTCGTCGATCGCTTCCGCCACCTGCACCAGATGGTCATTGAGGTAGTTGATGCGGTAGTCGTCGTGGATGCTGCCGTCGGCCTCGACGCGGTCTTTGGCACCCAGCCCGTTCTCGACGATGAACAGCGGCTTCTGATAGCGGTCGTACAGCACGTTGAGCAGGTAGCGCAGCCCGATCGGATCGATTTGCCATCCCCACTCCGAGCTGGCCAGGTGCGGGTTCGGCACCATATCGAGAATGTTGCCGCGCGCCGTCTCGTACTGCGCCGGGTCGGCGGTGACGCAGCCGCTCATGTAGTAGCTGAACGAGATGAAATCGATGGTTTCGCGCAGCGTTTGCCGATCTTCCTCGGTGATCGCCACCTGAATGCCGTTTTCACGGAAGAAGCGCTGCATATAGGCCGGGTAATAGCCGCGCGCCTGCACGTCGCCGAAGAACAGCCAGTCGCGGTTTTGCCGCTGGGTTTCCAGCAGATCTTCCGGCTTGCAGCTCAGCGGATACAGAATACCACCCAGCAGCATGTTGCCGATTTTGCCCTCCGGCACGATCTCGTGACAGGCCTTCACCGCTCTGGCGCTGGCCACCAGCTGATGGTGGATCGCCTGATAGATGGCGCTCTTGTCGCTCTCCTGCGGCAGGCCGACGCCGGTGAAGGGCGCGTGCAGCGACATGTTGATTTCGTTGAAGGTCAGCCAGTGTTTGACCTTGTGCTTGTAGCGTTCGAACACGGTGCGCGCATAGCGCTCGAAGAAATCGATGGTGCGCCGATCGCCCCAGCCGCCGTAGTGCTTCACCAGGCCGTAAGGCATCTCATAGTGCGACAGCGTGATCAGCGGCTGAATGCCGTACTTCGCCATCTCGTCGAACAGCCGATCGTAAAACGCCAGCCCGGCTTCATTCGGCGTCTCTTCGTCGCCCTGCGGGAAAATGCGCGTCCAGGCGATTGAGGTGCGCAGACACTTAAAGCCCATTTCGGCGAACAGCGCGATGTCCTCCGGATAGCGGTGATAGAAATCGATCGCCACATCCTTGATGCCGCTGTCGCCCGCCGTGCGCGGCGTAATGGCGCCGAAGATGCCCTGCGGCTGCAGATCGGAGGTCGACAGCCCCTTGCCGTCGGCCTGATACGCGCCTTCTACCTGGTTCGCCGCTACCGCGCCGCCCCACAGAAAATGTTGCGGAAACTTGCCGTTCATCGCTTGCTCCTCAATTAACGTAATAAAGTCAGCAGCGGCGCCTGTTCCTGCACCGGAGACAGGCCGCTGGTCAACACGTCCACGTAGTCATCGCTGTTGCTGATGATGATCGGCGTGGTGGTGTCATAGCCGGCAGCATGGATCGCCGCCTGGTCGAACTCGATCAGCAGATCGCCCGGGGCAACCCGCTCGCCTTCCCGCACGTGGGCGGTGAAATGCGCCCCGTCCAGCTTCACGGTATCGATACCGACGTGGATGAGAATCTCCGCGCCGTCGTCCGATTCGATGCCGATGGCGTGTTTGGTTTTGAACAGCGACGCCACGCTGCCGCTCACCGGCGCCACCACGCGCCCCTGCTGCGGCGCGATCGCCACCCCTTTCCCCAGCAGGCCGCTGGCGAAGGTCGCGTCGTTCACCTGATCCAGCGGCACGATGTCGCCGGCGATCGGGCTGAGGATGGCCTGCTTGCGGTTAAGCGGCGCGGCGGCTTCAGGCTGCGCCGCGTCTTCCGCCGGTGCGACGCCGAACAGGTAGCTGGCCAGCGCGGCAAACACGAACGACAGCAGGGTGCCACCGATCGCGCCCCATACCGTGGCGTCGATGCCGCCGCCGGGGATGATCTGCGCGAAGGTGAATACGCTCACCAGGCCGAACGAGTAGACCGAGGTATGGAAGTAGCCGATCACCGCACCGCCCAGCGCGCCGCCGATGCAGCCGAAAATGAACGGGCGTTTGTTCGGCAGCGTAACGCCGTACACCGCCGGTTCGGTGATGCCGAAAATCCCGGCGCCGATGGCCGAAGCGGACAGCGCCCGCAGCTTGGCGTCGCGGGTGCGCAGCATCACGCCCAGCGTGGCGCCGACCTGCCCCATTACCGCCGGCAGCAGCAGCGGCACCATGGTGTCGCGCCCCAGCACGCTCAGGTTATTGATCATCAACGGCACCAATCCCCAATGCAGACCGAAGATCACGCACACCTGCCACATCGCCCCCATAAAGGCACCGGCGATGATCGGGTTAAAGGCGTAAATGCTCTGATAGCCGTTGGCCAGCAGGTGGCTGAGCCAGGTCGCCGCCGGGCCGATCAGCAGGAAGGTCAACGGCACGGTGATCGCCAGGCACAGCAGCGGCGTGATGAAATTGCGCAGCGCGCTGTGGATCACCCGGTTAAACAGCGGCTCCAGGCGGCAGGACACCCAGGCCGCGAAGATGATCGGGATCACCGACGAACTGTAGTTGATGAAGGTCAGCGGAATGCCGAAGAAGTATTCGCGCACCGCACCCGGCTGCTGCGCCGCTTCGAACGCCGCCATCATCAGCGGATGTGTCAACGCGCCGCCGATCGCCATGGTGACGAAGGGGTTGCCGCCGAATTTATTCCCGGCGGTGTAGCCGAGCATGATCGGGAAGAAGTAGAACAGCGAGTCGCTGGCGGCGAACAGCATTTTGAAGGTGCCGCCGCTCTCCAGCAGCCAGCCGCAGGCCAGGCTCAGCGCCAGGAAGCCTTTCAGGATCCCCGAAGCGGCCATCACCCCGAGCAGCGGGGTAAAAATACCGGACACCAGATCGATAAAGCGGCTGAGCAGGTTGTCTTTTTTGCCGCCCGCATCGTCGCTCGGCGCGCCCTCGGCCAACCCGCCAACGCGGTTAACCGCGTCGAACACCTCCGCCACGTGGTTGCCCACCACCACCTGGAACTGGCCGCCGCTCTCCACCACCATGATGACGCCGGGGTTTTTCTTCAGCGCTGCCGCGTTGGCGCGAGTGTCGTCACGCAGCTTGAAACGCAGGCGGGTGGCGCAGTGCACTAGGCTTTTCACATTGTCGCGGCCACCGACGCCGGCCAAAATCTCACTGGCTAATGTGTCATATTTCATACGGTTATCCTTAGACTTCGCGTTCTGCCGCTTCCCTCCCCGCACTGGCCTGGCGCTGAGGCGGAATTCGGCGCAAAAAAAAACCTAAACCTCGCGGCCTCTGCCCCATCGGGGAACAGAAACGCAAGGTTTAGGTTTTGCCTGCCGTAGCAGTAACAACCCTAAATCGGTTGAGTTATGACGTTAACACCGCAGATTTTGCCGGGGCAAGCCTTTGCGCCGGCAAATTGCCGAACTGTGATCGCGGGGGCAAAACGGCCTCAATGCGCGAAATAATGCATGCCGCCATCTACCTGGATCACCGCGCCAGTGATATATCGCGCGAGCGGGGAGCAAAGAAACGCCGCCAGATAGGCCATGTCTTCCGGTTCGCCGAAGTAGCCGATCGGGATATGTTGCGCAATAAACGCCTGGCGCGCTTCATCGCAAGCGTATAAGCGCTCACGGATCTGTTCACTGTTGATACGTCCGGGTTGCAGCGTATTGACGGTAATCCCCTGCGCAGCCACGTCGCTGGCCAATCCTTTGGCCCACAGATGCAATGCGCCCTTGGCGGCGCTGGCGGCGCTCAGGCTGCGCGGCTCCATCGATCCGCTGATGTTGATCACCCGGCCCCAGCCTTGCGCCTGCATGGCCGGCAACAGCGCCTGAGTCAATCTGCGGGCCGGCGTGAAGTTCAAAGCGAAAGCGTCATCCCAGCTGCGTTCGCTGTCGTTCAGCGTCGTGGGGTGAAACGCGCCTACCGCGTTGATCAGGATATCAACTGTCCCCACCTGGCGCAGCGCCTGCGCCGCCAAACGGGCTATCGCCTCAGGGTCGGTCACGTCTGCAACGATCACCTGCGGACGCACCGCCCCTTGCCGTTCCACCTCACCCGCCAAGGCCTGCAGCCGGTCACCGCGTCGTGCGGTGGCCACTACCTTGACACCTTGAGCGGCCAATACCCTGACCATGCCGGCACCGATCCCTTCGCTGGCGCCCGTGACCAATGCCGTGCGTTGCTGCAGTTGCAAATTCATAAGAAACCCTAATTGAATAATTCAATTTAAAAGGAAACGTTCACACATTGAATCACGCCGTTATTCGTGTGAATATTCCCGAAAACCGCATCATTAATGTGCAGGAATTCACCGATGTTTGACTGGCAGGATTTAAAACACTTCGTGGCGCTGGCGCGCACCGGTTCGTTGTCTGCGGCAGCGCGGGAGCTGGGTTGCGATCACGCCACCGTCGGGCGACGCGTAGCGGCACTGGAACAGGCGCTCGGCCTGCGTTTGATCGTACGACTGCCGCGCAGCACGCCCTTGACCCAGGACGGGCAGGCGATTGCCGGGCTGGCGGCGGAGATCGAGGCGCAAAGCCAGGCGATTGCCCGCCATGCGCGCAGCGCCGGCGCAACGCCCCAGGCCGGCGTGCGCATCAGTGCGCCGCCGTCGATCGCCGCGCATATTCTCGCGCCGCGCATTGCCGCATTTAACCAGGCTTTTCCACAGATCGTCGTCACGCTGTCGGGTGAATCGGCGCTCGCCGAGCTGGATCGCGGCGAAGCCGACATCGCCGTGCGCATGGTGCGCCCGCAGCAACCGGAACTGCTGACGCAGCGCATCGGCATGATGCGCTACGCGCTGTATGCCGCACCGGAGCACGCCGCACTGCCCGACGCGGCGCGCCGCTTTCTCGCCTATGACCATCACTACCAACAGCAGCCGCATCAGCAATGGCTGCAACAGCTGTTGCAGGGGCGTCCGGTGGTCTTTCAGGCCAGCGATCTGTTTTCACTGCAACAAGCGGCGCGTTCAGGGCTGGGTGCCGCCGTTTTGCCGACTTTCGTCGCCGATGGCGATCCGGATCTGGTCCCGTTGCCCACGGCCAATGCCGCGCCAACGCGCGAGCTTTGGCTGGTGACGTATCCCGATTTGGCGCGCACCGCTGCCGTGCGCGCGGTGATGAATTTCCTGGTCGAAACGCTCGGCAAAACGTGCCCATTACCGGCATAAAGCATCAGAATGACTAATATAAATACTGGACAAAAGTCACGCGGGGGATTATTACTGGTCAACACTTAATCGAGAGTAGGGATGGCAGTCATCATGGTGTTGCGTACTGATGTAGGACGGATTCTGATCACCGGCGCCGGCGGCCGGGTAGCCACGGCGTTTCGTCAGGCAATGGGCGATCGCTACGCGCTGCGCCTGGCGGAACGCGACATCAGCCTGCTGAACGATCTGCAACCCGGCGACGAAGTCATCAGCTTCAACATCGCCGATCTCGACGCCTGCCGCGCGGCCTGCACCAATATCGACACCGTGTTGCATCTGGCGGCCGATCCCTCCCCCGACGCCGACTTCTGCGGCTCGTTGATGGACAACAACATTCTCGGCACCTTCAATATCTTCCGCGCGGCGAAAGACGCCGGCTGCCGCCGGGTGGTGTTCGCCAGCAGCGCACAGGCGGTGGAAGGCTATCCGCTCGACTATCAAATCCGCCCGGATGACGCGCCGAAACCGAAGAACCTGTACGGCGCCAGCAAAGCCTTCGGCGAAGGCATCGCCGCCTACTTCGCCCATCAGGAAGGGCTTTCCGCCCTGTCGGTGCGCATCGCCAACTTCACCACCCTCAGCCCGGGCGATCGGCTCAGCGCCCGCGATATGAGCGCGTTTCTCAGCCATCGCGACGCCGCCGATCTGCTGGAGCGCTGCATTCGTGTCGAAGGGGTGCAATATGCGGTGGTGCACGGGGTTTCCAATAACCGCTACACGCGTTTATCGCTGGAAGAGACCCGTCGCCTGTTGGGTTACGCCCCGCAGGACGATGCGTTCAGCCTGCTCGGCTTCGAATAGCCTGGGCGGAAAGGGAAACAAGCCGGGAGGAACCCGGCGTTGGGACAGCATTACGGTTTTTCGGCGATCTTGCGCAGATATTCGTTATTTTTAAACGCAATGATGATCATCTCGAACGCCACGCGCACGAACACGCCGCCGACGATGATGCCGAACAGGCCACGGAAGAACTCGCCGTAGAACATCATGCCGATGCCGCTGATCAACACGCCCAACAGCGCCAGCCAGTAAACGGCGGTGATGATTTTTGGCGTCAGCATCGCGTCGAAGAAGAAGATATTTCTCATGTGGATCTTTCCTTAGGCAGGTCTTTCATTATCCCAGAGGTGCCGTGCAAGCGGCCACCATGTATATACATGGTTAATGATAGCGGCTAAGAGTTGATGCCGAACAGATAAATGGGGGCGGGAGAGGATAAGCGTTTATGTTTTATGCGGCTAACGGCGTGCGGCGGATAAAAAACCGCCGCACGCTGTCGCTTAGCCGTTGGCGTAAACGACTTTTGCCGCGGTGCGGCTGGTGAACAACACCAACAGCAGCGCCAGCCCGGCGATAATCGCCCCCATCACCGGCACGAAGCTGTAGCCCAGACCGGCGGAGACCACCGCGCCACCGGCGGCGGCGCCCAGCGCGTTGCCCAGGTTGAAAGCGCCGATGTTGACCGAAGACGACAGCCCCGGTGCTTCGCTGGCCACGCGCATCACGCGCATCTGCAGCGGCGGCACCACGGCAAAGGTCGCCGCGCCCCAAATCACCATGCTCACCGCGGCGCCGATGTCACTGCGCGCCAGCAGCGGGATCAGCAGCATGATGGCCACCAACAGCAGCAGGAAGCCCTTCAGCGTCGCGCTCTCGGAACGGTCGGCGAACTTGCCGCCGAGGTAGTTGCCGATCGAGAAACCGACGCCGATCAGCACCAGCATCACCGTCACGAACAGCGGCGTCGCCTCGGTGATGTGCTGCAATACCGGCGAAATGTAGGTATAGAGCGTGAACATCGCGCCCGCCCCCAGCACGGTCGTCAGCAGCGCGGTCAGCACCTGCGGCCGCACCAGCACCGACAGCTCGCGTTTCACGTCAGGGCGCGCGCCGGCGCTGCCTTTCGGCAACGAGAACCACAGCCCCAGCATGGCGATCACGCCCAGCCCGGCCGTCGCCAAGAACGACATGCGCCAGCCGATGGTTTCACCCAGCCAGGTCGCGGCGGGCACCCCGCCGATATTGGCGATGGTCAGCCCCATAAACATGGTCGCCACGGCGCTGGCCTGTTTCTCTTTCGGCACCACGCTGGCGGCCACCACCGATCCGAGGCCAAAGAAGGCGCCGTGGTTCAGGCTGGTGATGATGCGCGACAGCATCAGGGTGGTGTAATCCGGCGCGATGGCCGACAACACGTTGCCCAGGGTAAAGATCGCCATCAGGAAAATCAGCGCGCTTCTGCGCGCCCGGTGCGACAGCAGCAGCGTCATCAGCGGCGCGCCGACCATCACGCCGACGGCGTAGGCGCTGATCAACATGCCGGCCATCGGAATGGAGACGTCCACCCCTTTGGCGATGGTCGGCAGCAAGCCCATGGGAGAGAATTCGGTGGTGCCGATGCCGAACGCCCCCACCGCCAGCGCTAACAAGGGATAATTCACTTTCATGCAACAACTCCGGTTTACCGCTGCCGAAGCGCGGGAACAGTTAAGATGCCGAAAGTATGACATTGATCACAACAAAGATAAGCAGGCGGGAGGCTAAAAGACTTTTGCAAATTTGTTAAAAGTGCATGGCAAGATCGGCATAGGGTACTAAGATTGCTTTACCGCGATCGCGGCGATGCGTACGGAGAATGGCGATCGTATGTCTAAATGGTAAGCATCAGGGAAGTTACTCCGCATGTGGGTTATTTATCCCCCGCATCCCATATTCGGGTAAATCCAATGAAAAACCTATGATATTACTTACTGACTATGCGTTATCGGCGATAGCGTGGAAAACGTCAGTCCTCACGACATGACTAAGATGTGCGTAATGAAAGTGGTCAACCAAATTAATTTTTATACAATTCGGATATGAATTATAAAGAAAAAATAAACACCATAAATACCAGAGTGCAGAAAACAAAACTAACATAATGAAATAAAACGATATTTAATAAAAAATTATCAAAGTAATTAGATTTAAAAATAATTATCAAACATGGATTTAATTTATAAATAAGTTGATACTTAAAAGTTAAAAATACAAATAAAAAAGTCAAAGCATCCAAATAGTGAATGGGGAAAACACCAATCCTCTATATTCACACCAATGGGTTGAATATATAAGCGAACATGTAAATATCTTTATGTGCGGCGCTATGGTGGCGCCGCTTTGATTAAGGAAAGATCGTATGTCTAAATCACCTATTGGCACTACAGCCACGACAGGGCAGAAATGCCCGGAAAGCGGTGTGTGGGAAGTGGTTGGCAAACCCTCAACCACAGCGCCAATCGCTAAAGGCAATATCATGCCTCCCTATGGCGGCAAAGGCGTCACCTGGAAATTGATCCAACACGCCTAATCTGAGCCCATCCAGCCTCTTTCTATGAAAGAGGCTCTTTATCTGACTATCGGCACCGCATCGCTTAGCGCTTTTCATTGCGCACTTTGCCCGATCGCATTTCGATGTTCCGCTGCAGTTCACGCAGCCCACCGGCCAGGAAGCAGGCTTCCGCCAGCACGAACAGCGGGCCGATGATAAGGCCCGTCACGTCGTCCATAAACGCCGGTTTTCGCCCCTCCCAGAAATGCCCGACAAACTGAAACAGCCAGCCGATGACGAAACCGCCGATGCCGATGCTCAGCCACGTCGCCGTCGACAGCGACGCCACCCAGGCGCCGAACACGAGGCACACCAGCAACAACGCCAGCATCATGGCGCCAAGGCGCAGATTTAGCCGCAGGTAATAGAAGGCCGCGACGAGCACCACCGCGCAGGCCGGCGAAAACGGCAGCCCTCCCGCGCCCCACGCCGGCCGGGAGAGCAGCGCCAGCAGGCTGACGACGATCAGCGGGATGCCGATATAATGCGTGGCAATATTGCGCGCATCGTGGTGATAGGCGGCATAAGCGGCAAGTTGATCTTCCAGACTTCGCATGTTGACCTCCGAATGATGCACGCACGGCCGAGCCGGCTCATTGCATTAAAGATAGCCGTATCGTTCAGCATAGGAAAATGGTCAGGGATTGGCGATCACAGGAGTCGAATTTGATAGCGAATTAATTTGAATTTACTCAGTTTTATCCAGTTCGATTTTGAACCATGCCCCCTATTATGCCCCCAAATGATTTTGCTTGTGGGGTTCAAGGGGCTTTATGGCTGCTTTTTGGTATCGGTTTTCCACTGTAGTAAACCGGCGATATCCTGTTCCCCCGCAGCTTCTTTTAAGCGGCGCTGCTGCTCGGCATACTGGACGTATTCAGCCTGCGCTTTTTCATCTGCCGCTTTCTTACTGACCGTGCCAGCCCCTTGCAGAACGTCACGGTCGTTAAATTGCAGAAACTGATCCAGCTTATCCTGCCAGTCACGAAGGAACACTTGTTGACGGCGCCGCGCCTGATCTTCAGCGAAATCCAACCACATGTTGACCACGCGATTGAGTTCGCTGACTTCGTCCTGATTGAGGTAATTTTTCGCCACCGTCACGTCGCTTTTGCGCACCTCCTCACCTTTATAGCTGCTCAAACCCATATGAGGCTGGCTGGCGTCAGCCCGCTGGTGGATGAGTTCGGCAGCGGTGTGGCCGGTGCAGGCAAAATGCAGCTTGTTTTAGATAGTTTGGAAAAACAACGTTGTCTCTTTAAGTGACGGCTGATAATCGGCGGCTAATGCGAAGATCTCCCTAACCCGCAAGTAAACCCGACGCTCACTGGCACGGATAGGGGCCCCTCTCTGTGGATCAACCCAGTCGGGACTTCAATATGCTTAAGATCTGACGGCGACAGATCAAACTGCCAGCAGTCATTGCTGCACTCCGCCTGAAACCTGATCGCCGGTAGCTCCCGCAATAGTCGGGGCTGATCGAGACGATAAAGGGAAAGCCAGCGATTAACCGTCTGTTTTCGCAAGAGGCCGACGGGGCCTTTCACCAATCCTTGCGCAGTCTCAACGCCATGTTCTTCGAGCAATTGGATCGCACGTCTGGTCGACAAGTGACGACCGGATTTGTTGGTGGTTCGTAACTTCAGGGCGGTGATGAGCTCACAATAGTGTTCCAGTTCTGACTGGGCAATATGCGGGGCCTGCCATGATCGCGCCGATGAGCCGTTCGAGGCTTGAGGACATAACGAAGTGACCGGTAGACCGTGGTCGCCGAGATACCATACAGTTGAGCCATCGCCGCAATCTGAGCGGCGCGCTCAGGGCTTTTGGGCGGCAGGCGATCGAGCCGTTGTCGCAGCTGCAGCAACGAGTCAGCAGGGATGGTCTTACGCCGGCTGCCCATAATTATCCAGTACGCGGTAGATAGAAGCCCGACCGATACCGATCTGACGGGCAATCGCGGTAGCGCCCATTTTCTCGTCCATATACAGACGATATACCTCTGCAGGATCAATGGAGGGCTTGCGGCCGCGATAGACACCGCGCGCCTTTGCCGCAGCAATGCCCTCCAACTGGCGCTCCCGACGAAGATTGGTTTCAAACTCGGCGAAAACACCCAGCATATCGAGGAAAGCTTTGCCGGCGGCGGTACGCGTATCGACAGGTTGTTCCGTTGCCTTAAGGGTGATGCCTTCCTCGTTCAACGCATGAACGATATCCTGCAGATCCTTGATACTGCGAGCCAGACGATCGACACGTGTGACCATCAATGTGTCACCTGGTCGCAGAAAATCCAGCAACAGTTGCAATTCAGTCCGACCATCCCGGCTGCTGCCACTGGCTTTTTCTGCGCGGATGATTTCGCAGCCGGCGGCGCGAAGCGTCTTTATTTGCAAATCCAGATCCTGGTCGTTGGTTGACACACGGGCATAACCATAAAGGGCCATAATGATGAAAATTGTCTCGTTAGCATCTAGATGATGAAAACGTGGCACCAGGATGAGACAAAACAACCCAAATGAGACAAAAAATCTGTCTCACCAGACTATGCGCTTTGGGTGTGCCCAAAAAAGAAGCCCGGCGTTAAGCCGGGCTGAAAAAGTGAGAATTTTTGGCGATCAGGCGTTTTTGAAACCTGGCTTGCCGTTTTTGGCACGCCACTCTTTGACTCTTTTAGCTATTGCTTCAGGGGTTGCTTCGGCATCCGATGGCGCGTAATAGATAAGATCCGTCCCTTCTGGATGTTCTGTAATCCTCTCGAAGTGTTCCAGAAGAATATCTAGTCGATCATCTGTTTCAGCAACATTCTCTTTGAAGATTTCTTTCAATAATGAAATAAACTCAGCCTCGCTGTATTCAGTAATATTATTTTTAAGATCCATCACTTACCTCCTTTATGAATATCAACATGCCGTTTCGGTGTCATAACTCGCAAATTATCTATATTGTAAACATCACCGCCTTTGGATATCTCATTTATATGATGAATTTCAAAAGAAGTTCGCTTACCGGCGGCATCCAATTTACGTGCTTTCGGTGCCTTACCTACAGCCATACGGCTACGATTAGAGACAATAAATTGCTTGCTTAATGCAGGATCTTTACTCACTTCCTGCCAAAATGCCTTGCGGAACGCATCAAAGTTCGCAAACTCTCGTCCACGTAGCTTGTCCGCAATCTGACTGGGGACTGGAGCTCCCAGTTCCTGCCCCGCTTTGTTCAGCCAGCCTTCACCCACTTGCTGTCCTTTACCGCTCACTTTACCCGGCATATCTCGCGGGCTACTGAACACCACGTAAATCGGCTCGACGCCGGTACCCTTGGCATCAGGCTGCCAGTAGATAAAATCTTGCAGCCCATCGGTATCTGCGACCGGTGAAGTCGTCACCACGATGTTTTCCACCGGCTTTACATCGGTGCCGGTATGCACCGGCGTTGCCGGAACCGGTGGAACCTGATTACCGGTATTCGATGGGGCTGACGGTGCCGCCGCCGGGTTAATCAAAACCGTCCGTGATGGAGCACCGGCCGTCGCCGGCACTGTGATGCGATCCAGACCGGTTTTTTCATCGCGTACCGCCGTCAGCACCTGAACAGCTTTCGGCAAACCATCACCGGTTTTCAGCAGTTTCAGTGCCAATTGGCCGTTTGACATGACCAGTTGACCCCGTGCGGGCAAATCGACCGAGCTCACGCCCGGTTTCAGCCCGTGAGCTTTGGGCAGCATAATACTTGCCGGATAACTGAACAAGGCGGGAACATCACGGCCGGGCACCTTGTCACTCCCCACACCCACCTTCTGGGAATGGAAGATAACGGCCAGTGCAAACCCGCCGGCCACCCTGGTGGCCAGCGACAACCCCTGGCCAATGTTGCCCGCGAGAGTCTCAGGCAGCGGACCGCCCAATATCATCGTACCACCGCCGGCCACGGCAAATTGAACAGAACCCGGAGCGCGACTCAGGGCCAATGAACCTGTCGCCCCCAGGGCGCCATTGGCCGCCTTCACCATGTCAGGGGTATAAGTCGGAGCAGGGTGCACCCCGGCTTTGGCCAATTCTGCCGCCATTTTGGCTTTGGCATCCGCCGCCGCTTTCGCCTCTGCCTCAGCGCGTGCTTTGGCTTCCGCTTCCGCTTTGGCTTTTGCCTCGGCTTCGGCCCGTGCTGCCGCTTCGGCTGCCGCTTTCACTTTGGCCTCTGCTTCAGCCCTGGCCCGTGCTTCCGCTTCTGCCTGGGCGCGCGCATCGGCTTCGGCTTTTCGCGCCGCATCCAGGGTGATATCGGCCAGCCCTTTGTCAACGTTAGCCTGATTGAGCGCTTGCTGGGCTGCGGTTAATTCCGCTGTGACGACATCCACCTGATGCTGGAGACTCTTCAGTTTTCCCTCTTCCTCCTCCAGTTGCCCCAGATAGCTCGGGTCAAGCTGATACATCTCCGTGAGCATCGATACCAGCTTTTGCTTCTCGTCACGCGGAGGAATGGCAGCAGCCAGTTGTTCATTCTTTTGGCGTATTTGTTCCGCGGCCTGATTAATGCGTTCCTGAGATTCACGCACTTTATTTTCAGCCGCGGATACGCCGATTTTTGAACCTTCTGCAATTGCCTTCGCTTTTGCTTCGGCTTCTGCCTTGGCTTTGAATTCAGCTTCGGCCTGGGCGCGGGCCCTCTCCTCGGCTTCTTTTCTCGCCGCCTCTTCCGCCTTTTGCCTGGCTTCCGCAGCTTCTCTTTCCCGTTTCAGCCGCTCTTGCTCTTCATGCCAGAGTTTTTGCAGATAGTCGCCGACCTCCCACGAATCATATCCACTAATGGCATTGCCAAGATCAATATTGCCGCCAAAGGGATTGGCAGAATTAAAGGGATTACCGGGCGTGACCGTCAGGTCGTTGCCACTCCAGCTGCCAGTTGTCGGCCATCCCCACTGCGCCCCATCCCAGACCATACCGGGCTGAGGCGATGTACCGTTATTGTCACTCATCATAACTCCTTTTATGTAAAAACAAACTCATTACTGTATATACATACAGCATTAAAACTGTACACAGAGACTATCCGCACGTCAATTAAATGATAATCATTCGCTTTTGTGCTGTTGCTGATACAACGTATCTCTGACCACCATCGTGACCGGAACATCAGGAACATCAGCTGAGTCGCATTTTTGCCCTGAAGAGAGGCGGCTCCAGCGGCGAGCGCAGGAGATGAGTTTGATTTGCAGTTATTGTGAGCCGGCGGCTGATAAACACGAGTCGTTACAGGTAAGGTCTGCATGTTGGTTATCTCGTAGTTAGCTAGCTGAAAGGAGCAAATCGATTGGTATAAAAGGCGAAGATTTATGCTGTTGATTGGGGTGTAGGATAAATGGCGAGATACACATAACCCTGTGATCCCAGACTGTCGGCTTCGCAGGTCAAGCCATTGCAATACAACGTGACGCAGTGCTGATAACGGGGATTGAGCTCACCAGAAAGCAGCATCAGTTCCAGGTGGTTGATGAACTGTGGGAAGGCGTTATCTACATCACGCAGCTGCGCGTCGCTGAAGGTCCCGCTAATCTCGGCACGGTCGGCCAGAAAATGCAGACGGTCACCTTCCTGTACCAGGCGGGCGCCAAACTGCGGAGTGACGTTACGTTTAAGTCCCCAGACAGGGGCAATGATTGATGGCATCGTATCGCCCCCTATAACAAGCCATGTTCAGCAAACGAATACACCGACATGCCGCCGACAATACAGTGATCCAGTACCCTGACCTCAACCAGTGCCAGCGCATCTTTAATCCTGCCGGTGATTTGCCGATCGGCAACACTCGGCTCAGCGTGGCCGGAAGGATGGCAATGCGCGAGAAGTACCGCTGCAGCATTGTGCTTCAGTGCCGCCTTCACGATTTCGCGGGGGTGGACTTCGGTGCTGTTGATACTGCCGGTGAACAACGTTTCGTGGGCCAATAACCGGTGTTGATTGTCGAGCCAGAGCACCATAAATACTTCACGCTCCAGCCTAGCCATGCGCAATCGAAGCCAATCGCTGACGGTACTAGGTGAAGTGAATGAGGCTCCCGGTTCACGCAAATGGGCCTCCAGCAAGAACAGGGCGCGTTTGATAGTACGTTGTGTACTTAATGGCAGTTCAGTGACTGCCGGGGATAAGGTTAAGTTCATGAGGTTGTTCCCGTTGTTTTCAGTCGTTCATAGGCATGATGTCACTGCTATCTGACGACAATTAATCTGGCCGGTTCGCGACAATTATTTTGGCCGGTTTGTAATCTGAGATCACAACCTACTCA
>NZ_JBZXDO010000045.1:0-22246 GCF_058725505.1 Serratia sp. A07
TTTTTCGTATTACCGCACTAAATCCCCCACCACATGCGACTCTTTCTCGCCCCGATTCATGGTTAGGAAACTCAAAATGGGGCGATTGAGTTTCCTAACCATGAACAGCAATGCAACCATGGCAACCAGGCGCCCGCCTACTCTCTGATTTCGATATCAAGATCGGCCGGCTGTCTGCCAGCGTCAGAAAAGTGACGCTGATCGATGACGATATCGCCCGGGCGTGTCGTGTGACCGACGACGCAATCGCCCAATTACTGAAGCTGAAACTGAGGAAAGACCATGTCCAACAAATTGATCCAGGGGAGTTGCAATAGTCATCTTCCAAACACAATCAACAGCACTAGCCACGCCGTATTTTTGACCTTAGAGGAATGGTGCAATAGCACTTATCCTGGGAAAAAACCGTCATTGCAAACTCTTCAGCGCTGGGCTCGAAACGGCAATTTTTACCCGGCGGCTGAAAAACACGGTAAGCAATACAGGCTTGTACCTGGTGCCATATACATAGACCCAAGCGATCCTCGCTTAGGCAAAAAAATAAAAGAAGCTCGCAGCATCGAGCCAGCAAGAACAGCGTTTATGGAGAAAGTGATAAATGACTCGGCAAAGGGGGGAGTATGACATGAGACTGCCTAAAAACCTGACATTCCGCCGAAATCGGAACGCGTTCTACTGGCGCAATCCAGTCAGCAAAAAGGAGATCTCTCTCGGTCAGATTTCGCGACGCGAGGCTATCGCCCAGGCGATTGAAGCCAACCACTATATCGAACAAAATTACTCTCCCGTTCTGCTCCTGGAGAAAATCAAGGGCAGCCACGAATACACGCTAAACGCCTGGCTCGATCGGTACGATGTCCTATTCAAGCGGCGAGAACTGGCCGAGAACACATACAAAGTGCGCGCCGGCCAAATTGCTATTATCCGGGAACGCCTGGGCGACATGGTGCTGACAAAAATCACGACACGCCATATCGCCGAATTTCTCGAGTTTTGGATCGCCCAGAACAAAAAGACAATGGCCGCAACCATGCGATCGGTGCTGTCTGATATTTTCCGCGAGGCGATCGTGGAAGGTCACATCGAAAACAACCCTGTGACCCCTACCCGCGCGGCGAAAGCTGTCGTGATGCGCGAACGTCTGGAACTGAAGCAATACGGGCCGATTCGAGAGGCCGCGGAAACAATGCCGCCTTGGTTCTGCCTGGCGATGGATCTCGCTCTGGTCTCCGGCCAGCGCCGCGAGGATCTGACACAAATGCGCTTTAGCCATATCGTTGACGGACGCCTGCAGGTTGAACAAGGCAAGACAGGGGCTTTGCTCTCCCTCCCCCTTGATCTTGAACTGAAATGTATGGGCCTACGGCTTGGCGCCGTTATCGACCGATGCCGATTGGTCAGCACGACAGACTTCATGATCAGCGCCGGCATCAGGAAAAATAGCCCAGATGGTTCGATCCATCCCGACGGGCTAACGAAGAAATTTGTCGCCGCGCGGAAAGCATCAGGTTTGGAATTTCAGGAAAGCCCGCCGACGTTCCACGAGATCCGAAGCCTGTCCGGCCGCCTGTACGAAAAGCAGAACGACAAGGCATTTGCTCAAAAGCTGCTGGGACATACAACGGAAATGATGACGCTGAAATATCTCAAAACGAGGGGGAAAGAGTATGTGATGCTGTAAAAGACCGAATATCAAAATTCGGACATATTTCGGACATTTTCGGACAAACGAAAATAAATCCTTTAAAATCAACAACTCAAAAAAAGACCGAATACGATTCCTGTTCTCGCAAAAAGTACAAAAAGAGATTAAAAATCAATAAATTAACATAATAAAACTTAACCCTCCCTCAAAAAACACATGCGTATTCAAACTAATGGAATCAAACACATATCACTTTTTTCGGGAGGGCTCGGAAAAATTTCGAGAGGGTAATTTGTTAAATATCAGATACAGCAAGCCATCCTGCTATTTCTTCTCTCGCACCAAAGCAGCCGCATCCCTCAATACGCCCTTGTAAAGCGTGTTGCCGACAATCTTACGCTTCATCTCAAGAGAGTCAGTAATGTTAGGGCGGTTCACATCCATACCATTTGCGATTAGGTCGATCACCGCAGCACCGATCTCGTTGGCTATAAACACTGCTCGTTCTTCGTTGATTTCCATGTCCAGACCTCCATAGCATGATTTTCGATCAGACTACCACACAGGCCAAGCATTGAAACATCTCCCAACGTCCGTTATGTTACAACCATAAAAATTTCGAGGGATGAAAGTGAACAACACAGAGATAGTGGAACGGATAGTAAAAGTGATTGTCTCCCCAGAAACAGTTGTGGGGTTGCTTGACGGCGCACTGTCAGTACCTGTTGATCTTGGCTATCTAGCCCTGGGCATTTTTGACACAAGCAATCGTAGGAAGATGGAGGACGAACGCATTCGAATGATGAGAGCAATGAAGTCGGGTTTATTGAACTATCATCACGTCATCAGAACGACAAAAATCATCATTGATGCATTCGCCGCTTACGTCCCCAAAAATACGCAAGACAAAATATTTAGAAGCGCGGGCTCCTCTTCCGCTGGCAGAATGCTTACCACCTCCCTGATTTCATCCAGAATAGTGAACAGCATAATATCAGCAGGCGGTGCGGCCATGATTACTCGCGGTGCAGGTGTTGCTACGAGCTTCACGCTGATGGCTGGGGGTATGATAGAACGAAGCATATACAAATCGATCGGACTCGAGCGTACGCATAGCGCTATTTACTACAAGCTTAGAAGTGCCGGAAACTTGGATTTCATCTACTTTTTAGTGCAACCCTATGTTGATCCATTCATCGATGCTTTGGCTGTACGTAAAAACCAAGGTGATGCAGAGTTTAGTAGATTGCTGCAAAACATTGAGGAAAAAATGAAATGAAAAAAGATAGCACCCATATTCGCATACTTTCTTTTTTCTTTGAGTTTTTCTACCAGTTAATCGGGGGGGTTGGGTTTTTATTGTGTATCTATTTTTTCTTTAGCTTCGACACAATAACTCAGCGCGTCATTGCCATTTTATCGACAATAGCAATATTTTGTCTCATTTGCTGGTTCGGCGACACCCTCATCAAAAAGCTACGAGGTTATTGACGGTATCAGGCCGACAAATGCCGGCCATCATATTCATCAATACGCTTTCCATGCGGAAAACACCAGCGGATCGCCGAATGCATAGCGCCGGTGCTCAACCGTTGAGTTGTACGGCATATACACCTGGCGGCAAGCGCCAACATCCACCCCGGTTCGATACACTTTCAACGCGCCAGCCACAGCCTCTGGGTAGTTTAGGGCCAGCGTGGCATTGCTGGTCACGTTCTGGAAGTATTCGCCTGGTTCGGTCACATCGTTCAGGTTAGTTCCGGCAGGCAACGATTTATCGGCAATCGGTACTGCCCCTGCTTCCTCCGCTGTCACTGCATCCTTGGTCGCTAACTCCCCCAACCCGAGGTTTTTCTGTGACTCAGCTTGTGCGGCTTCGCCGGCATCTGCAATTTCAGACAGGTTATTTTTGATTGCCAGATAATCCGACACCACCGGGGCAGCCGTAACTTTTACGACCCGATTGGCACTTACCCCCGACACACTCCCCGTAACGCTGATCGTGGCCGTCCCCTCACCCGCGGCCATGAGTCGACCATCTGTCGTCAGACTCGCAACAGCGCTGTCTGTTGAAGCATAGGCTAGCGTTTCCGTGGCATTCGCTGGCGTCTTCGTTACGACCAGGTCGTAGGTGTCTCCTGCTACCTGATCGGGAATAGCCGCCAACGCAATTGACGTGAGCAGAATATCCACCCTAACCGTCACGCGTACACTCAGGCCTGAACTGACGCTGGCAATGATGTCCGTAGTACCTGGTCCTACCGCCGTGAACAGGCCGTTGCCGTTAATGGTACCTGCGGCCGTATTCGTGCTTATCCACGTAACCGGGAAGTTGGGAGCCAAATCAGCGGGCAGCACCTGAGCAGTAAATTGCTGCGTCTTTCCAACCCCAATGTTCAGTGATGACGGCGTGACGATAATGTTCGTCGGCGTAGGGTCCGGTTTGATATTGTCTGCCTGATCCGTTTTAACGATATACATTAACGCAACGTTAACGGGATGAGGCGCATTCATATCTGCTGAATCGTCATATTTTACGGGGTTACCACTTGCCAATGATTGGCCTACCTGACCGTTTGGGATCTGACTGAAATGTGCAAACTGATCTGGACACCAAAACTCCCTAGCGCCATAAGACTGCCCGTGCCAATTTTGGCCGCGAACTGGCATCGTAAAATCGTCCCCACGTTCCCCGCTATCTGCATTTGCACGCCCTATCAAATGATAATGGTTCATGTCTGCTGGAAGCTGAACGCTAAGGATCCCTCGTCCCGGTTCAGGATCTTCGCCACTCCCATGAGCCCAGCCGCGGACAAACCGCCCTCGCAAGTCCGGCACATTGCCCGCCGGGTACACTGCGTGCAGCTTCGGGTTTTTCGCTATATCAAACGCTTGGCCGTTTGCCTCAATCCACCCATCGGGGGGCACAGTACTCCCCCACGCAGCAATGATACCGACCGGCAGCAGGAATGGCGCCAGCTCAGTCGTTATATTGCCAATGGCGTTTTTAATGGCCTGCTGCAACGTGGGCGGTGTGATGATTAAGGTATCATCCGTACCAGCATCTGCCTCATCCTGTGAAGCACGACGATAGATGAAGCCTTGCCACCGCGCCCCTTCGGTGCCGGGTTCGGTCGTATTGTTATCCGTCAGAGAAACATACGAGATGAATGCCCCGTTGCCATGACGATGACGAACAACAACGCCCACACCATAGGGATACGCAGTGCCGCCGTTATTCGCCGGCGTGATCCATTCGGGGAAGCTGTCTGTTTGATACTGCCTCAGCGCAACGGTGATGGCATTCAGGATACCGTTCATCACGTCACGCTCTACCTCCTTGGCGTTCGCATCGCTCATCAGGTCTTTTTGGTAATCCTCGCCCCAGCCCTCGACAAAGCTGACATAACCTTCTGCATTTTTATCGTCGGGAATTTGTTGTTTATCACCTGCACTGGCGAAGGGGATACGGAAAAACTTCTGGTCCATCGCATTCTCCAAATAAAAAAGGCAACTGCATATACAGTTGCCTTGGCACTTAATGATTAAATTATGGTGTCATTGATAGCTGAGCGTAAAATCGGCCACGGCATGATAATCACCCGGTTTAATGTTTCCCGGCTCACCATCCCCCTGGAGATAAACGGCAAAAGGTAGGGTGTTGTTTCCATTCTGGAGAGAAAAACTTTTGCTTGGCTGTCCCAGCTTAATCACCTCTCCAGTGCCATCAGTAAACGCTATACTGGCGCCACTGGCTGCACCTGAAATACCCAACCGCCCATCCTTTCCTTCCATTCCAGAAAATGTGACACTTACACTGTTACCGCCACCAACATCACAATTCTCCAAATCAATTGAAAAAGGACGTGGTGTAGACTTGCCTGAACCATTTTCTTTCAATAAAACCGCATCGGATATTTGACCGAAGCTAATGGTTTGATCAAGGCTTTCAGGTGAGATTGAGCAGGTTGGCTGTGTGCTTACAATGCTACCTACCATCGCCGCCTTTCCATTAGTCTGCTCAGCAGCAATACAGGTCGAACTTACCATTCCCAGAGAAATGAGCGATGCAATAATAAGATTTTTAGTAGACATAATAACCCCCTTGATTTTAGTTAACGCCCTAACTGGCGAAAACCAAAATATAACCACGAAGGTCAAATAGGAACTCATAGCCGTTGTATGATGATTAAGACAACATGTTAATCAAAACCATTTTGTCCCATCGTTGTACCAGCAACCAATCGAATGCTTACCGATATTTTTGCGTCCCCCTCCTCATTGCTTACTTGTTCCTCCCCACTATAAACATCAAACGCGCGGTAAGGTTCAGCGCTGAATACCAAGGCAAGGTCTGCGGTAATAGTGCTGGCCGTTGTCGTCTTTGGCATAGCGTGGACTTGCACTGTTACAAACTCATTATCCTTGCCGAGATAAAAATACCCGCTTTGCTGGGAAAAGGAGGTAAAAATACCGACATTATTTAACCGGCTAATCCCCAATGGGTTTTTAACACTAAATGTGCCACGATAAACAACAGCACCATCCGGCATAGATTGCCTTACCATCGCTGATTTAGATGTTGAATATGAGGTTGAGTAAATCTTCGTAATAATTGGATGACTCGCAAGAACTTTAAGCCCGTCACCTTCCTGTTTTAATAGATTATCTTTGACAGGGCTGATGGTTACATTGCCACCTTCACCAGGATCTCCCTTGGGTCCTTGCGGCCCAACCTCACCTTGTGGTCCAGCATCTCCTTTTTCACCCTGTGGCCCCACATCGCCTTTTTCACCTTTCTCTCCCGGAGAACCGTCAGCGCCATCTTTACCTGCCGGACCGGCTGGGCCGATATCGCCCTTGTCACCTTTCTCACCTTGTGGCCCCTGAGGCCCAACGCCACCGGTTTCACCTTTTTCACCCTGTGGGCCAACCTCTCCTGGGGCGCCATCTTTACCGTCAGCGCCAGCAGGAATGAGCGCTGTGATTTGTTCGATGTCTGCTTTCCGGGTCTCCCCCGCCTGAACAACGGGGAATAACTCTGCGCCGGTCAACACCTCGGCAGCAGGAAGGTCCGATATCATGACTCCAGTTGCATCCGCTTTAATCGCCACACGGTTCATTTTTGACGCAGCAGAGCGCCCTCCGGACTTGCGACCAGAGGGGAGTTTTTTATTCGCCATATTTACTCCAGATCAGTTAATTTTTAGCGGTTCAGACTCAAGCTCGAGCGCCTGGCAATCCAGAGCGATGAGCAAGGCGCGGGCAACGACCGTCGCCGGCGGAGTGATATTTTCTACGGTGAAATGACCTGATACATCGGTTACCGCATGCCTGACATGGGGGGCACCATCATCCCCTGTGATGATGATCGTCACATCCTGGTCAGAGACGTCCAGCACGTTCGCCCTCAGTTGTCCGGTCAACATCCCGTCTGCCCACGTCAGTGTGATGGTGGCGTCGTAATTTATGGGCGGTGTGCCGTCGCCATACCAGAACGGTGCGCGGTTAAAGTTGGCATTGTGAATACCGAAGCCAAACGGCTTGTATTTTACGACGCGGTGCTTACGCATCCCAACCCCCTGAGGGCGGGGAATAAGGTCATAATCGGCCACCAGCTGCTGCACAGCGATACTGACGCTATCATCCTGCCAGACAAGCCGCATCGTCATATCCTGCGCGTCGAGAACCGTAACATCCACGTCGAGAATGTAATCCGCCGCGGCTTTAACATCGTCAATCGTGGCAATCCCGTTATTTTTGCAGATTTTCGCTTTAATCATTTTCCGATAAAGCACGTCATCCACTTCTGCCACGACACACCCAGGATAAAATCGCCCCACAGGCCGTTTGCGGTAACCGGCAATACGGCCGCAAATGTTGAGTTGTTCCCCTTCTGCGTTATCTATATCAAGAATATTGCGGATTTTCTCGACCTGCTCAACGATATTACTTTGCACAATATCGGGCAGAGTTAGGATCCACTGAATTAATTTAGGCGCATTTTTATATTGCCAATAAATGCGACTTAATGCCTTGCTTTTAAATTCAGACATAATTTATCTTAATGTTTTCCACGCTGAACACACCCAGTTGATTAAACGTGACAGGAATGACGCTCTTAGTGATGTCGCTTTCACTGGTGCCGATTGAGATGTTGCTCACGTAGTCATCGCCACCGACAAAGTAGTTCGTCGGCGTATAAAGCCGCCCCGCGGCCAATGCCTCACCAATACGAAACCCTTGCTTGGCAAACCCTGTCGTCTCGTCAAATCCCACCAACGTGTAATCGACAATGGCAGCTTTAATCAGCGCCTTTTCGTCCTCGCCCAGCGTACTGGTTTTAATATCGACTTGTACATAAATCGCCACATACTCCGGGCGGTAAAATGTGATGTTTACCGGTTGCCCCTTCGGGGTAAAGGTATCCACGCTGATTTTGTTAGGGAACGTGTTGTAGCGGTTCAGGCCACAACCGGGATTCTTGTGCGTGGCCATCGCGAGCACAATGTCGTTCGTCTCACCACCGTCGATAAATATCGCCATGCTGTGGCCGTAAACACCGTGCTCATCCGTTTCGCTCTCGACGTTCTCATGCACCAGCGACTGTTTGACGCCCGTCACGTTGTCCAGCGCCGCCTTGATGTTGTCGATTTGGTTATTGCCAGGCAAAGCGACCGAGTAATTCCGGCGAACTCGAAACGCATTGTTGCTTTCCTCCGCCTTGCCCAGGCTGGCGCCCTGCGTATTCGTCACGGAACGTATCCGTGCAACGGGCGTCGCGATAATGGTCAACGTGCCAGGGTTCGCGCCCTGCGCCCCCGCTGACGTGCAGGTGACGCTGACCGATGCTCTGCCGCTGGTATCAGTGATAACTGCGGTATCCGTCGCCCACAATGTGCCTGTGACACGATGCCGTACCTTTGTCCCCGCCGGCACTTCTATCAGGCCATCCCCTTCAAACTCCACCACATCGGTCGAGAAGCTTTCCGGCTGGCGTTGAATGCCGGCAAACGCGGAGATGCGGTCAAGCTGCTGTCCGATGGCCGAGTTCGGATCCACAGAGTGGTAGCTGTTCACCACCTCTTCATCAAGATTGGCCAGCAGTTCGGACCAGACAGCAATGGCCATGCCGTCCGGGGATTCCGGGTCGATGTTCCAGGTACTGTCTATGGCAAGGTACTTTTCACTCACTTCATCCTTGTACTCTTGCAGGGTTTTACCCGTAACCCCGTACTTTGTGATTTCAGCCATTACAGCTCCTTCTCAAACAGGAACTCAAACTGTTCGTTGTTGATGTCGGTCAGCGTGGCCGATACCGTGAATTTGCGCTTTTTCGTGTCGCTGTCCATCTCGAAGGTATTTAGCGCCATCACGCCCCGCGTGGAGAGAATGCGCTGCTTGATATTAGCCTCGGCAATATCCCGTGCGGTCTTGCCCAGAATGCTCTGGAACCACGGCGTGCCGTCGGTCGCATCCAGAAAATACTCCCCCAGAAAAAGACGAAGCCTGCAAATGCAGGCCTGCTGTGTTTCGGTCTTGCCGGTAACGAAGTGATCGCCACTCGTCACGATATCACCGTCTACAAAGTTGCGGATCATCAGAACCTCCCAGCTACCACCAGCGAACTGCGGCAATAAGTCGAGCTACGCCATATAAAAACACTGTAAGAGCAAAAACACGGATAGCCCATGCAGCGGCTTTGCTGATATCCCTTGTTACTGGCGCATCAACTTCCAACCCGTTTTTCATAGTCAACCTCAGCAAAATTCGTTTATAATTCACCCACGGCACCCACCGTATCAGTTTTGTAAATAAGAAAGCCCCGGCTGCTGCTAACAGTTCGGGGCTTTCACGTTTTTGGGAATTAAAAAAACCAGCTCAAGGCTGGCTATCATGTCCCACCATTCACATCGTTCTCAACTTGGCACGTCAGTATTCCCACCACCGTTCTCAACGCCACCATGTGTATGCGTCGCGCCAATGTTCACACCATTGTGCTGAAGCCCCTCAGGGGACAGAGATAACTTTTGCCCCCCGGCCGTCAGCTCAACGCCCGCATCGGTAAGGTGAAACCGTACAGTCCCGCTGGCGTTGCTCATTCCTATGCCTTCGGTAGGCAACCCCGATATACATGTGGCTCGCGAGCGATAACCGGGTGCAAAAAAAGCGTCTGTTGCGTCAAACATCCGCGCATCGAGTGGCCGCACAGGCCCGCCCTGCTCCAGCCAGTAGTCAACCGCTCGCTGAGAAAAATGAATTAAACCTTCCGTTCCTTCCGGTAACTCATGAAATACGGACCAGTCGGCAGAGCCGGAGAATTGAACGGGTACATGGCGGATCTCTGGTAGGGTTTTAAATTCACCGTTTCCTTCATGGCGTTGGATACCACACTCCACCACCGCCCGTTGAAGATCAGGATCGTAATCTGTCACCTTCCCAGGTAAGCAGATCATCATATCCCAAAGTAAATTTGAGCGAAGGCTACTTAAAAGAGTAAGAAAAGCGTTAGGATCTGCCACTACCCGCCCCCTTATGCCAAATACAGTTCAGTGTCGTTTTCCAGGTATCCCCCCAATAACTCCCCTCATGATAAGTATTTAGCAAAGAAAAAGTACCTGTACGCCTCTGGTATCCATATAAGTCTTGATAATCGGTGTAATATGCGTCGCTAAAGTTCAGCGTCCAAAAACTAGATGTGATGTCTATTCTGTCGCTTGGTTGATAGAGATGGTTCATTTTCACATCCACTTCTAAGCTATCAAGGTACCAGCGGGGAGCACCTTCCATACCGTTTTTGGCGCTCAATTCGTGCTTAACCCAGGGCCGAGACTCACCATTTCGCGTTATCACAGTTCGGTTGGGCGTGTGCAACCAAGTAAACCCAAAACTACGCGCAAACATATCCATCAGCAATCGGCATAATTTCCCCTGACCACTGGCACCGAACGGTAATATTGGGAGGTGAGAGAAGTCGCCGACAAATTCCACCGGAGGCCCCAGCATGGCAGCGACATCACGAATAACATCGATGTAGGGCGTGTTATCTCCCCATGCCTGATAAGAGGCGGCATCCCATTCCGTACTCACCGAACTACAATTAAGCTGCATACAAGTATTAACGCCATCCTTGAATACCTGAACACTATTTATTCTTCCTGCAAAAATATTTCCATACTGCTCCTCATAGCCTGCCTGAAGCGTAACGAAACCAAAATGTTGCTCAGCATTATTACGTATCTGAATCATTTCGCGAGCCCGCGCCGACACGCCATAAATCAAAATCCGTGCTAATCCAGCGGAGTGTTGATAATAATTACTGACAGCAAATCTGACTTCCATCGGAGGTTTATAGGTGAGAGTTTCGCCACCGGCAGTTTTCACCTCAAGATGAAAGTACCTCCCGAAATACTTACTCATCTTCCACCCACTCCAATTTATTGGTCACGCCGAGGTTGTTGACTGTGGGACTTTCACCACGCAGGAACAACTTTCCAATGTCCGTATTCAGTCCAGCCAAGAGATCTACATCAGGATGCAATGCCCGCCCAAGAGCCACAGGCTCCCCACTCTCATAAATATCAACACAAAAATAATTAAACCGAGTTAACCACCGCAGACGAAAAACCAGATAATGCGTTCCCAGTTGAACTCGAAATCGTTGAAAGGCGTAATTGCCTGTAAGAGGAATGACGATCATGGCACCTCCACGACTTGAGTGATAACCTCCCCACCCGAATATTCTTCCTGCCCTTGTGTCGTCACACTGTCACCCCAAGGAAGGTTAGCGTTCGTCTCTTCCACCGTATCGTGAATGATGGTGAGTTGAAGCATATCGACTGCGATAATCAATCCGCCCTCGGTATCCCTCTCGGTCTCTGTTCGTGTGTTGGTGATGATGCAGTTCTTGTAAGATGCGCCTCTGCTGGCAATGAGATCGAAGGTCTCGTGATTGCGCTGGATAGTACGCAGTTGCTCAAGAAGCCCCTGAGAACGTGTGGTCGCCTGGTTCCCTTGATAAACAGCTAATCCCACACTGGCAGCAACTCCTGCTAATGCAACCGTTCGCCCAGACAGCAGAGAAGATGCCACTCCCGCCGACAACCCGCCACCAATATCAACAAACGGCTGTGCCATCTCCTCTTGCTGTGCAATAAGCCCACGAAACCAGTTATCTGATACGCCGATCTCCATCGTTATCGCTAACGAGCGCGTGACGGCGTTGTCGTGTGCGGTAGCAGCGGTTTCGAGGGGGTATTCACTGACATCGGTCCGAAGTTCGGTGCTCTCCTTTAAAAGCGCGTCGAAATAAAGACTACCGATCTTCGGCCTGTTTTTGGTAAACAGCCCGGTAATAGCCATTAGTATTTTTCCGTGTTAGTTTGCGCCAAGGCTTGCTCAAGACTGGCGGCCTGCTGATTTTGAAAGATGCGCCCTATCTCGTCAGGGTTGGCCCCAGGAGCATTAATCGAGACCTGATTATTGACGGTCAAATTACGCGAACCATCGGAAGAACGACTAAAAGATGGTGGCGTATTACTCATGGCATAAAAATTCTCCATTGCCTCATAACTGTGCTTCGGCTGAGCATATGTTGAAGATGCGAATGACGCCCAAGTACCACCAAGATTTGCCGTAGCACCAGAAAAATTCCCATTCAGCACATTATCCAACTGACCGGCACGCCGGATCAGGTATAAGGCAGCCATATCCTGACTGCGCGGCGAGAAGTCAGGCAGATTTAGCGCGGCCTTAGCCTCATCCCACGATGCCTGAGTAAACTGATACCGCCCAGCAGCCGAGGTTTTATTCTTCTTGCCGTTCGTGTCAGTAAACTCTTTCAAGATACGGGGGTGATCGCTCATATCGGAAATCTGGTCACCACCAAACATGGTGTTATAACCTGAGTTAGCGTACCCCGCAGTACCTTCTGACAGAGCTATTACATTGAGATACTTTTGGATATTTGGGTTGGAAAGCAAGTTGTTGAAGTCATTTGCTGTTGAGCTTTGTGCATATTGATTTGGCTCCTGCATCGGCGACATAAAACCCCAGTCACCCAGTTTTCGCCTCAGCCAATACTCCATAGACCTTCGCTCGTTCGCCTGTGTACCCTGAACCTCTACTGATCCGCCAGGATATTTATCGGCTGAATATCCCTCCATCGTAAGAAGCGACCAAATCCCAAGAGTCTTTCCTGTGATTTTGTCCGCACCTGGAACTCTCAACATTTTTAAAATCCCAGCACCGCCCCACAGACTGGCAATTTCAGCGGCCTTCTTGGCGTTTTCTGGGTTATCTTTAACAAACTTATTCGTTTCTTCTAAAAAACTGGTCACGCTTTTTAGGAGCGGGCCACCAATTTGACGCTGAAGAGTGTTAAAATTCACTTTAAGATTTGCCAGCTCTTCGTTAAATTTATTCGCAGAATCGATTAACCCTTGATCTAACTCCTTATAATATTTATCAAAGCCTTCTTTTGATTTATTGTAATTACCAATACCATAGTCAACAAATTTCCTATCATCACTTCCCACGCCAAGCCCCATACTGCCCAGCACTTGGTTTCTTATGGTGTCATTCCGTTCCGCCCCCATACTAGTAATTAGATACTCAACCGCAGTAATGGGGTTATTGTCATACCGTCTCATGAACTCTTCTGGGCTAAATGCCTTGCTTCGAAAAGCGCCGCTAGGAAATGCCTCTGTCCCCCAAGCGTCGCGAAAGTTCTTTAACTTCTGAACAAACCCATTCGCACCATCAACATTAAGACCATTAAAGTCGAAAGAGTGCCTGAGTTGCTCTATCTGTCTAATTGTAAAACCTGTGGCTTTTGCCAATCTGTCCATCTCTAAGACAGATGCGGATAACCCAGCAGTCAATGCGTGGAAACTGGTACCGACCCCCGCCGCTGCCGCCATTTGGAGAATACCAGATCTAACACCATTAATTGCATCATTCGCTTTCTGAAAACTTTTTGCATCAGTTTCCAGACCGAGCGAAACCAACAGGGAATCAATTGTCTCTGCCATTTTATTTCCTCAAATTTTAGATATAAAAAAGCCATCTGGAGTAAGATGGCCTTTGGTTTGAAATAATTACACCATTACAATTCAATGAGTCATTTGACTTATCCCCGCCTTATAACTAAAAACATGTCTCATTAACGTATTATCATCGCGACAATAAACCCTTTCAAATGAGCCTTCGTAATAGTATTTATAAGAAACGACATGTTCAAACTCAAACCAAATCATCGCCAAATTATCACCTCTATTCGCAATGACTTTAAGTTCATTCTTACACTCTTCAAATGGAATTTTTTCCACAGATGGCTGCGTGGTATTTTCCAATACATTTGGGGTTAACCCATTATCAATCAGTTTTCTCAGGGCATCTAACCTATACGTTATTACCCCGTCAGGGCTTAACTTGTACCCCCTGGTATCATCAATTAATATTGCATTAGCAGTGAACGAAAAAAGTGAGAAGCAAAAAACAAAAACTCCCTTATACATAACCAATCTCCCTATATTTTGAGCAGAAATCCTACCACCCCTTGCCCTCAGCGTCACCCCAAACCAAAACAAAACCCGCCGAAGCGGGCTACTTATTTCTTGCTCTTTCAGCCGCGTCAATCACCTCATCCAGAACATCATGCATAGCCTGCACATCCTCGAGACAATAAGTTCCATCAATCATGTCAGACCATGCAGCCAGTGGTGGGCATAGTTGCCCGACACCGGCACAAGGCCGCCACAGAAACCAGTTTACTCTTGAGTCTCTGCTGCTGCGTTGGGGCTGATTTTTTCGCTGCCGCTGAGTTGCCAGAAAGGGCCGATATTCTCTTTCAATACCCCCCCGATCAACACCAGAAAGTTATGCGCTTCATCCTGGAACATATTTTCGGCCACCGGCACATTATCACTCTGACGAACAATATTACCGTTAGTCAGGCATAGCACCTTCAGGCGGTTCAGGCTGGATGACTCCACTGCCGCTAAACTGGCCACTACTCCCATCGGGGTCACGCTGTCGGAGATAGCCGGCAGCAGACCACATCGTGACGCAATTTGCAGCATTTCCACCTGGTCTTTGGCTGACGCGGTTGAACCAACGTATGGAATCTCGTTAATTTTCACTTCGATATTTCGTGCCATTTTCGTTCCTTTTTATCTTTTCGTATCGATAAGGTTCGCTACTAATTCATCGTACTGTCCGCCAAAATCCACCACCTGCCGCAGTTCCAACACGCCGTCTGCCGCAATAGCGGAATGACATTCGCCTAAAATCAGGCTACGGGATAACCCCGTCGCAAGGCTTTCGATTTTTTCCGGTGAATAATCAGCGCAGTTAAGCAGTAAGGAAAGGTAGTCAACCTTCGTTTTCAGGCTGTTACAATCAATGGCTACGCGTAGCGGTTGTTTATTTGCCATTAGGTTTCCTCCGAGTCAGCGAACTCGAATGTAAATTGTTCGTCGCTGGCGCTGGTTTTGCCCCCGCGGGTCAGGCTACCACGCTGGGTCATGACGCCGTCGAACGCCGCCACATACTCATCCGTTCCTCGCTGGCGAAAAGTGAAGAAGAAATCCACACCAGATTTTTCAATCGCCAGCAACTGGCGCACCTGGTCACATCCCGGCATCAGGTTGACGGTCAGACGTTTAGGCCGGGTCGGGCCATCCAGACGAACGGAGGTTTTACCGATCCCCCGTTTCAGGGTGGCGCGGGCATCAATATCTTCAATCGTGATTGGCGGATCGCTGTCGCCGAATTCGTCGATCGGCAGGCCGTTTATCGTCAGATCAGCATGGCTGGCGCCGTAGTTCTTCATTGCCATCGTCTATTTACTCCACAGTTACGTTCAGTTCGGCGACATGGCCGGCACGCGCCAGAATGACGAGGATTTTTGTCGGCGGGAATTCGCGCTTTTTACGCTGTTCCTTGGTCAGTTTCAGGACATCTTCTTCTCTGGAGAGGATGACGAAACCGAACGCAGAGGTTTTCTCTTCACCGGTTTCTTCATCCGTGAATGTCCCTTCGCCCAGCACGCCGTTGTTGTAGAAACGTTTCAGGGTGCCGGTCAGCACGTTCAGCAAGCCACCGTAGCCCTTCGGCGTTAACGGCCGTTTGGTGCCAACGTTGGCGATGTAGTTGTAGCCATCCACCTGCAGATGGTTCTTCAGCACATCGATATTGATCACGTCATCAATAAACTCGCCATAGGACGACATCGACACACTGTTAATCACCCGGCTGGTATCCGTCTGTCCCGCCAACTCAATCGGTGTGAAAAAGACCGCCTTTTTGGCTTTCAGCGCCTTGTAGTGGCTCGTCTGCAACTCATCACCATCAATGCCAGGCAACACCTGATACTCGGCTGTGATTGCCGTGTTGAGCCCATTGGGGCGGAATTTGGCGAACGTCGCTGCGACCTGTACCATCGAATGCGCCTGCGACGGATCAATATCAACCGCTTCTTGTGCCCGCCACCCCGCAAACATATGGCGATTACCCTTTTTCGCCAGCAGTGAAACGATGTCGTCCTTCACATTCTGATCGATCACCTCATCCTGTGTATTGGTGTACCAAACAGGATGGCCGGCAGCATCACTCCAGTCGCTGAGCAACAGCAAGTTTTCGTCGCTGTAGTCTTCAGTTTTAAAGAAGTAGTTATAACGCCAGGCGGCTTCGGCTGCTTTATTGACTGTCGCTATCAACCCCTCATCTTCGGGATTTTTCATCCACACCGTGAGCGTCGACGGACGCGGGATCTGTGCAAAATAGCGTGTGGCAATACGGTAAATTTCACTGGCGGTCGGGAAATCCGCCCCCAACTCTGCCACGCCAGAATAATCGCGGTAGGTATCAACGGGGAATTCAACGCCGCGCAACGTGATCGGAGGTTCATTCACGATAATAGCCTGGCCATCTTCCGTCTCAATTTTGTTGCCGTTTTCAGTGAGCAGAGCGCTATCCTGCTCCACGGCTTCTAAATCCGATGGGTCGGCAAAAACAAACGCGGTTGCAAAATCCGCATACCCCAATCCGGCGGCACCGATAATGACGTTGACCGGGATAATATTGTCTACTGAGTACGCCATCAGGCTTTACTCCTCTGTTAAATGAATAGAGAAACCCGCAGCACGTAATACTTTGCTGCTAACTTCATGGTTAACAAATAAATGAATGTCAGCCTGCCAGCGCGGCTGAATACCGGATTGAAAATGCGTGCTGAGATTGCGGGGATTACTGACGTAACGAAAGCCTATCTGGTTAACAAACAGAAAATCACTAACCGGGGTTCGAAAATTGGCGTTATGCAGCATCATGGCGGCCTGCGACGCGCCTTCATTGAAGAAATTCACCGACAGCATCAATTCCATCGAGCTGGCCGTAATTTCCTCCAAATCCTGCCAATCCTCCCCCAGAGACTCGTCGAACTCCTCCACCGGCGCGATAAACTCCAGTCGCTGACCGGGCTGTCCATACGCCCGGACGGGGATAGGATTGTAGGTCGCATAGAGCGTACCGCCTCCTGGCGGTGCTCTTCCCTGATCGGCAAGAACAATGCGGGCGCTGTCCAACCCAGAACAAACTGAAACCAGCCCCTGCAACAACGCATGCAGTTCACTGATCTCTTTCATTTCACAGGCTCCCTGACCACTTCAACAACAGCGCGGCAAAAATTACGCCACGGGCGATTATCTGCCGTCATCACCCGCCAACGACGCATTGTCACTCCGTCGCTAAATTCCAACAGATCACGGTATTCGCCACTCTCATCAGGCATCAGATAGGTTTTCCCATCGTTGATGTGCACCGTTCTGAAGTCACCAAGCATGGCCACACCACCTTGCCCAACCAGTAGCGTAATCTCTCGCCAACGAGCGGGCTGAACGTTGACGTGAGTAAGCGCCTGGCGGGCAGACTCCGACTCCTGCCACACACCGCCAGGTCCGGAGTAATCACCGCTCATACGGATCAGCCAAATCCCCCCGGCAATTTTCGAATTAAATGTCGAATCAACGTGGCCGCGCATATCCAGCCCATTACCAAACATGGTCAGTCCTCCACGACATGAGTGATGGCGCCCTTCAAAATGCCTTGATTGATCAGCGGCGTTGAGCTGCCTTTCTGCTTAATCGTCGATGGGGCGTTGGCGGGTGCTATACCGGTTTCGATAGCCTCCTGGCAGTACCCCACTGCACGTGCGCCCATCTGATCCAGCATTTGAAAGGCAGAGATCTCCCCTTTAACCACCTGGCGGGAAAGCGCTGCAAAGCCCTTCTTGATGTTGTCCTGATTTTGGCGCAGTGGTACGCGGAGGAATGAGCGCTCAGGCACTCGACCATCAGCAGAGCCAAATTCCTGCACCGCCCCAATCACCACGATCGGTGCGCCATCTTCATAATTCCCACTGCCGGCAGGTAAACCAACCAGCACTCGTTTTTTACTGGTGACTCGGTCCTGAATTTGCTTCAGCTTTTTGGCGAGCTTTTCTCCGCCGCGCACCTCAGTATTAAATTTCATACCATCAGCGCTCCGGTACCGGCTCTGCGACGTAATCGCAAAAACTCAATGCCGTACGATGTCAGCGGCAGATCGCCATTAATCGTCTGCTCTTCCATCGATGTCGACGGCACAGCAAACGACGTGGACTCATCCCCTACCGATTTACCTGAAATCGCGTAGGCCGCCCCTGCATCGCCACCTTCACCGTCTTCACCCATTGCACGGCGGCGCATAATCAGGCGGTGTGCCGCAAACGCGAACATTCCGCGTTTTTTTATTGACGCGGGACGATCGTAATACCCCAACCACCGCTTACCCGTTTCTGAATCACCTTCCTCCAGCACGAGGATCACTTCATCATCGGGCCACCGGGCGGTATCCTTAAACTCCGGGTAATAAGTCCGGAAATCCGTCACAATTTTGGCTGTAATATCCATCCGAAACCCCACAAGAAAAACCCGCCATAGTCGGCGGGTTCGATGGTAAATAACACGGCGGATTAATCTTCGTCCTGCTGTTCCTGCCATTCCTCAATTTTCTTGATCAGCGTCTCGGCTTTTGCTGCTGGCGGCGCTGATTTTCCAAAGATGGCCTTATATCGGGTGCGCAATTTCTGCATATCCGTTTGTTCACCCTCTTGTGTTTTGGCAACCAGCTCGCCGTCCACTGACAATTCGCCGCTGACAACGTAAGGATGTGAGGAAAAATCCCCCGCCACTTTTGCCGCGCCCTGTGCAGGAATGGTGTGACGTTCGCCATTTTCGTCTGTGACCACGATCGGCGCATTGCTCCAGTTCATCAACTCAGCCATGCTTACACCCCATCCACGTAGTGAGCCGCTTTCGGAATACGCCATTCCGTGCCGCCGGTGCGGCAGAGAGCCGGCACCTTAAAGTTGATATTGTCGGCGGTAGCCGGTGCCAGGAATTGCAACGGCATTACGTCGTGCCCTTTCACCACACGCATGTCTTTCTGATACACCATCATGCGATCTGCTGCGTGGCCACCATCGGCTTTCGTCAGCAGCAGATCGTCGGTGAACTCCATATCCTTGAAGTTTTCACGCAAGAACTGCAACAAGGTGTAGTTCGAGGCGTTGGCAGAGTTGAGCATGGTGCGCATCAGCAACTGCATTTGTTCCGGTGGCAGAACAAAATCAGTAGGGCGACGGACCGTCTTGGTATTGGTCAGGTAAACCTGGTTGTAAGCAGCAGCGAACAAATCAACGATAGGCTGCGTGCCTTTGGTCGGAATATCGGCCACCAGTTGCTTCAACGTGGCTGGTGCGGTTTCTTTGGACACATTTCCGCTGGTGAACAAACCTTCGCCAATTTCATCGTGGCCCAGCAGATAGATTTTATTCATCCCCTGCTCTGTCACATCACGAACGGCCTGGCCTTTTTCAACGTCCAGATTTACGTTGTTGAGTTGCGCAAAACCAATCTCTTCCAGCGTGTAGGTATACCCCAGCGCCGCTGTTTTGATTTCGTGGAAGCCCTGATTCATCGCAATGTCCACGGTTGGCACGTCGGTAGAGTTCGGGCCAAAGAGTTTCAACTCACCGCGGGCATCAACCGAACGGAAGACAACCTGTTTCGTCCAGTCGGGGGCTGAGTCATCCAGCGGAACCAGCGAACTGTATTTATATTGCGGGTATTCAAGGCGATAAATTTCACTCTCGATGTAAGCGGCCTGCTGCACCAAAAAGGACAGTGCAGCGGTCGGCGACATGTCAAAAACGTTTCTAGCCATCTGTTTTCTTCCTCAATCTTTCAATAATTCAATATTTGACGGGGCGGATATAAAAAATCCGGCCTTACGCCGGATCGCCTTTGTCACCTTTTGGTCCCTGTGGACCTTCTGGACCCGCCGGCCCCGTATCGCCTTTATCTCCTTTATCGCCTTTCGGTCCAGGAGCCCCACCACCGCCGGCACCGGCCATGATGCCGTCTACCTGAATTTCACCGATTTCACCAGCGGCCACGGTATCCACCCACTTCACAAAATCGAGTACCAGGCCATCACCACCGGTTGTAAGACGCCCGAGGTTTTAGCCTTCCTCAGTGATAACGCTCACCGGGTCACCTGCCATAGCGCCATCAACGCACAAGATATACATCGACCCTCTGCGCAGCAGCGACGCCACATGATCAACGGGATAACCAATCGCATACTCGCCATTTTCGGTAGGCGGCGTTGGGCTGGCTTCGGCCATTGAACGCACCGTGAAACCGATAATGTCAGCGGCTTTGCTGGCGGCTGTTACTGGTGCGCAGGTACGCTTGCCCACACCACGCACAGCAGCACGCCCGTAAGGAATAAACGCGTCTTCCACCATGCGGCTGATAACGTCAGCAACATCGATGGTGGAGATTTGGCCTTCATAGCCGCGACCACGGAATACCGTGAAATCATTCTGTGCAATTGCCATTATTTTTTGTCCTCTTGGTTACGGCCATAACGCTTATCCAGGAACGCCTGACGAGTGGCTAGACGTTGTGCTTCGGCATCGCCGAGTTTCACTTTTTTACCCAACTCACCACCCAGGCGGCGCACGGAGTCTTTCGCTTCCTTGCGTTCTTCCTCCTCTTCCTCGTCTTCGATTTCTTTGCGTTCTTCCTCCGCATCGAAATAGGCATTTACATACGCCTCTGGCGCCTTATCCCACGAGGCGTATTTTTTGCACTTGATACCTGCCGCATCGAGCGCTTGGCGTTTGATAGTCAGTGGATTGACGGAGTCACTGGTAAATTCCTTACCAGCAATTTTTACGGCTGAGTCCATAGCGGAAATAACATCGGCCAGACGGCTGGAGATCGCATCTTCTGAAGCTTTTTCCTTCAGTTCTTCAATCTCGTCGTCTTTGGCATCTGCCTTCGCCTCAGCTGCTTCTTTTTCTTCATCGGCCTTTTGTGCGGCCTCTTCGGCATCCTTCACACGTTTTTTCAGACTGTCGAGCGTGGTTTGAATAAGTGTTTGCGTCGCCTCGTCGGCAACTTCTACTTTGACGCCATTGTCCAAAGTTACTTTTGGCATGGATTGTTTCTCCGTGGGTTTATTGTCAAACAATCGTGCGCGGCGACCGGCGCGAGCCTGGTCACAAAGCGCGGTATGGTTGATGGTGATATCCGTTTGCACGAACTCATAAGGGGTTCCGTCCGGTGCAACACCGGCACGCTCAACGTATTCAGAGGTATAACCGGCAGAAAGCTCAGCCTTGCCCCTATTAATGCTGTCGATGGCATCCTGATCTTTAATCAGGTAGTCAACGACAACATAATTCTCATCGTCTTCATCAGGACGCCCCGGTGACGTGGCGTGTCCTACCGACACCTCTTTAAACGTGGTCGAATCAACAAGATCGTCGGGATGCTCAACGGTGACATCGGTGTTGTCATAGCTGGCAAGACTGGCCGGTGAGAACACCTCTTCCGGCGGTCGATATACGTTAACAATGCTGTTTGGCGGCCTGTCCGTTAACCCCAGCTCAGACGCGAGATACTGCTGCACGCCAGTGCGAGCAACCCGCCCCGGAACGCGTAAATAACCGTTCTCAGCAATGATGCGTTGGGTGTTAATAGGAAAGGACTGCCGATCGTGGAGAGTGATCCGCATTTATTGTCCTATTGGTAATCAAGTCCCTGAATTTGAGGGATGGCATGGCAGCGGCAACCGATATGTGCCCGTCCGGGGAATAGGCCGGTTTCGCCGTTAAATTGGGCACCACGTGACCAGAGATAAACGCCCGGTCCGTAGCCCACGTCGTTGCGGGAAAGAACAAAACATTTAATTTTGGCATTGGGGTATTTCCCCGCCGGATTTCCACTTACGCGGCGATCTTGAGATGTAGACCAGCGGAATCGCGTAATGCCTGCCGATTGTTGCCGTCGGCTGGTCGTATCGCTGCGGATCTTCGCCGTCTGGTCACGGGCGATAAGGTGGGCGCGTTTGTAAGCAGCCCCGGTCACTTGCTGCAAGCTGCGCGTCAACGTGGTAACGCTGTCACCACTATCTGACGACAATTAATCTGGCCGGTTCGCGACAATTATTTTGGCCGGTTTGTAATCTGAGATCACAACCTACTCA
>NZ_JBZXDO010000046.1:0-21229 GCF_058725505.1 Serratia sp. A07
CGGTAGTTCAGTTGGTTAGAATACCTGCCTGTCACGCAGGGGGTCGCGGGTTCGAGCCCCGTCCGTTCCGCCACTTAATTGATAAGCCCTGAGTCTCTGACTCAGGGCTTTTTCATATGCAAAATTCACGGAATATCGTCGAAATTGCCACCGCTCCTGCCGCTTTTCCTCAATATTGTTGCCTGTTGATCAAAAGTCTTATGCCGAACCTGGCGTTTTTGCTCACTAAAAATATTGCCATACTCTCTCGCATCGCTATTTATCCACTAATGAGAGAGTAAACATTGTGAGCATTCCTGCATTTGGTTTAGGTACTTTCCGCCTTCAGGATCAGGTCGTTATCGACTCGGTGAGCACGGCGCTGGAACTGGGCTATCGGGCTATCGATACCGCACAGATCTATGAAAACGAAGCGGCCGTCGGCCAGGCTATCGCCGCCAGCGGTGTGCCGCGTGACGAACTGTTCATCACGACCAAAATCTGGATCGCGACTCTGGCCAAGGGGTCATTAATTCCCAGCCTGCGAGACAGCTTGGTCAAACTGCAGACCTCGTATGTCGATCTGACATTGATTCACTGGCCATCGCCAAATGATGAAGTGTCGGTCGCCGAGTTTATGGCTGAATTGCTGGAAGCCAAGCGATTGGGGCTAACCCGTCAGATAGGGGTATCCAATTTCACGGTCGATCTGATGCAGCAGGCGATTGACGCGGTCGGTGCCGATCAGATCGCAACCAACCAGATCGAACTGTCGCCGTTCTTGCAGAATGAGAAAGTGGTGGCGTTCGCACGGCAGCATGGCATTGCCATCACCTCTTATATGACGCTGGCGTATGGCAAAGCGTTGCAAGAGGAGACGATCAAGCGTATCGCGGCGCGGCACAAGGCGACGCCGGCACAGGTGGTCCTGGCCTGGGCGTTAAAGCTCGGTTATGCGGTGATCCCTTCCTCGACCAAGCGTGAAAACCTGGAAAGCAACCTGCTAGCGCAGCAGCTACAGCTGAGTGATGAAGATATGGCACAGATTGCCGCGCTGGAAAGCAACGGCCGATTGGTCAGCCCGGAAGGTCTGGCACCCGACTGGGACTAATCTTCAGATATGACGACCTCAGGCGCTCGAGAGAGCGCCTTTTTTATCACTTTAACCGCTCGCTGATAAAATCGATAAAGCTGCGCAGACGGTTACTGACGGCGCTATCGCTGTAGTACACCGCGTTGATCGGCATTTCGAGTGGCAGCGTGTCTTCCACCAGAAGGGGGACCAGATCCCCGCGTTTGACGTCTTCATCACTCATAAAGTCCGACAGGCAGGCGATGCCGTTGCCGTGCAGGCACAGGTGGCGCTGGGTTTCGCCGCTGTTGGTGGTCAGCCCTGGAACGATCTCCAGTTGACGACCATCGGCACAGGCCAGCGGCCAGCGGTTTAGGTTAGGCAGGTCGTTAAAGCCGATGCAGCAATGGTGTTCCAGATCGGCCACCGTCTTGGGCGCGCCATACTGCGCCAGGTAGGCGGGGGAGGCCAGGATGCGCCGATAGCTGGCCATTAGCTTGCGCGCTTTCAGCGTAGAGTCCGTCAGCTCGCCGACGCGGATTGCGATATCCACTTTCCGTTCGATCAAATTGATGAAGTTTTCCGAAGAGACTAACGATAGCGACATTTCCGGATAGCGTTCACGAAACTCGGCGACCAGCGGCGTCAACAGATGCAAGACGACCGGCGTTGCGGCATCGACGCGCAGCAGCCCCTGCGGGCGTTGGCGGCTTTCCAGCAACGCATTTTCCGCTGCGGCCATATCGCTCAACACCTTTTGCACCTGCCGAAAGTAGTTTTCGCCTTCCTGTGTCAGGCTGATTTGGCGTGTCGTACGGTTGAGCAGGGTCACGCCCAGCTTGCTCTCCAGTTTTTTTACCGTACGGCTAACCACGGAGTTGGCCTGCTGCAGGCGCTCTGCCGCCCGGCTGAAGCTGCCGCTCTCCACTACGGTGACGAAGGTGATAAGCTCGTCCGAATTCGCTTTCATTTTTGCTCCACGGGCAAACATCGTTTGAAATTTTGAGCGATTTCGTCATTTAATCACGTCGGAGCATCGCCGTCACCCACTTGAGCGCGAACCTGTACATTCCGATATCCCGTGCGCATTTTGCTGGCCTTTTCGCATTTTTCACCTCTGATGCGTCACCTTTACACAGCTATACCCTCAGAATATTGAAATCACCGCAGACGGCCCCTATAACTGAAAAGGTTATGCCTGTAAAAGCCATGCCCTCTGTGCGGGGCAGGCGTATAATCAATTCACCGTTGGCGAAGTCTTCATCGCCAGTTTCATGCTAATGGGTAATAGGCGAATCGCGTGCCGAAACGAACTTATGCAATGAGGTATGTTGCAGGCCAGCCAGTCGAACGAATTTTTCCTGGCGCCGTTAACCAGCCGTTGCCGCCAGGGGCTGCGCTGCCGACGACCGGCGCTCTGCGCGTCATGGTATGGAATATTTTCAAACAGCAACGAGCCGACTGGCTTTCGGTGCTGAAAAATCATGGCAAAGATGCGCAGCTGGTGTTGTTGCAAGAGGCGCAAACCACGCCGGAGCTGGTGAGCTACGCTACCGCCAACTATCTGGCGGCCGATCAGGTGCCGGCCTTTGTGTTGCCGCAACATCCTTCCGGCGTGATGACGCTGGCAGCCGCTCATCCGGTTTACTGCTGCCCGCTGCGTGAGCGTGAGCCGCTGCTGCGGCTGTCCAAATCGGCCTTGATCACCGTTTACCCGCTGTACAATGGCGAGCTGTTGATGGTGGTGAATATCCATGCGGTGAACTTCAGCCTGGGAGTCGACGTCTACAGCAAGCAGCTGGGGCCGATTGGCGAGCAGATCGCCAGCCATCGGGGGCCGGTGATCATGGCGGGGGACTTCAACGCCTGGAGCCGTAAACGTATCAACGCGCTGTATGACTTTGCCGGCGAAATGGCGCTGCGCGAGGTTAGCTTCACCGACGATCATCGTCGCAAGGCCTTTGGTCGCCCGCTGGACTTCGTGTTTTACCGTAACCTGGGTGTTGTTGAGGCCTCGGTGCTGGTGACCAGCGCGTCGGATCACAATCCGTTGTTGGTGGAGTTCCACCCGGAAAAAGACTCCCCCGTCTGGTGAATCACAGGTAATAAAAAAGCACCCCGAGGGGTGCTTTTTTTGTGCCGGAAACTTAGGTATCCGGCGTTAGCTTGTTGCCGACAAACAGGGTCAACTTCAGACCGGGTTGCAGACTGCCTTTACCGAGCGTTGAATTCCAACGCATCACGTCGTTAATATCGACGCCGTGACGACGTGCAATGCTGGCGAGCGAATCACCTTTGCGAACCTGATAGGTGATACTGCTGTTACTGCCCGTATTGCTGGCCACTTGCAGGGTTTGCCCAACTTTTAAGGCGCTCTTGGCGCGCAAGTTGTTCCAACTCTGCAAATCGCTGGTCTTAACGTTCAGCCGCTTGGCAATGCCCGATAAAGTGTCGCCGGAGCGTACTTTATACGAACTGCCACCGGACAAACCGCTGTTCTTCGCCAACTGCGTCGTTGGCTGAGTCACGGCGATCTGGCCATCGGCCAGCGAGTCTTTCAGCTGATCGGCATGCCCTTTGGGAACCATGATGTAATGGGGCCCGTTAGGTGCCGTAACGCCTTTTTTGTAGCCTGGGTTATACGCTTTCATCTTGGTGACCGAAAGCCCTGCCATCTCAGCCGCCTGAGTCAGCTGGATCTGCTGTCCGACATCGATACGCGCCAGCGCACGGGTTTCATCCGTTTTCGGGAGTTTCACGCCGTACTTCTTGCTGTTCTTGATGATGTCGCTCAGCGCCAGCATTTTCGGGACATAGATTGACGTTTCACGCGGAAGCGACAGTGCCCAGAAATTGGTTGGCTTACCCTGGCGTTTGTTTGCCTTCACCGCTTGCATCACGCGGCCTTCACCACTGTTATAGGCGGCTACGGTCAATAACCAGTCGCCGTTAAACATGCGGTTCAAGCGTTGCATCATGTTAAGCGCAGCGGTTGTCGAGGCGACGACATCGCGTCGACCGTCATACCACTGATTGTTTTTTAAACCATAATTGCGACCCGTTTGCGGCACGATTTGCCATAGCCCTGCGGCGTTGGCACTTGACGTGGCGTGTGGGTCAAAAGCGCTCTCCACTATGGGTAGCAGTACCAGTTCCATCGGCATATTACGTTTCTTAATCTGCCCGACTATCCAGTACATGTACGGCTCTGCCCGTAATGTTACATCGTGGAGATAGCTCTTACTTTTTAAGTACTTTCTTTTCTGATCACGGATCCGGGAATTTTCCGGAACCTCCATCTTCAGCTCGTCGCTAATGAAGTTCCACAGGTCCTGTTGCGCGGCGGGACTGTTGTTATCCAACCACCGCGCCGAGCTCGCTCGGCCATTTGCTGTGTACTCTCCTGCTTCACCATCTTGACCAGCCGAAGACAAACTCTGTGCATGCTGTTCTGGCGCCGGTGCGTCCTGCCTGGACGACTGGCAACCCACTAGCAAGACTGAGGCGAGAAATATCGCTTTAGCCTTCATGTGTGTGTCAATGTAGTTGCTTAAAAGACGAGCAATAATACTTTGCTTCGCCAAATAACACAACTAAAAGCTCAGAAGTTATCTTTCCGCAGGCGTAATTCGGAAAAAACTGAATGAAGGCTTTCCGGTGGTGAATTAAAGCCTAATTTCTTTTGTAAATCAGCGTCATGGCAACGTAAAAACAGGTTAATTTTGCGCTCTAATTGCAATGTGGTTGGCACACTGGCTTGGCCTTTTGCCCTTAACGCTTCAACATGTTGTTGATATGTTTCAATCTCTCGATCTTCCGGCAAAATAGCCCGCGCAAACTTAAGATTTGAAAGAGTATATTCATGCGCGCAGCAAATTAAGGTGTTATCGGGAAGTTGCGCGAGTTGTTGAAATGAGTCGTACATTTGTTTGGCGGTGCCTTCAAACAGCCTGCCGCAGCCGGCAGAGAACATTGTGTCGCCGCAGAACAGATAAGGGGCACTATAGAATGCCACATGGCCTAACGTATGGCCGGGGACGGCGAACGTCCTGTACTGGCGCCCATCGATGTTAAAGGTGTCGCCGTCGCGGACGATGTGATTGGCGCCTTTGTCTGCGGTTTCTTGCGGCCCATAGACGGCCAGGCCGGGATACTGAGCCACGATCTGCGCCACGCCGCCGACGTGATCGTGATGATGGTGGGTCAGCAGGATCGCCGCCGGCACCAGCTGCAGGCTCTGTAGCGCTTCGAGCACCGGCTGCGCCTCACCCGGATCGACGATAATGCAGCGTCCCTGCCGGTCATCCAATAACCAAATGTAATTGTCCTGGAAGGCGGGAATACTGATAAGATTCATGGTGTACCTCTCGTTGGCAACGGCTTGAAAGAAGATAATAAATCATGAAACCAGCCCATACTCTACAAAAGCTCACCGGCCCGCAGTCCTGGGCGGCGCTGCCGTGGGGGGAGTACTATCGTGAAGCGCTCGAGCGGCAGTTGCAACCCTGGTGGCCGAAGCTGTTCGGTTTCCATCTGCTGAAGATGGGCATGCTCAGCGCCGAGTTGGCCACGGACAAATGCGCGATTTCCCATCAGGTCAACGTAGGGCTGGAGGGCGAAGGGCTGCAGGTGATCGCCGATGCTTATCAACTGCCGTTTGCCGCCAAGTCGGTGGATGCCTGCCTGTTGGCGCATACGCTGTCCTACGCGGACGATCCGCACCGCATGTTGCGCGAGGTGGACAGGGTATTGATCGACGACGGCTGGTTGGTTATCAGCAGCTTCAATCCGTTCAGCCTGTTGGGATTGGGCAAGCTGGTGCCCGGACTGCGTCGCCGCCAGCCCTATGTCAGCCGCATGTTTACCCAGATGCGGCTGCTGGATTGGCTCAGCCTGCTGAATTATGAGGTGCTGCACCAGGCGCGTTTTCACGTGCTACCGTGGCATCGCCAGGGTGGAAAATTTTTATGCACCCATTTGCCGGCGCTGGGCTGCATGAGCGTGATTGTGGCGCGCAAACGCACCTTGCCGCTGACGCCCACGCCGATGAAACTGGGGGCGAGAAAACCGTCTCTCAGCCGCGCGGTGGGCGCGACCAAGAGCTACCGCAAACTGCCTTAGGCTTCCGGTTGATAACCGACGTCTTCCTGCGTCGGTTTGCCGGCCGCTTCGCGCGCCAGCACGTCACAACGTTCGTTCTCCGGGTGGCCGGCGTGGCCCTTGACCCATTCCCATTTTACCTCGTGGCGCTGAATGGCCAAATCCAACCGCTGCCACAGATCGACATTCTTGACCGGCTTTTTGTCGGCGGTTTTCCAGCCGCGCTTCTTCCAGTTATGGATCCAACTGGTGATGCCCTGGCGCACATACTGGCTGTCAGTGCTGAGCGTCACGGCGCAGGGTACGGTCAGCGCTTCCAGCGCCACGATCGCCGCCATCATTTCCATGCGGTTATTGGTGGTCAGACGAAAACCCTCGCTGAAGGTTTTTTCCGTCTGCTTATAGCGTAATATCGCACCGTAACCCCCGGGGCCGGGATTGCCAAGGCAGGAGCCATCGGTGAAAATTTCTACCTGTTTGAGCATCTCTGGTAGACTCTTCCTATCAGTTTTATAAAAGCCAAGTCTGACATAAACGAGCGCTGTGAGCACTGCAATATGATCTCTACAACCACCAGACAGATTGTCCTCGATACCGAAACCACCGGTATGAACAAGCTTGGGGTGCACTACGAAGGGCACCGCATCATCGAAATCGGTGCGGTGGAGGTGATTAACCGCCGCCTGACCGGGCGCAACTTCCACGTTTACATCAAGCCGGATCGGCTGGTGGATCCGGAAGCTTACGGCGTACACGGCATCAGCGACGATTTCCTGGCCGACAAGCCGACCTTCGATCAGGTTGCCGACGAATTCCTCGACTTTATCCGCGGCGGCGAGTTGGTGATCCATAACGCGGCGTTCGATATCGGCTTTATGGATCACGAATTCCGCATGTTGCAGCAGGGCATCCCGAAGACCGAGACCTTCTGCACTATCACCGACAGCCTGCTGATGGCGCGCCGCCTGTTCCCGGGCAAGCGCAACAACCTCGATGCCTTGTGCAGCCGTTATGAGATAGACAACAGCAAGCGTACGCTGCACGGCGCATTGCTCGATGCCGAGATCCTGGCGGAAGTCTATCTGGCGATGACCGGCGGTCAGACCTCGATAGCGTTCCAGATGGAAGGTGATACCCAGCAAAATGACGCCGCGCAAGAAATTCAGCGCATTGTCCGCCCGGCGACCGCGATGAAAGTGGTCTACGCCAGCGACGAAGAAGTGAAGGCGCACGAGGCGCGTCTGGATCTGGTGGCGAAAAAGGGCGGCAGCTGCCTGTGGCGCGGTACGCCGGCCGAGTAACGGCATTGTTGCACGAAAAAAACGCACCGGATGAACCTTCGTTGAAAAACTGTGCAAACGGTTCATTTAGTGAGAAAAAGGCGTTGACGGAACCGAGAGGCGTCCGTAATATGCGCCTCGTTCCCCCGCAAGAGGGAATGGCGCGGAGCGGTAGTTCAGTTGGTTAGAATACCTGCCTGTCACGCAGGGGGTCGCGGGTTCGAGCCCCGTCCGTTCCGCCACTATTCAGAAGCCCTGAGTTAGCGATAACTCAGGGCTTCGTCGTTTCTGCTCTCGGCAAAACGGTGCAGCCCAATAAACGGGGCCGGCAGACCGGCCCCTTATTCCTCAGAACAACACCGAGTAGTTCAAGCCGAAGGTGCGTCCGCGGCCTTTATAACTGTACAGCTCAGGCGAGCCGTAGGTCGGGCTGTACAGGATCGGCGCGCGTTGGCCCCAAACGGTGGTGTACTCCTTGTCCAGCAGGTTTTCCACGCTGAAGCTGACTTTCCCTACCGGCAGGGTATAGCTGCCGAGGAAATCGAGAGTGTTGTAGCCATCGATTTTGCGGCCCTGGGTGGAGTTGGCCTTGGTGTAATCGCCGTCGTCCGACACGTCGAAGGTTTGCTGCGACTGTAAGCGCAGATTCCAGTCGCCCGGCGCCCAGCCGACATAAGCGGTGACTTTCGATGGGCTGGCGGTATCCACCACTAGCTTCTTCCATTCGCCGTTGACCTTGGTTTCGGAACGGATAACGTTGAAGTTGGTGCCGGCGCTCCAGTCGCTGTCTTCAAAGAAATAATCCACCGCGCCTTCCACTCCGTAGATGCGGCGCTTGTCCGCATTGACGTTGATGGTCATGTCGGTTTTGTTGATGGCGATGCTCTTGTCGGACAGCGAATAGTAGGCGGCGATTTGCGTGCGCAGGTTATCGCCGGTATAGCGCCAACCCAGCTCGTAGGCATTGACCTTGATGCCTTCCAGCTTGGAATCGCCGACGTTGACGCTCTTCAGCAGCCGGTAATGGCCGCCATTCAACGCGTAGGTGCCGTTGCCGTAATACTTGCCCGGGTCCGGGATCTCGAAGCCCTGAGAGAAGTTGAACCAGGTTTGCTGGCGATCGGTCAGGTGCGCCAACAGGCCGGCGTTGAACAGCGCGTTGTTGTAGTCGGTTTTCCCTCCCGGTATCGCGTCGGCGGACGTCGCGGCGCCGGTGGCGATCGCCTGCTGTTGGTTATAGCCGACGAAGTCGTCAATCTTGTTTTCGGTGTACTGGTAACGCACGCCACCGCTCAGGGTGAAGATCGGGTTAATGTCGTAGCTGGCCTGCAGGAATGACGCCAGGTTGCTGGTGGTATAGCTCGGGTAGCGGCCGGTATTGTAGGCGTTCTCCAGCGTCATGCCGCCGGACTGTTGCGCCTTCGCCAGGTTGAAGAACTGTTGGTTGGCGTTGAAGCTCTCATGCTCGGCGTCGAGACCGTAAGTCAGCGTCAGTGCATCGACAGGCTTGCTGTTTAACGTCAGCTTGCCGCCGTAGAAATCGGTTTTTTGCTGCGAAGCGCCAATGCTGCTGACGTAATAGTTCGGCGCTTTGCCCGCCAGCGTCGGGAACGGGTAGAAGGTCAGGGTTTCGTCGCGGTAGTAGACCTGCGCCACCAAATCCTGGCCGAGGAAATCGGTGTTGGAATACTGCAGGTTGATCAGATGGCGTTCGGTGCCGGGGATACGGTCGGAATTTAAGTTGCCGCTGTTGTATGCCTTGGCGTTGCCGGTCACCGCCGCAAAGTTCTCTCCCAGGAATAGGCCGTGATCGCCGTCGGATTGGCTTTTATAGTATTGGGTGGTCAGCTGCAGCTGTTGGTGTTCGTCGATGTTAAGGGTACCGGTGCCCATCACGTCAAGGCGATTGGAATACTGCAGGCCGGTTTGGGTATTGTCGATCAGCACCTCGTTGCCTTTGCCGTCGTACCAGCCACCGTAGCGTTGGTAAGAAACGGACAGGCGTCCCGAGGCGTTGTCGTTGCCGCCGCTGACCGCCGCCGCCACGTTCTCGTCGTGATCGTTATGGCTGCCAAAGCCGGTTTTACCGCCGATCTGCAACTCGACCTGCTGTTCCTGTTGCCCTTTTTTGGTGACGATGTTGATCAGGCCGCCGGTGCTGCCGCCGCCGTACAGCGAGGTCGCGCCGGAAATCACCTCAATATGATCGATATTGAACGGATCGATCGAATCCAACTGGCGGCTGTCGCTGCGCGATGAATTCAGGCGTACGCCGTCGATCATCACCATCATCGAACGGCCGCGCATATTCATGCCATAGTTGGTGCGGCCCTGGCCGCTGACGTCCATACCGGGGATCAGCTGCGCCAACATGTCTTTGATCTCTTTACCGCCCTGAACCTGCTGTTCGATCTCCTGGCTTTCAATGATCCAGGTCGTTTGCGCCATTTCCGCCGCGCTACGGTGCGAACGGCTGGCGGAGACCACCAACTGCTCTTCGTTGCCGGCTTTCTGATCCTCTGCCCAAGCCGCCGGCGCAAGCATTGCCAGCAGACAAGGGTTCAATACCCAAAGGTGTTTGCGTTTCATCGTTATTTCCCAGGTGATATTGTTATTACTCTATTTTTGAGAATGATTCTTTTATCAATAACGTTTCTTGTTATCAATAAAATCATGATATGATTTTTTGCGATACATTAACGTAATTAATTAGTTTTATTAACATTTTACCCGCTGCACGATCGCGCACTCCACGCCGTCAAACGGTAGCCGATCGGCCATACGTATAAGCGACAGCCGTTGCCGGAGAATCGAGAACATGTCCGCCAGCTACAGAATTTTTGATATCACCTTGAAAAGCAAAACGCTGATTTCACCTTCGCTGGTGCGCTGCGTGTTTGAAGGTGCGGATATTCATCGGATGAAGCTGGAAGCGCCGGATCAGCGCATCAAACTGTTGTTCCCGGCGGCGGACGGCAAGATCCCGCAGCTGGTCAACGGCCCGGACTGGTACGGCGATTACATGGCGTTCCCCAAAGAACAGCGTCCGGTGATGCGCACCTATACGCTGCGTGCGCTGCGCCGTGAGCAGAATCAGATGGACGTCGAATTCGTGCTACATGGCGTGAACGGCCCGGCCTCCGCCTGGGCGACCCACGCCGAGCCGGGTGACGCCCTTCAGACGGTCGCCCCCAACGCTGACTTCGACGGCGACAGCGGTGGCTACGAATGGGTGCCGCCTGCGCAGTTGCAGCAGGCGCTGTTGATCGCCGATGAGACGGCGGTGCCGGCGGCGATGGGTATTCTGGAGCAGCTGGCGCAGCAGGCCAATCCGCCGCGAGTGCAGGCATTTTTTGAGGTGCCGGTGGCGGGGGATTGCCTGGATTTGGCCCGTTTCCCGTTCGCCGAGGTTTACTGGCTGCCGCGTGACGTGGGCCACCAACTGGCGCATGGCACGCTGCTGGTGGAGGCGGTGCGCCAGCGGGTCGATATCCCCGCGTCGGCGTGTGCGCAGGCGCAGTCCCTGGCGGAAAGCAGCCTGAGCGATGAGGTGTTGTGGGAGCGTGCGGCCGGCGGTATGCTTTTTATGCCTGGGTGGCGGCCGAGTCTTCCACGGTGAAAACGCTGCGGCGTTATCTGATCGGCGAACGCGATCTGGATCGCGCTACCGTCAACTTCATGGCCTATTGGTGCTGAACGCGCGGCCCTTTTCCGGCATTGACGCGGGAGAAGGGCATGCCGCTGCCATTCCCCACCCACGAATAATTGCTTGCCAGCGGGTAGTTCGACCGTGCTATGTTCCGCTGAAACGAAGGTTACAGCGAGAACGATAATGCAACGGTTCGACGAACGCCTGCGCCGCGACTACCCACAGCTGACGCCACAGGAGCAGCGGGTGGCCGACTTCATCTTCGATCACTATGACGATTTGATCGGTTACAACAGCGCCGAGCTGGCGCGCCTGAGCGGCGTTTCCAAAGCCACGGTCAGCCGCTTGTTCAAACGGCTGGGCTACCCCAACTACCGCGCCATGCGCGATGAGCTGCGCACCCTGCGCCAAAGTGGCATGCCGCTGACCGACAGCCGCGATGCGGTGCAGGGCGATACGCTGCTGGCGCGGCACTGTAAGCAGGAAATGGCCAATCTCACCCGCTGGGTAAAGCAGATCGATGCGGTGCAGTTCAGCGCGGCGATCGCCGCACTGGCGCAGGCGCGAGGCGTAATGCTGCTGGGGCTGCGCAACAGCTATCCGGTGGCGATGCACCTGCGCCAGCAGCTGATGCAGGTGCGTGAACAGGTGCTGCTGGCGCCGCAGCCGGGGCAGACGCTGGCGGAAGATCTGGCGGGGCTGACGCCGCAGGACGTGGCGGTGGTGGTGGCGTTCCGTCGCCGGCCGCGCCAGATAAAGGCAGTGCTGGCGCTGTTGCAAAGCCGCGGGGTACCGACGCTGTTGATCTGTGAACCGCAGGCGCAGGCGTTGTTCCCGTTGGCCAACTGGCACTTGACCGTGCCGCTCGACAGCGTGTCGGCGTTCGACAGCTATGCTGCCGCCATGAGCCTGGCCAGCCTGCTCAGCAATGCATTGCTGCATGAGCGGCTGGCGCAGGGGCGGCAGCGCATTCATCACGTCGCCGAACTGTTCCAGGCGCTGGACGAACTGGAGCTGCGTTAAGCACGGCAGTTCATTTCCCTTCTTTCACCTTCCGCCGTTTAAGGCGGATCGGTCACCTCATTATGTTACTTTGGTTTCATTAATTGATCATAAGAATCTTTTGTTTCAACTGAATCCCTATCGGGAGTAGGCTGTTGGGCAGCAAACAAACGTCATGTCGACGCTGACGGCATAACTCAATAACTTACTAAGCTGACAGGGAATGAACATGTTGGATATCTCGCAATTCGATCAGATTAACCCGCCGGCGCGCCTGCTGATGGGGCCGGGGCCGATCAACGCCGATCCGCGCGTGCTGCGTGCCATGTCGAGTCAGCTGATCGGCCAGTACGATCCGGCGATGACCGGTTACATGAATCAGGTCATGGCGCTGTATCGCGCGCTGTTCCGCACCGAAAACCGCTGGACGATGCTGGTGGACGGCACCTCGCGCGCCGGCATCGAAGCGCTGCTGGTTTCCGCCATTCGGCCGGGTGATAAGGTGCTGGTGCCGGTATTCGGCCGTTTCGGGCATCTGCTGTGCGAGATTGCCCGCCGCTGCCGTGCCGAGGTACACACGATCGAGGTACCGTGGGGCGAAGTGTTCAGCGCCGATCGCATCGAAGACGCGATTAAGCGAGTGCGCCCGCGCCTGCTGCTGACGGTGCAGGGCGACACGTCCACTACCATGCTGCAGCCGCTGCATGAGCTGGGCGATATCTGCCGCCGCCACGGCGTGCTGTTCTATACCGATGCGACGGCTTCCTTCGGCGGTAACCCGCTGGAGACCGATGCCTGGGGGCTGGATGCGGTCTCCGCCGGGCTGCAGAAGTGCCTGGGCGGCCCCTCCGGCAGCTCGCCGGTCACTCTCAGCCCGCAGTTTGAAGAGATTGTGCGCCGCCGTAAATGCGTGGAGGAGGGGATCCGCACCGCCGAGCACGCCGACGGCGACGACGAGATGATCTACTCCAACTATTTTGACATCGGCATGATCATGGATTATTGGGGGCCGGAGCGCCTCAATCACCATACCGAAGCCACCAGCATGCTGTTCGCGGCGCGAGAGTGCGCGCGGGTGATCCTCGAAGAAGGGCTGGATCACGCCATCGCCCGCCACCGGCTGCACGGCGCGGCGATGCTGGCGGGCATCCGGGGCATGGGGCTGGCGGTGTTCGGCGATCTCGAGCACCGCATGAACAACGTGCTTGGCGTGATGATCCCGCCGCAGGTACAGGGTGAACAGGTGCGGCAGATGATGCTGAACGACTTTGGCATTGAAATCGGCACCTCGTTCGGCCCGCTGCAGGGCAAGATCTGGCGCATTGGCACCATGGGCTACAACGCGCGCAAAGATTGCGTGCTGCAAACCCTGGCGGCGCTGGAGGCGGTGCTGAACCGCCTCGGTTTCGCCAGCAAGCAGGGCGAGGCGTTGCAGGCCGCCTGGAACGTTTATGACGCAGGCAAGCGTGGATGACGCCGTTGGAGGCACAGCAGGCCGCCGCACGGGTGATGGCGCGCTGTGACGAGCTGGCGGCGATCAGCGCAGAGCCCGATCGGCTGACGCGTCTTTATCTCTCCGCCGAACATCGGCGCGCCAATCACCGAGTCGGGGAGTGGATGCGTGAGAGCGGCATGCAGGTTTGGCAGGACAGCGTCGGCAATATCTGCGGCCGCTATGAAGGGCACACGCCCGGCGCCCCCGCGCTGCTGCTCGGTTCGCATTTGGACACGGTGCGTAACGCCGGGCGCTATGACGGCATGCTCGGCGTGCTCACGGCGCTGGAAACGGTGGCGCACTATCACCGCCAGGGGCATCGATTACCGCTGGCGCTGGAGGTGATCGGCTTTGCCGACGAGGAGGGCGCGCGCTTTGGCGTCACGCTGCTCGGCAGCCGCGGCCTGACCGGCCAGTGGCCCGCAGAGTGGCTGGCGCGCACCGACGCCGACGGCGTGAGCATAGCGCAGGCGATGCGCGACTTTGGGCTGGATCCGGCGGCGATCGCGCAGGCGCATCGCGCACCAAACGAAATTCGCGCCTATCTCGAATTACATATCGAACAGGGCCCATGTCTGGAGGCGGCCGATTTGGCGCTGGGCGTGGTGACGGCGATCAATGGCGCGCGCCGGCTTAACTGCACTTTCAGCGGCGAGGCGGGCCACGCTGGCACGGTGCCGATGGGGCAGCGCAAAGATGCGCTGGCGGCCGCAGCAGAATGGATCACGGCGGTCGAAACGCTGACCTGCGCCGCCGATTCGCCACTGGTGGCCACCGTCGGCTGCATCGAGAGTCTGCCGGGCGCGGTCAATGTGATCCCCGGTGAGGTGAAATTGACGCTCGATGTGCGCGGCCCGCAGGATGCGCCGCTGGCGGCGCTATTGACGGCGTTGCTGGCGCAGGCGCAGGCGATCTGCGCGCGGCGTGGAATGCGCTTCGCCAGCGAGGCGTTTTATTGCATCGATGCCACCGCCTGCGACGTGGACCTGCAGCGCCGCTGGCAGGCGGCTGTCGCACAAGTGCAGGGCCGTAGCCTGGCGTTGCCGAGCGGCGCTGGGCATGACGCCATCGCCGTGGCGGCGCAATGGCCGGTCGGCATGCTGTTCGTGCGTTGCGCCGGCGGCGTCAGCCATCATCCGGACGAAGCGGTGCGGCAGGCGGACGTGGCGCTGGCGATCCAGGCCTATTGCCTGATGATCGCCGGCTGGGAGAAGGAGGAATCAGTCTAAACGCAGAAAGCTGTCGGCATCGCGCCAGGCCGGGAAGGCGCTGCGGTAACTCTGCAGGGTTTCCAGCGACAGCTCGGCGTCCAGCCGCGTGGCCGCGCCGGGCTCCGCATTCGCCAGGATCTCGCCCTGTGGGCTGATGATCAGGCTGTCTCCGCTGTAGCTCAGGCCGTTGGGATCTTCGCCCACCCGGTTGCAGCCCGCCACGTACACCTGGTTTTCAATCGCCCGCGCCGCCAGCAGCGTTTGCCAATGGCTGCTGCGCGGCGCCGGCCAGTTGGCGACGTACAGCGCCAGATCGTAATCCTGCTGATAGCGCGCCCAGACCGGGAAACGCAGGTCGTAGCAGATCTGCGGCAGGATGCGCCAGCCGCGCCATTCGAAGATTTCACGCCGGTTGCCGGCTTGGTAGTGCAGATGTTCGCCGGCCATGCGGAACAGGTGGCGTTTGTCATAGGCGTGCACCTGGCCGCCCGGCTCGACCAGCAGGAAGCGGTTGACCGCACCTTCGTCAGTTTTCAACGCCACGCTGCCGCCGATTAACGCGTGGCTTTTCACCGCCCAACCGTGCAGCCAGTCGATCACCTGCTGTTCGGGCAGGGCGCTCTCGCCGGCATCCATGGCGAAACCGGTGGTGAACATCTCCGGCAAGACGATGAGATCTCGGCCAACGATCGGCGCCAGCAACGCATCGAAAGCCGCCAGGTTGGCGGGGCCGTCGCGCCAGACCAGCGGTTGCTGCAACAGGGTAATTTTTAAAGTCGACATAACCGCTCCGCAGCTGCATCCAGCGTGGCGTCCTGTTTAGCGAAGCACAGCCGGATCAATTTATGGGGGAAAGGATCGGCACAGAAGACCGACAGCGGAATGGCCGCCACGCCCACGTGCTCGGTTAACCAATGGCAGAATGCCACATCGTCCAGATCGGAGATGGCGCTGTAGTCCGCCAGCAAGAAGTATGTACCTGCACAGGGTAAAATTTCCAGTCTGCTGCTCGTCAGCGCCTGCACAAAGCGGTCGCGTTTGGCGCGATAGAACGCCGGCAGCTGTCGCCAGTGCTCCGGCTCGGCGCGCAGGCTATCCGCCAGCGCCAGCTGGGCCGGGGTATTGACCGAAAAGGTCAGGTATTGATGCACCTTGCGCACCTCGGCGCTCAGCGCGGCGGGTGCCACGCAATAGCCCACTTTCCAGCCGGTCATGTGGAAGGTTTTGCCGAAAGAGGACACCGCGATCGCGCGCTGGCGCAGCTGCGGGTGGGCCAGCACGCTGGCGTGCCCGCCTTTGGCGAAGCAGATGTGTTCGTAAACCTCGTCGCTGAGCACGTAGATTTCGCGTTCGGCGATAGCGTGCCACAGCTGCTGCATGTCTTCCGCCTGCCAGGCGGTGGCGGACGGGTTGTGCGGCGTGTTGACGATCACCAGGCGGGTGCGTGGCGACAGCGCGGCGGCGAACCCTGGCCAATCCACGGTAAACGCGGGCGGCTGCAGGGCGATGCGTTTGAGTATGCCGCCGGCCAACGTGACCGCCGGCGCATAGCTGTCATAGCTGGGATCGAAGCAGACCACTTCGTCGCCGGGGCGCACCAGCGCGCTGATGGCGGCGAACAGCGCTTCGGTGGCGCCGGCGGTGACGGTCACTTCGGCGGTGGCGTCCGGTTGCCAGCCATACAGCTCGGCGGTTTTGTCGGCGATGGCTTCGCGCAGTGGCGCCACGCCGGTCATCGGCGCATATTGGTTGGCGCCCTGGGCGACGTGCCAAGCCAGACGTTCTTTCAGGTAGTCCGGGCCGTCGAAATCGGGGAAGCCCTGCGACAGGTTGATCGCCTGGTGCTGCTGCGCCAGCGCGCTCATCTGGGTAAAGATGGTGGTGCCCAGTGAGGGCAGTTTACTTTCGGGAACCAATGCGGAAGTGCTCATAGCAGGTGAATACTCCAGGCGCTTATATTGCCGTCAATATATCACGATGCTAGTATTTGGCAATCAAGACGCTTAGATGGCTAAATGCGAAAAGGTGCTTAGCCCGCCACGCGGCACGCCAAGCCTCATCAGCCGGCCGCCTTACCGAACGGGAAACGATAATAATGACGGAGAATCCGCAACTTACCGCATTGCTGGCGGCCTGCCACTGGATTGGCGACAAAGGCTGGTGCCCGGCGACCGGCGGCAACATGTCGCTGCGCCTGGATGAGCGTCAGTGCCTGGTCACCGAGTCCGGCAAAGACAAGGGTAGCCTGAGCGCCACCGATTTTCTGCGGGTGGATATCGCCGACAATCATGTGCCGAGCGGCCGCATGCCATCGGCGGAGACTGGGCTGCATACGCTGCTCTACCGCCTGTCCGCGCACATCGGCGCGGTGCTGCATACCCATTCCGTCAACGCTACCGTCCTGTCGCGGGTGGAGCGCGGCGATGCGCTGGTGCTGCAGGGGTACGAAATGCAGAAGTCGCTGGCCGGCCAGCGCAGCCACCTGGACAGCGTGGCGATCCCCATTTTCGATAACGATCAGGACATCCCCCGGCTGGCGGCGCGCGTGGCGGCCTATGCCGAGGCCACGCCGCTGCAATACGGCTTTCTGGTACGCGGCCACGGCCTGTATTGCTGGGGGAGCCAGGTGGCGGAAGCCCGCCGCCATCTCGAAGGGCTGGAATTCCTGTTCCAGTGTGAACTGCAACGCCGCTTACTGGAGGCGAAATGATCCGCGCTATCGTGACCGATATTGAAGGTACCACCAGCGATATTCGCTTTGTGCATCAGGTACTGTTTCCTTACGCCCGCGAACGGCTGGCGGATTTTGTGCGCCGCCATGCCGCTGAGAGCGAAGTCGCCGCGCCGCTGGCGGCGCTGCGCGCTGAAATTGACCAGCCGCAGGCAGATCTTGACGCGCTGATCGCCGCGCTGTACCGCTTTATGGATGAAGACCGTAAATCTACCGCGCTCAAGGCGTTGCAGGGCATCATTTGGCGCAGCGGTTACCGCGAAGGGGACTTTCGCGGGCATCTGTATCCGGAAGTCGCGGGGCAGTTGGCCGCCTGGCAGCGGCAGGGGGTGAAGCTTTACGTCTATTCCTCCGGTTCGGTGGAAGCGCAGAAACTGCTGTTCGGCCACAGCGACGCGGGCGATCTGCAGCCGCTGTTCAGTGGTTATTTCGATACGCACGTCGGCGCCAAGCGTGAAACCGCGTCGTACCGCAACATCGCGCAGGCTATCGGCATCGCGCCCGACGAGCTGCTGTTTTTGTCCGACATCCACCAGGAGTTGGATGCGGCGCAGGCCGCCGGCTGGCATACCTGCCAGCTGATCCGCGATGAGGCGGACGAGCAGAGCCGGCATCCGCAGGTTAACCGTTTTGATCGTATCGATTTAGGGGAGTTCGTCTCATGAGTGGATTGACCATTTTCAGCGATAAAGCGCCGCAGCAGCCGCTGTGGCAGAGCCGCGACGCGCAGGAGATCCAGCGCCAGTTGGCGCAGATCGGCGTGCGCTTTGAGCGCTGGCAAGCGGATCGCGAGCTGGGCGACAACCCGCAGCCGGAGGCGGTGATCGCCGCCTACCAGCATGAGATAGACCGGCTGGTGGCGGAAAAGGGCTACCAGAGCTGGGACGTGATTAGCATGCGGCCGGACCATGAGCAGCGGCAGGCGCTGCGTGAAAAATTCCTGTCCGAACATACGCACGGCGAAGATGAAGTGCGCTTTTTCGTCGAAGGCGCAGGGCTGTTTTGCCTGCATCTGGACGGCAAGATCTTCCAGATCCTGTGCGAAAAGAACGATCTGATCTCGGTGCCGGCCAACACTCGCCACTGGTTCGATATGGGATCGGCGCCGCACTTTACCGCGATCCGGGTGTTCGACAACCCGGAGGGCTGGGTGGCGCATTTTACCGGCGACAAGATCGCCGATGCCTATCCGCGTCTGGACTGAGCGTCAATCTGCGGGCGTTACCCCAGCGCCCGCCGGAAAATCCCCGCTTCAACCTGCTGCGGCGTAATCACGCCGCTGTCGAATACCCAGCCGCTGATGAGCTTGGCCGGCGTAACGTCGAACGCCGGATTGTAGACCGGTGCCTCGTTCGGCGCCCACTGACAGGCGCCGAAGCTGCCTGAAACGCCGGTGACTTCGGCCGCCGCGCGCTGCTCGATCGGAATGGCGGCGCCGTCCGGGCAGTGCGGATCGTGGGTGGTATGCGGGGCGGCCACGTAGAACGGGATGCCGTGGTAGTGCGCCAGCACCGCCAGGCTGTAGGTGCCGATTTTGTTGGCGACGTCGCCGTTGGCGGCGATGCGATCCGCGCCGACCCACACCGCATCGACCTGGCCCTGTGCCATCAGGCTGGCGGCCATCGAATCGCAGATCAGGCGATAGGGAATGCCCAGCTCGCCCAGTTCCCAAGCGGTCAGGCGGCCGCCCTGCAGCAGCGGCCGGGTTTCATCGACCCACACCTGTTGCACCTTGCCTTGCCGGTGAGCGTGCAGCAGCACGCCGATGGCGGTGCCGACGCCGGCGGTGGCCAACCCGCCGGTATTGCAGTGGGTCAGCAGGCGGCTGCCGGGCTTGACCAGCCCAGCGCCGTGATCGGCAATGCGATCGCACAATCGGCGATCTTCTTCCACCAACCGCAGCGCTTCGTTCACCATTGCCGGCACCCAATCAGGCTCCGCCAGCGCCAGCTTCATGCGATCCAGATTATTCATCAGGTTGACCGCCGTCGGGCGGGCGGCGCGCAGCGTGTGCAGCGCCTGCTCCAGCTCGGCGCGCGGCAGACCGCGTTCCGCGAGCAGCGCCAACAGCAGGCTGGCAGACAGCCCGATCAGCGGCGCGCCGCGCACCCGCAGGCTGTGAATGTGCCCGACCAATTCCTCCACGCTGTCGCAGGCGCGCCACCGCTATTCCTGCGGCAGGGCTTGCTGATCGAGGATCCAAAGGCGGTTGTCCTGCAGGGTCAAACTGGTGGTGTTGAGCGCTTGCATCGGCGGTTAATTCCTTGTTGCGTGGTTATTGCATCTGAAACGCTATTCTGCCAACATGACTTCCAGATGTATAGACGTCCAAATGCTTTTACGTCTAAATAAACAGAATCGCTGGGATCGGTGAGAGAGAACAGAGGGGTTGGGGAATGTCGCTTTATCGTACGTTTACGGCTACCGACGCCGTTGAATACGCCCGCCAATACGGTCGGGTGTCTGAACCGCAGGCACTGGTCAGCGCTGACGAGATCGGTGACGGCAACCTGAATCTGGTGTTCAAGATCCGCGATCGCGAAGGGGTGAGCCGGGTGATCGTCAAACAGGCGCTGCCTTACGTACGTTGCGTGGGCGAATCCTGGCCGTTGACGCTGGATCGGGCGCGCATCGAAGCGGAAACGCTGCTGGTCCACGGCGGCTTCTGCCCGCGGCATACGGTAAAAGTCTTGCATCACGATCCCGAATTGGCGGTGATGGTGCAGGAAGACCTTTCCGACCATCGCATCTGGCGCAGCGAGCTGGTGCAGGGCAACTATCACCCGCTGGCGGCCGGGCAACTGGCGGAATACCTGGCGCAGACGCTGTTCCACACCTCCGATTTTTATCAGTCGGCGCAGCAGAAGAAGGCGGAAGTCAGCCGTTTCACCAACCCCGAGCTGTGCCAGATCACCGAAGATCTGTTCTTTACCGATCCTTATATCGATCATGAGCGCAATCGCTTCGAGGCGGCGCTGTTGCCGCAGGTGCAGGCGCTGCGTGAGGATACGCCGCTGAAGCTGGCCGTCGCCGGCCTGAAACATCGCTTTCTCAGCAAGGCGGAGGCGCTGCTGCACGGCGATATTCACAGCGGTTCGATCTTCGTGGCGGAAGGACGGTTGAAAGCGATCGACGCCGAATTCGGTTTCTACGGCCCGATCGGTTTCGATATCGGCACCGCATTGGGCAATCTGCTGCTCAACTATTGCGGGCTGCCGGGGCTGTTCGGGCCGCGCGACGCCGCCGCCGGGCGCGAGCAGCGCTTGCAGGATGTGCGCGAGCTGTGGCTGATCTTTGCCGATCGCTTCCTGGCGCTGTGCCATCAGCAAAGCCGGGATGCGGCACTGGCAACGCCGGGTTACGCCGAGCAGTTCCTGCAACAGGTCTGGGCCGATGCGGTCGGGTACTGCGGTACCGAACTGATTCGGCGCACCATCGGCCTGGCGCACGTCGCCGATCTGGACAGCATCGCCGACGCCGACATGCGCCTCGACTGCCAGCGTCATGCGCTGGGACTGGGGCGCACGCTGATCGTCAATGCGCCGCAGATCGAGCATATTGACGCGCTGTTGGCACGCATTCGTCAGCAAGGCTGAATAACTCGGCATGAGGCAAACCCGGCTGCGGCCGGGTTTTTTATTCCTAACTTAAAACCACGTCCTGTGGACGTGGTTATCGACTCGGTTTTGGCTCTGCCTGTAAAAACCTGC
>NZ_JBZXDO010000047.1:0-21140 GCF_058725505.1 Serratia sp. A07
AAGCGCAGCGAATTCTTTGGGGGAGAATTTAAGAACGGTATCAAGAGCCTGACTCAGCAACATAAAAAAATCCGTAACCTCAGAGAGATTACGGATTCTTACACAGCGACAGGATCGTTCAAGTGATCCTTAACTGATCGGCATTACGGCATCGCCGGGCGTTTTTTATCGTATTAATACAGCGTTTTCTGCGGCGGCCCGGCGAAAGTCAGCGGCCCGACCTGTTTCATGTCCACCTCGACCACCGACGGCCCCGGGTAGTTGATCGCTTCGGCCAGCACGCCGTTGAACTGTGCCGCTGCGTCCACCTTCCAGGCTTTCAGCCCCATCGCTTCGGCAATCTGGGTGAACGCCGGCGTATGCAGCTCGTTGTAATACTGGCGCCCGGCGAAGTACTTGTCCTGAATGCCGCGCATCACGCCATAACCGCCGTCGTTCATGATCAGCAGGGTGATATTCACCTGTTCCTGCGCCATGGTCGCCAACTCGCCCAGGCCCAGCGCCAGACCACCATCGCCCACCAGCCCCACCACCTTGCGCTGCGGGTTGGCAATCGCGGTGCCGATGGCCATCGGCAGCCCCATACCGATGGCACCCGCCAGCGAGTGAATGTTGCACAGCGGCGAGATCGCCCGGAACAACCGGCTGCCCCAGACGCTGCCGGAAACGGTGATATCGCGTACCAACAGCCCGTCCTGCGGCAGCGCGGCGTCGATGGCGTCGTTGAGTTTGGCGTATTCACCGGACTGCTGGCGCAGCGCGCTCTCCGCCTGCTGCACCGCCCCCGCGATCTCGGCATCCCACTCGGCGTTGACCTTCTCGCCGGGGGCCAGCCGCGCCGCCAGCGCCGCCAGCAGCGCCGCACAGTCGCCGTTGATCTGTTCATCGGCCAGATAGTTGCGGTTGGCCGCCGCCGGATCGATGTCAATCTGCACCAGCGGGCGCGGCAGCGGCAGCGTCCAGGTACGGGTTTCATTGCTGCGCAGGCGCGAACCGGCCACCAGCGTCAGATCGCACTGCGTCAGGATCGCTTCGATGCTCGGTGAGTTATGGAACGCCCGCAGGCTGCGCGGATGGCTGTCCGGCAGAATGCCGCGCCCGTGGGTGCTGGAGATCACCGCCACGCCGGCGTCCGCCAGCTTGCGCACCGCGTCGCCGCAGGCCAAGGCGCCGCCGCCCAACCACAGCAGCGGACGCTTGGCCTGTTTCAGCCGCTGATGCAGCCGTTCCACCGCCGCATCGTCCGCCTTCGGCAGCGGCGCCGGCGCCAACGGCTCGGTCAGCACCGAACGGGAAACCAGGATGCTTTGAATATCGATCGGGATCTCGACCGCCACCGGGCCGCAGGGCACGGTTTGCGCATCCAGGATCGCCCGTTGGATCACCGCCACCGCCTGCTCCGGTGAATTGACCCGGTAAGCGCGCTTGGAGCAGGCGCGCAGGAAGCCGAGCTGATCGCGGGTTTCATGAATAAAACCGGCGTCGGCGTCCAGATAGGCTTTTTCCACCTGGCCGGTGATATGCAGCAGCGGCGTGTTGGCATTGAGCGCCTCAATCATCGCCCCCACCGCGTTGCCGGCGCCGGCGCCGGTGCTGGTCAACGCTACGCCCAGGCCGGAGAAACGCCCGTGCGCGTCGGCCATGGTGACCGCCCCCGCTTCGCCGCGCGCCGGCACGAAGCGAATTTTATCGCGCTGCCCCACCGCATCGGCGATCGGCAGATTATGAATCGAAATGATGCCGTACATCGCCGACACCGCATACTGTTCCAGAGTCCGGGCTATCGCCTCGCCAACCGTGATTTTATCGCTCATCATCTGCCTTCTTAGGGTATTCGTTATTAGGGTTATGCGTAGAGGTGTCGGCCTAGTCGCTCCAGCGGTTCACCTGATGGCTCAGCGCCAGATACACGCTTTTCTGCTGCATGTAGGCCTTGATGCCGTTCAGGCCCCTTTCGCGGCCCAGCCCGCTTTCCTTGAAACCGCCGAACGGCGTGGAAATCGAGAACGTTTTGTAGGTATTGACCCAGACGGTGCCGGTTTCCAGCCGCTCCGCCAGCGCCATCGCGCGAGGGAAGTCGCGGCTCCAGATGCCGGCCGCCAGGCCGTACACCGAGTCATTGGCCTGTTCGATCAGCTGTTGCTCATCGTCAAACGGCAGCGCCACCAGCACCGGGCCGAAGATCTCTTCCTGGCAGACGCGGGCGTCGTTGTTCAAGCCTTCAATAATGGTCGGCAGGTAATAGCTACCGCTCGCCAGCTGCGGATCGGCCGGCGCTTCGCCGCCGATGATCACCCGGCCGCCCTCCTGCCGCGCCAGCGCCACGTAGTCCGCCACGCTTTGCCGATGTTTGGCGCTGATCAGCGGGCCGAGATGCACGCCCGGCACCAGCGGGTTGCCGATGCGCAGCCCCGCCGTCAGTTCGGTCAAACGCGCCAGCAGCGGCTGATACAGCGAACGATGCACGAACAGCCGCGAACCGGCGATGCACGCCTGGCCGGCGGAGCTGAAAATGCCGTAGCAGATGCCGCGCGCCGCCTGCTCCAGATCGGCGTCCTCCAGCACGATGGTCGGCGATTTGCCGCCCAATTCCAGCGAAGTGGGGATCAGCTTGTCGGCGGCGATGTGCGCCAAATGGCGCCCGGTGCTGGTCCCGCCGGTAAAGGAGATCTTTTTCACCAGCGGATGGCGCGCCAACGCCTCGCCGATCACCGAACCTTTGCCCGGCAACACGCTGAGCAGCCCAGCCGGCAGGCCCGCCTGTTCGAACAGCTCGGCCAGCTTCAGCGCCATCAGCGGCGTGGCTTCGGCCGGTTTGAGCACCACCGCGTTGCCCGCCGCCAGCGCCGGCGCCACCTTCTGCATTTCGCTGGCGATCGGCGAGTTCCACGGCGTAATGGCGGCGATCACCCCCATCGGTTGATACTGGCTTATCGTCATCACCTCGGCGCTGCGCGGGGTCGGCAGCTCGCCTTCCAACACCTCGCAGGCGGCCGCGAAGTAGCGCGCGGTCGCCGCCGCGCTGGCCACCAGCCCGCGGGTTTCCGCCAGCGGCTTGCCGTTGTCGCGGGTCTGCAGCTCGGCCAACTGTTCCTGCTGCGCCAGAATCAGGTTGCTGACGCGGTAGAGGATCGAGGCGCGTTGGTGCGGCACCAGCCCACGCCATTCCGGCGCGCGCCAGGCGCGTTCCGCTGCTTCCACCGCCTCGTTCACGTCCTCGACGTTCGCGGCACGCAGCCGCGCGTTGACGCTGCCGTCGGCCGGGAATACCGAAGCCATCTCTTCGCCACGCCCTTCACGCCAGCGCCCGGCGACAAAAATATTCAATCGTTCCATGCTCCGCTCCTGCCGTTCAGGCAATAAAACCGCCGTCCACCAGACGGCGACAGGCTTGTACCGCGCTCAGCGCCGCCAGGGTTGATGTTTTGGGATTGCTCGCCAGCGGGGTGCCGCTCAGCTCGATGTGAAATTCGCCAAAGTCGCCGCACACCTGCAGACGATGGGTATTGCGCCGGGTGGCGGGATCGACCTGCAGGCGTACCCGGGTGGCGTCCATCCCCAGGCCGTTGAGCGCAATGGTGGCCGCCACGTTGGCATTGGCCGGGAACAAACGCGCCGCTTCGCGCGCCGACCCTTCAAAAAATACCTGCGCTTCGCTCACCGCATTGAGGTCGATCAGCTGCTCCGCCGGGCTGCCGCGCCAGCTGGCCGGGCTTTTGCTGGCCTGATAGGTCACGCTCTCCAGCCCGCCTTCGCGCGCCGACGCCAGCCCATCCATCCCCGCCACCGCACCGGACAACACGATCAACTGCCCGTGATGGCGGCGGCAAACCTGCTGCAGCCGCTGTTGCAATGCGGCGTCCGCCAGCGCGCCGGTCGAGATCAGCGCCAGCGGCCAACCGCGCTGCAGAACCGCTTCGCCGAACTCCGCCACCGCCTGCTGGCTGGCGCACTCCAGCACCAGATCCGGCCGCTGCAAACACTGCTCGGGATGGGTCAACGCCTGCACCCGCCCGCCAAAGGCCTCGGCGATCGCCGCATGATGAGCCGCGCGCGCCAGGATCCAACCGACCTCCACGCCTTCCGGCAAACGGGCGATCACTTCCTTCGCCATCGCGCCGTAGCCAATCATCATGATCTTCTTCATCTTTATCGGCCCCTGCTACACATGGCGGTTAAAGCCGCCGGATACGTCCAGCGCCGCGCCGGTGGTAAAGGAAGCCAGCGGCGAAGCGAGGAACAGCAGCGCCTGCGCCGGCTCCTGCGGCTTGCCGAGGCGCTTCATCGGGATGCCGCGGCGTTCGGCGATCGCCGCCGTCCACTGCTCCCAGCTTTGATCTTTATCGCTGCGCTCGTCGAAACGGCGGCGCCATTGGCCCGACTCCACCATCCCCAGCAAGATCGAGTTAACGCGAATGCCTTTGCCCACCAGCTCTTTCGACAGCGTCAGCGTCATGTTGAGCAGCGCGGCGCGCGCCGCCGAGGTGGCGATCATGTGTTCTTCCGGCTGCAGCGCCAGCAGCGAGTTCACGCAGGTGATCGACGCGATCGTCGACCGTTCCAGCGCCGGTAAGAACGCCTGCACCGGGTTGATCACGCCGAACAGCTTCAGCTCGGCCTCATGCAGCCAGGCTTCGCGCGGCGTTTGGTCAAAATGGGCGACGAAGCCCTGACCGGCGTTGTTGATCAGCAGATCCACGCCGCCGAAATGCGCCGTCACCTGGTCAGCGAACTGCGCCACCTGCTGCGCGTCCAGTACGTCGCAGCGCAGCGCCAGGATCTCCGCCTGCGGAAACTCCGCACGCAGGCTGGCTGCTGCGCCGGCCAGTTTGTCCGGATCGCGGCCGCAGAACGCCACCTTCGCCCCTTCGGCCAGCAGCAGTTTCAGGGTTTCGAAACCGATGCCCGACGAGCCGCCGGTTACCACCGCCACCCGATTCTCAAGCTGAAAATTCATCGTTGGATTGCTCCCGTAAAGTCCCGCAGATAGCGGTTGAAACACGCCGGCGCGTCGAGGTAGCTGGCATGGCCGGCGGCGGCGATCAAACGCAGCGTCGCGTCCTGCTCACGCGCCAGCTCGGCCGCCTTCTCCGGCGGCGTAATGCGATCCTGTTCACCGCACCAGACTTCCAGAGGGCCGCGATAGCGCGCCAGATAGCGGCCGATATCGTCGTTGGCCAGCATCCAGGCGGCGCTCAGAAAACCGTCGGGATCGAGCTGCTGCATGCCGTTGCGCACCCAGGCGATATCCTGCGGATCCGCCCCTTCACGCAGCAAGGCCGCCGCCCGCTGCTCGCCATAGCCCACCGGCCCCAGCGTCTCTATCATCTGTTGGCGCTGGCCGTACACCTGCCGACGTTTTTCCTCCGGCGCCGTGGCATAGCCCTGCGCCGGATCCGCCAACACCAATCCACATAACCCGTCCGGATAGCCGGCGGCATAGGCGCTGCCGATCAGCGCCCCCAGCGAATGGCCGACGATCAGCGGCTGCGCCAGCTGCAGCTCATCAATCAGCGCCGCCAACGCCGCCGCATAACCGGCGGCATCGGCCTGAGGATCCGCCAACGGCAGGCTGCCGCCGTAGCCCGGCGCATCCCACGCCAACAGACGGTGGCCGTCCGTCAGGCCGCTATCGTTGAGCTGCTTGATCCACGAGGCCGATCCGGAGCTGATGCCGTGCAGCAATACCACCGGCCGCCCCTGCCCGGCCTCGCGCCAGCTCAGGGTATACGCCCCGCAGCGCGCCCGTTGGCGTTGCGCCAGGCCGTTCATCAGTTGCGCTTCACTTTGGACAGCGGGTGATCCGCCGGATAGGTCGGGATCTCCGGCTTGGCGGTGCCGAGCATCACGCACATCAGCGCCTCTTCCTCGCCGTGGTTGAACAGGCCGCGATACACCCCCGCCGGCACCGAGATCAGATCGCGCTCTTTCAGCCTGGTTTCGTAATACTCTTCCCCATCCTGAATCATCAGCGTGATGCTGCCTTTCAGCATGAAGAACACTTCTTCCACGTCGTCGTGCAGGTGCAGCGGGCCCTCGCACTTCGACGGCAGCACCATGGTGGAGAAGGTGAAATTGCCCGCCGGAATGGTGTTGGCGTCGCTGGCCACGCCGGTAGCGCCGGTACCGATGTAGCGCATCTGCGCACGGCGGTATTTCGGGTCAAAGTCGGCCTGGAACTTCAGCGCGTTCCAGTCGTATTTACGGCCTTCGAAACGGGCGATGCGCGACTCCACCCAATTTTCCATCGACAGATCCTGCGGCTTAACGCCGGCTTTGTTCTCAACCTGAGACATGTTGTCACTCCTCTGTTGAATCGATTGATTAATCAGTACTTTCTCAGTAACGGCAGCAGAATGAGGCAGCCGACGAAAGCCATCACCACCAGGAACAGCAGGCCGTTATCCATATTGCCGGTGGCGGCGATCAACGCCCCCATCAGCACCGGCGCCAGCGCGCCGGCAAAATTGCCCAACCCGTTGAAGATACCGCCGGCGGTAGCGCTGACCTTGCTGCTGGTCGCCTTCGCCAACAGCGCGAAAATATTCGGCGCGCCGGCGCCCCACATAAAGGTGCTGAAGGCCATGGCGGCGATCACGCTGTAGGTGCCCTGCAGGTGCAGCACCACCGCCAGACCGAGGCCGGCACCGCACAGCGACAGGAAGCAGGCCAGCGCGCGCCGATCCAGCTTGTCCGACAGCCAGGCGCCCAGCACTTCGCCGAGCAGCATGGCGATGAACGGCAGCGAAGAGAGATAACCGGCATGCTCCAGATGAATGCCTTTCCCCTTGATCAGGTAGCTCGGCAACCAGCCGTTCATGCCCCACAGGTAGGTCAGGAAGGCGATGTTGAACAGGCAGATCATCCAAAAGTGCGGGCTGCGCAGCAGCTCGCGGCGATGCTGTTGGCGTTCCGACACCGCCGGCTTGGTCGCCGCCGCCGGACGCGCGACGTTCAGGTGGCGCATGCCGAACAGCACCAGCAACATCACCGGCAACGTCAGAAACGCCATAAAGAAGAAGGTGGCCTGCCAGTCGAAGGTATTGAGGATGTACAGGGTGACCGGGAAGCCAAGCGCGGCGCCCAGCGGCGTGCCGAGCAGCCACAGCATGGTGGCGCGCGCCTGCAGCTGCGGCGGGAAGGCCTGACGAATAATGGCGTAGGCCATCGGCAGCAGCGGCCCTTCGGCGATACCGAGCAGAATGCGCAGCGTCATCATGGCGTGATAGGAACGCACCATCCCCATCAACACCATCAGCACGCCCCACACCACCATCATGCCAATCAATACCTTGACCGGATTAAGCCGATCGCCGATGCCGCTGAGCAGCATCGAGGAAATGCCGTAGGAGAACAGAAACGCGCTCATCAGCAAGCCCAGCCGCGCCGGGTCAAAACCGATCCCTAACGCCTGCTGGAACTCGCTATCGGAAAACAGCGCCGCGATGCTGATCTTGTCGAAAAACGCCAACAGCACGCAGGCAAACAGCGCGATCGGCACCGACCAGCGCACCCGCTGCTGCGGATTTTCGGCAACGGCTTCCCCCGCCCGTCCAGCGCGGGCGTCAATGTCTTGCGTAGTCATAAAACGCTCCCGAGGTTCGGGCGTTATTTCAACGCCATCAAAGAAAACTCCGCATCCGCCAACTGCTGCGGATCCAGCACCCGGCCGCTCGCCAACCAACGCTTGCCGAGCTTGATAGTGCGCGCGTCGTTGAACGCCACCATCTGCACCAGCTGCCGATCGGCGTTCAGCGTGAAGAACACCTGCGACTGCGGCGTGCGGCGCACCACATGGTGCACGCCGCCACTCGGCACGCCGAGGATCTGGATATTAGCGTCGTATTGATCCGACCAAAGCCAGGCCACGTCGTCATACGGGGCGGCGAAGGCGTCGAGCATCGCACAGGCGGTGCTGATGGCCTGATTTTGTGCGTAGGCCCAGGACTGCAGGCACAGGCCAAGCGTCGGGTGGCGCGCCACATCGCCGGCGGCGAAGATCGCCGGATGGCTGGTGCGCCCCTGGCCGTCGACCACGATGCCGGAGTCGATCGCCAGCCCGGCGCTGCGCGCCAGTTCGAGATTCAGCTCGACGCCGATCCCCACCACCACCAGATCGAAGGCCTGCGGATCGCTGACTTCGCTGCCGATCCAGGCGGTGCCGTCGCGATCTTCCAGCGAGATCTCGCCGCAGCCGCACAGCACCGTGACGCCCTGCTGGCGATGCAGTTCGAGCAACGCCTGTGAGACGTCGGCGCCGACGCTGCGCATGCACAGCGCAGGCTGGCGTTCAAACACCGTCACCTCGGCGCCGAGACGGCGCGCGGAAGCGGCGATCTCCAGCCCAATCCAACCGCCGCCGACGATCGCCAGGCGACGGCAGCCCTGCAGGCCCTGCCGCAACCGGGCCGCATCGTCCCAGGAACGCAGCGTCATCACGCGCGGGTGCTGCGCCCAGGCGGCGCTCGGCACACGCGGCCGCCCGCCGGTGGCGATCAGCAACTGCTCGAACTGCAGCCGTTGCCCGTCGCTGAGCGTGACGATTTGCTGTTCTGCATCGATGGACTCGGCGCGCAGCGGGCGACGCCAGTCGATATTCAGCTCCGCCACCGCCTGTTCGCTGAACAGCCGGCTGAGGGGAGCCGCGGCATCCAGCAGCGCCGCTTTCGACAGCGGCGGCCGCTCGTAAAAATCGTAGGGTTCGTCGCTGACAACCGTCAGCCGGCCGCTGTAACCGCGATCGCGCAACGTCTTGGCCGCCCAGCCGCCGGCCTGGCCGCCGCCGACGATGACGATGCCCGCGTGTTCCGGCCGGTTCATAACGCCTCCGCCTTTTTATGCTGGCGGCGCGTGTCGTGATCGATGCCGCCCTCTACCGCCCATTCGGTGAAGGAGACCAATGAATGCTCCAGCTCACGCGGCTGCCAGTTTTCCGTCAGATAATCGTCGTTGGTGTAGTACTCGAACGCGCCGCCGGTCGGGCTGTTGACGTACCAGAAATAGGCCGAGGAGATCGGGTGGCGGCCGGGGCCGATAAAGGTGCTCCACTTCTCTTTGTTCATGGCGATGCCGCCGCCGATCACTTCGTGGATATCGCGCACGGTGAACGCCACGTGGTTCAGGCCCCGTGGGCGGTTCGGCAGCTTCAGCAGGAACAGGTTATGGTGGCCGCCGCGCGCCTGGGTACGCAGGAAGACGGCGCGATCGATATAGCGATCGGAAACCTGGAAATCCAACAGCTCGCGATAGAAACGCTCGGTCGCCGCCAGGTCCTCAACGAAGAACACCACGTGGCCAATGTTGATCGGCTGCGCCTGCGAATAAACCGGGCTGGGTTGATCGATGCGGCGCACGTCGCCCCATTGGTTGATCGGCGTGACCGGCACCTCGACCGCCTGCTGGCGGCTGACGACGAAGCGCAGCGTCATGCCGTTGGGATCGAGGCATTCCAGCTCTTCTCCCACCTGACGGAAGCCGGGCATCAGCGCCAAACGCGGCTGCAGGCGCGCCAGATCGGCGGGCGAGGCCACGCCCCAGGTCATGCGGCGCAGGGTAGAACCGCCCTCAAACGCCGCAGGCAGCGCCGCGCTTTGCAACGGGTGCAGGACAACCCGCGCCCCGCTCAGGGTAGTGAATTCGCGCTGCGGTTCGCCCCAATGTTGCGTGGCGGGCTGCAGGCCGAAGTCTTGCATGAATTTTTCGCAGGTTGGCAGATCTTCGACGCCAAATTCCAGTTTTTCGATTCCGATTACGCTCATTGTTCAGCCTCACGTTCTCGCTGCATACGGTTTTCAGGCATGAGTGAACCCCGGCCCCTGTTTGCTACGGGCCTTATCCCTGCCTGAGTAAAAGAGTCGGTCCTGTCGGTTAGCCGACGTTGGCCTGCGGCGGCGCGCCGAGGAAGCCGGAAATTTTCTCCGCCGCGTCGCGCACTTCCATGCGCAGCCGCTCGCGATCCGCTTTCGGGATCTCATCGGACGGCACCATGATGCTGACCACCGCCTCGACCCGCTGCTCGCGGTTGAAGATCGGGTAGACGATCGAGGAGATGCCGTGGCGGAAGAACGATTCGCCGATCACATAGCCGCGCGCTTTGTCTTGCTGCACCATCTGCCACAGCGTTTCGCGATCCGCCGGGGTGCCCGGCGCATTGCCCGGCAGTTGCGCGTCCGGATAAAGCTGTTCGAACTCGCTGCGGGTGGCGCTGGTCAACAGCATGCGACCCAGAGAGGTTTGGTGCACCGGCAAACGGGTGCCGACGCTGACCTGATTGATCTGCGAACCGGCGGCGCTGACGCGGGCGATGTAAATAACGTCGCGCCCATCGCGGATCGCCAGATGGCTGCTGCACTGGCTGCGATCGCGCAGCTGCTCAATCACCGGCTGGCCGGCCTGCGCCACGTCCAGCGACGCGATGTATTCGAAGCCGAGGCGCAGCACCTTGATGCCGAGCGCAAAGGTGTTGGTGCGCGGATTGCGCTCCAAAAAGCCCAGGTGCTCGAGCGTCTGCACCACGCGGTAAGCGGTGGCCTTCGGCATATCGACCAGGCGATGCAACTCGGCGAAAGTCATTTCCTTATGCTGCTCGCCAAACGCCAGCAGCAACTGCAACCCGCGATCCAGTCCCGGGATCAGATACTTACATGCTTGCTCGTCCGCCATCTCTCGCTCCTGCGCTGTGCGCCTGCCCTGCGGGCCTCAGTTGAATACGAAGCCGCCGTTGACCGGCAGCAGTTGGCCGGTGACGAAATCCGCCAGCGACGACAGCAGATAAAGCACCGTACCGTTCACATCGTCCGGATGCTGCGCCCCGGCCAGCGCGCGCCCCTGCTCATACAGCTGATGGCGCTCGGCGGGCACATACTCGGTGGCTTCCACCCGCGTCAGGCCCGGTGCGATGGCGTTGACGCAGATCCCCTGCGGGCCCAGCTCGCGCGCCATCGAGCGGGTCATCGCGATCAGCGCGCCTTTGCTGGCGACATAGGCCATCAGGCGCGGCGCGCCCCACAGCGCAGTGTCCGACGCCACGTTGACGATCTTGGCGTGCGGGTTGCGCGCCAGCAGCGGCACCGCCGCCTGACTCACCAGCCAGGTGCCGCGCACGTTGACCTGCATCACCCGATCCCACAGGTCGATATCGTATTCCATCATGGTTTTGCCGCCGACGCCGGTCGCCAGCGCCGCGTTGTTCACCAGGCCGTCGATCCCGCCGCCTGCGGCGATCTTTTCGAACGCCGAGCGGATCGAATCCGGTGACGCCAGATCGATCGTCTGCATTTCCACCTGAGCGCCCTGCTCGCGCAGCGCGGCACCGCTCGCCGCCAGTTCATCCGCCAGAATGTCGCACATCACCACCTGCGCGCCGGCGGCGGCGATGGCGGCAGCGAAGCTGTAGCCCAGACCGCGCGCCGCCCCGGTGACCACGATGCGTTTACCGTTCAGCAGGCCGTTCACTGCGCCGCCTCCCGTTCGCGCAGCGTCGCCAGCTGTTTCTGCGCCTCTTTCTGCATCAGGCGGCGCAGGCGAGAAAGACCGACGTCGTGCTGGTACAGGTATTCGCGGCCGCGGGCGTTAGGCGCCATGTTCTCAAGCACGATGCGATCCTGCTCGAGCACGTCCCAATGCAATGATTCCAGGCGGTTGCGGTACATGAAGCGCCACATGTCGCGCTGCCAGTCTTTGACCTTACGGATGCGCCAGAAGAAGACCCGGCAGTGATCCTTGTCTTCCGGCACCACCATGCCGATGATCCAGAAGTGGCCACCTGGCCCGAAGCGCTTCTTGTATGGGATCGACAGGCGCATCCAATAGGCGCCGCTGCTGCCGAACTCCACCCAGTCGAAGTTGACGCCGATCTGGCCGTTCTTCTTGAAGATAAACCCGCTGTCGGTCGGTTACAGCCCCATATCCGCCTTGCGATCCCCTTCCGCCATCGAGTGAGAGGAAGAGTGCAGGTAGGTGCCGTGCATCGGATCCATCACGTTTTCCAATGCGTATTGGTAGTTGCAGTTCCAGCTGGCGGTGCACAGGAAGTTGCTGTACGAGGCTTCGTCCGCCAGTTCTTGCGGGAAAGTCAGCGCCGCCGGCGCTTCATCCGCCGTCACGCCGAAATAGAGGAACACCGCGCCATAGGCTTCTTTGGCCGGGTAAGAACGCAGGCATTTTTGCCCCACCAGCGGGCAGCGATCCACTGCCGGCACGTCTTTCACCGTACCGTCGCCGCCGACCTCTACCCCGTGATACCAGCAGGCGATGCGATCGCCGAGGTTCCACCCCATGGAAAGCCGCGCGCCGCGGTGCGGGCAACGGTCTTCCAGCGCGTGGATCTGGCCTTCGCCGTCGCGCCACACCACGATTTGCTGCTCCAGGCGGGTGATGCCGACCGGGTTGTTGCCCACTTCCCAGCTGGCCAGCACCGGATACCACATGCCGCGCAACCCCTGGTCAAGATAGTCCTGCAGGCTCTGTTCGGAGGATGTTGTGTTTGCTGTCATTGTCTTCTCCCGGATGTGGCTCAGAAACCGTTAACGTGAAGGAATTCGCGGAACGTCGCCTCATTCCACGGTTGGCCGCTGCGATCGAACAGGCGGCGCTGATTCAGCGCGCTGACGATCTGCTCCAGCTCTTCCGCGCCCTGATCGAAGATCGTTTCCAGCGCCGCCACCAGGGCGGTTTCGAAACCGTCCGGCACACGGGCGCGGTTTTGCCAGATGACATTGCGGAACTGGCCCGGCTGATGGATTTGACCGTTGCCGCCTTCGCAGGCCGGCGTCACCTGTTGGGTGTCCGGCAGCCAGGGATTGAAATCGGTGATGTGCTGCATGATTACTCCTCCGCGATAAAGGTGATCTGGATTTGGTTGTCGACCACCCGGGTGGGATAGGTTTGCAGATCGCGGCCGCCCGGCTCGCGCAGGCACTGGCCGGTTCGCACGTCAAACAGCGCTTCGTGCAGCGGGCACTCAACCTTGCCGTCGTCTACAAACCCCTGGCTGAGCAAGGCATAAGCATGCGGGCAAACGTCTTCCAGCGCGTAGTAGTTACCGTCGAGCAGGTACACCCCGATCTCTTTTCCTTCCACTTTGCCGGAGAAAGGAAAATCTTCTTTCACCTGAGACACTTCGCACACATTCTTCCAGCTCATTGCTTTTGTCCTCTATCTGATTGTTTCATATATGAAACTCAGTTTCTTATTTAATACAGCCACTATAGGTCTGGCGAAACTTTCGTCAAGCGAGCGGAACGGCAAATGTTAATGAAAGGTTGTTTAAAAATGACAAATGCGGGAAGGATCACGAAATCATGCACCGATATGAAAAACCTATGTCAGTTGTGCGCTCTCCCGCTAATTTATGGCAAAAAATGCGTTGATTCCGACGACGCATTGCGCGTAAAAGTGTTTTCCCACTGTCTTTCACACCCTATTTGATAACAATAAATTTACATCAATCAGCCTCATCCCCCGCGTTTGCGCGCCATGGCATCCGCGGGTGAGTTTGCTGCTGCCTGAATTCGTCAACCGCTCGCATTGAGGAACGCAACGTGCAACAACGTCAACGCTGGTTTGGGGTGATCGCCCTGCTGTTTCTGATCGTTATCGCCTATGCGGATCGGGTCAATATCGCCGTGATGTTGGTCAATCCCGACTTCCTGCAACACTTCCAACTCGGCGGCGACCGCGCCCACCAGGGCACGCTGATGACGGTGTTTTTGCTCGGCTACGGCCTGTCCGCCATGTTGCTGACGCCGTTTCTGGAAACGCTGATGGGTTACCGCCGCGCACTGACGCTGAGCGTGGTGCTGTGGGCGCTGCTCACCGCCGCCTCGCCGCTGGCGGGATCGCTGATGCTGCTGTGCGTGGTGCGCGCGCTGCTTGGCGTCAGCGAGGGGCCGCTGTTCTCGCTGAAGACCATGTACATCAGCGATCATTTCGCCGCCGACGAGCGCGGCAAGCCCAACGCGATCAGCGCGCTGGGCGTTTCATTGGGGCTGGTGCTCGGCTTTCCGCTGGTGAGTTTTCTGATGGCGCATTTCGGCTGGGCGATGTCGTTTCACCTGCTGGCGCTGCTCAACCTGCTGCTGGGGCTGGCGCTGGTGCGGCTGTTCGTTCATCCCCTCGCCCTGTCTTCATCCTCGCGCCCTGCTGCTCCGCAACCGGTGCTGAGCCGCGTCTGGCACACCTTTACGCTGGCCTGGCGCACGCCGATGCTTGGCTGGATCCTGCTGATCGAGATCGCTACGCTCAGCTATCTGTGGGGCTCCAGCTCCTGGTTGCCGGCGTATCTGACCGATGAAAAGGGGTTCTCCATCAAGCAGATGGGCTGGATGGCCGCGCTGCCTTTCATCGTCAGTATCGCCTCCAAATACCTCGGCGGCGTGTTGCTCGATCGTATCCGCCCTTATCAAGCGCCGCTGATCTTCGTCTGCGGCGGCGCAGCGACCGCGCTGTGTATCTATGGCGTGATGAACAGCCATCAGCTTGGCTGGATCGCCTTCTTCCTGCTGGCGGCCAATGCCTGTTGGGGCGCGCAGGGCGCGGCGATCCCTACCCTGCTGCAACATTATGCGCGGCCGGAGGCGGTCGGCAGCGCCTATGGGCTGATCAACGGCATCGGCAATCTGTTTTCGGCGTTTGTGCCGATGGCGATGGGCATGGTGATGGCCAGCCAAGGTAAGGTGTCTTCAGGCTTTGCGGTGCTGATCGCCTCGCAGCTGCTGACATTGCTGGCGGGCGGCGCACTGTTTGGCCGCATGTTGCTGGCGCGGCAGGTGAAACGGGCATAGACCCGTTTCCCTGTCCCGTGCGGCGGAAAACCGACAGCGTTGAGAGGGTGCTCATGGATCTGGACGCCAACAAGCAGCAGACGGGGGACATCCCCCGTCGCCGGGTTGCCTTACCGTTCGGATTCGTAAGCCAAAATGGCCGCAACCTCCGTGTTGCCCGATCGGATCCGCAGCTCACACAGCGTGCTGCGGGTTATCCATGCCAGTGATATTACCGTGGCACAAATAACCACCAATTTTAACAGGCTCCGTTTGTTCGGCATCATGCCTTCTTCTCCTTGCCTCGCGGCGGGTAAGAGGCTAACTTAACGTTGTCTGGCGTTAGAGTTGGCCTCGGGTTGATGGATATCGACTCGGGGCTTTTCTCTTTGTACCTTTCACGCAGGCTCCAGATACAAAGATCCAGAGCACCCGCGCGCAGTATATTCATCCTCTCCGTTGTCCCGTGTCCTTATTCTCTGACTCAGTTTCATTTCTGCGCAGGATTGCGCAAAGGCGTTGCAACAGGCTGAAAATCGCAGCGCGGATGGCGACAAATGAAATAAAAAAAGCGGCCCCATACGATGGGAGCCGCTTTTTCAGCGAGGCGTGGCCTGGCGTCAGGCGTGTTTCTTCGCCGCCTGCAGGTACAGCATCTCCAAGCCCAGGGTCGCCGCGGCCAGCGCGGTGATCTCGGACTGGTCATAGGCCGGCGCCACTTCTACCACGTCCATGCCGACGATGTTCAGCGACTGCATGCCGCGCACCAGTTTCAGCGCACGATCGGAAGTCAGACCGCCGATCACCGGCGTGCCGGTGCCCGGTGCGAACGCCGGATCCAAGCAGTCGATGTCGAAGGTCAGGTACACCGGCATATCGCCGACGATTCCTTTGATCTGAGTCAGCAGGTCGTCCACGCTGCGATCGTTCACCTGCGCAGCGTCCAGCACGGTAAAGCCGTTGTCATAATCGAACTCGGTGCGAATACCGATCTGCACCGAGTGGTGCGGATCGATCAGGCCTTCGTTCGGGGCATGGTAGAACATGGTGCCGTGGTCGAACTTGCTGCCATTCGCGTAGGTATCGGTATGGGCGTCGAAGTGTACCAGCGCCAGCTTGCCGAAATGCTTGGCGTGCGCGCGCAGCAGCGGCAGGGTCACGAAGTGGTCGCCGCCGAACGAGAGCATACGCTTACCGGCCTTCAGCAGTTTCTCCGCGTGCGCCTGCAGCTTGTCGCTCATGTCCTGCGCATCGCCGAAATTGAACACGATGTCGCCGCAGTCAACCACGTTCAGCCGATCGCGCAGATCGAAGCTCCACGGCCAACGGTTGCCTTCCCAGGCCAGGTTGGTAGATACCTGACGAATAGCCGCCGGGCCGTGACGGCCACCGGCGCGACCGGAGGTCGCCATGTCAAACGGAATGCCGGTGATGACCCACTCTGCATCGCTGTCGTAAGGCATGAAGTTCAGCGGAAAGCGCAGGAAACCAAAGGCGTTGGACACTAATGAATTATCGGACTGATGGCCTAAGGTGCTCATAGTAAACCCTCGTAGTTCAACAAGTTGCCAGGCGCAGACGCCGGGCCGTTACAAAAAAAAATCCCTCCCGCGTCGTTAGCCCGACGAGAAAGGGATTTATTCGATGTTTGTTTCGGTGCTACCGATACGGCAGATTATGGCCGCATTTTATCCATGCTTCAAGGGGGCCGATATCGCCCCCCTGAAGAGGGCGGTTACTCGTCTTCCAGATACGTGTAGCCGTACAGGCCGGCCTCAAACTCTTCCAGGAACTGCGCCTGCAGCTCGCTGTCCAGATCGGTTTCTTTGACCTGATCGCGGAATTTGGCCAGCAGCGCACTCGGATCGAGCTGCACGTACTCCAACATGTCCGCCACGGTGTCGCCCTCGTCGGACAGTTCGGTCTCGACGCTGCCGTCCGGGAACACATACACGTCAACCGAGGCGGTATCGCCGAACAGGTTGTGCATGTTGCCGAGGATCTCCTGGTACGCACCGACCATGAAGAAGCCCAGCGCCGGCGGGTTCTCCGGATCGTACGGCGGCATCGGCATGGTGGTCGCCACGCCGTCGCCGTCGACATAGTGGTCGATGGTGCCGTCGGAGTCGCAGGTGATGTCGAGCAGCACCGCGCGGCCTTCCGGCGGCTTATCCAGCCCTTCCAGCGGCAGCACCGGGAACAGCTGATCGATACCCCAGGCATCCGGCATCGACTGGAACAGCGAGAAGTTGACGTAGAACTTGTCCGCCATGCGTTCTTGCAGTTCGTCAATGATCGGACGGTGCGCGCGGTTGCTTGGATCGAGCTGCTGCTGGATCTTGTTGCAGATGTTCAGATACAACTGCTCGGCCCAGGCGCGCTTGGTCAGATCCAACATGCCGTGCGCGTATTGGGTATGCACGTCGTGCAGATCCATCTGGCTGTCGTGCAGCCATTCGCGCAGCGAGCGGCGGTTCTCCGGCTCGTTCATTTCCAGCCAGGTTTCCCACATGCTTTCCAGCGCGCGCGGCGCGTCGGCTTCCGGCGGCAGCGGTTCGCTGAATTCGTTGCGTTCTACGCCGATCACGTTGGAGACCAGCACCGTGTGGTGCGCGGTCACGGCGCGGCCGGACTCGGTGATCACCGTCGGGTGCGGCAGGCCGTGTTCGTTACAGGCGTCGCCGATGCCCCAAATCACGTTGTTGGCATATTCGTTCAGGCCGTAGTTCACCGAGCAGTCGGACTGCGAGCGGGTGCCTTCGTAGTCGACGCCCAAGCCACCGCCCACGTCGAAGCACTGAATGTTGACGCCCAGCTTGTGCAGTTCAACGTAGAAACGCGCCGATTCGCGCACGCCGGTGGCGATATCGCGAATGTTGGCCAGCTGCGAACCCAGATGGAAGTGCAGCAGTTGCAGGCTGTCGAGACGGCCCGCTTCGCGCAGGGTCTCTACCAGCTTCAGCACCTGCACCGCCGCCAGACCGAACTTGGATTTTTCGCCGCCGCTCGACTGCCATTTGCCGGAGCCCTGCGAAGCCAGACGCGCACGCACGCCCAGGCGTGGTATGACGTTCAACCGTTCGGCTTCTTCCAGCACCAGGTTGATCTCGGACATCTTCTCGATCACCAGGTACACCTTGTGCCCCAGTTTTTCCCCGATCAGCGCCAGGCGAATGTATTCACGATCTTTATAGCCGTTACAGACGATCACCGAGCGGGTCATGCCAGCATGCGCCAGCACTGCCATCAGCTCGGCCTTGGAGCCGGCTTCCAGCCCCAGCGGTTCCCCGGAGTTCACCAGCGACTCAATCACGCGGCGATGTTGGTTTACCTTGATCGGATACACCAGGAAATAGCCGCCCTGGTAACCGAAGGACTCACGCGCGCGTTTGAACGCGGCGTTGATCGAACGCAAGCGATGCTGGAGGATCTGCGGGAAGCAGAACAGCGCAGGCAAACGCTGCCCGTCTTGCTGGCGCGTTTTCACCAGTTCTGCCAGATCGACGCGCGCCTGCGGGACATCCGGGTCCGGGCACACGCTGATATGGCCCAGCTCGTTGACGTCATAGTAATTGTTGCCCCAGTAGGCGACGTTATAAGTGCGCAGCATCTTGCTGGCATTACGATCATTCATGGCAACCTCCTGCATGGAGCGCAAAGATAAAGACTCGCCCGCAACCGGCGGGCGGTGAATCAACAGATCATCAGACATGGTTCGCCTCACATTCCGCACTGACGAAACCGTCAGCCACTATCGCAGCTACAACCCGCGAGAACAACCCAACAAGCCGCGCTGGCGGCAGCGAAGAGAACTGCCGTTCGCGGTCAGCGATCGGTTTATCACTCATATAATTGTAAGACACCCTGTTCAAACCTCGTGAATCGGGCCAAGAAACATCCCACAGGAAGGCTGCAGGCTACCCTTGTTCAGTTCTTCAGACGACCGTTAGCCGGCCCGAGAATCCTGAGTAGCGGCCAAGTGTTTATCGCACCTGGTAAGTGACAGAGAGACAAGACGGGAAATAGCAGAAGAATGTGCGCCAGAACGGCACTGCTGTTGGGAGCCAACAACCGGTAGACAACGGATCATTAATCCAACCACCTCCACGCGCGCCGTTCGGAGTGAACGACCCAGCCTCTAAAATAGTGTAAGAACGTGACCGTTCGATGAAGCGGCGGCGCTCACGGCGAACGCCTGCGACGGATAATAGCGCAACGCCGGCGAATGCAAAGCGGAAGTTTATCGCACCTTCCCCACCGCCAATCGCCGTACTGTGCAGCAAATGAACCGCGCGCGCAGTTTATACCGGTAAGCAGGTGAAAAAGCAAAATGAAAATTCGCCGAAAACTGTTTCAAGCGATGAAAATGGCGCCAACCCGTTTGCGCAAAAGAGCGAAAGCGCAAAAAATTACTGGCAATCTGGCTAAACCCTGACCTAAAATAGACGTCCAGATGTTAATCCATCTATACTGGTTAACTGATAAACTGCTTAACGGCTTTGCCTGAGGGGCGTTGCAGGATGCATCTCGCGCCATCAGCGGAAGACCCTTCGCTTTGATGCCGGATCTCCAGCGCTGTGCAGTAATTTCTAACCCGTCTTATGCAAGGTAAAGAACACAATGGCTAAACACCTCTTCACGTCCGAATCCGTCTCCGAAGGACATCCCGATAAAATCGCCGATCAGATCTCCGATGCCGTCCTCGACGCCATCCTGGAACAGGATCCGAAAGCGCGCGTCGCCTGCGAAACCTACGTGAAAACCGGCATGGTGCTGGTCGGCGGTGAAATCACCACCAGCGCCTGGGTCGATATCGAAGAGATCACCCGCAAAACCGTACGCGAAATCGGCTACGTTCATTCGGACATGGGCTTTGACGCCAACTCCTGCGCAGTATTGAGCGCCATCGGCAAACAATCCCCGGATATCAATCAGGGCGTTGACCGTACCGATCCTCTCGAGCAGGGCGCCGGCGATCAGGGCTTGATGTTTGGCTACGCCACCAACGAAACCGACGTGCTGATGCCGGCTCCGGTGACCTACGCACACCGTCTGGTACAGCGCCAGTCCGAAGTGCGCAAAAACGGCACCCTGCCGTGGCTGCGTCCGGACGCGAAGAGCCAGGTGACCTTCCAATACGACGACGGCAAAATCGTCGGTATCGACGCCGTGGTGCTGTCCACCCAGCATTCTGAAGATATCTCGCTGAAAGATCTGCAAGAAGCGGTGATGGAAGAGATCATCAAACCGGTCCTGCCGGCGGAATGGCTGACGGCGGGCACCAAATACCACATCAACCCGACCGGCCGTTTTGTTATCGGCGGCCCGATGGGCGACTGCGGCCTGACCGGCCGTAAGATCATCGTCGACACCTACGGCGGCATGGCGCGCCACGGCGGCGGCGCCTTCTCCGGTAAGGATCCGTCCAAGGTTGACCGTTCCGCGGCTTACGCGGCGCGCTACGTGGCGAAAAACATCGTCGCCGCCGGCCTGGCCGATCGCTGTGAGATCCAGGTGTCTTACGCTATCGGCGTAGCGGAACCGACTTCCATCATGGTGGAAACCTTCGGTACCGAGAAAGTGCCAACCGAACAGCTGACGCTGCTGGTGCGCGAATTCTTCGATCTGCGCCCATACGGCCTGATCCAGATGATGGATCTGCTGCAGCCGATCTACCGCGAAACCGCTGCCTACGGCCACTTCGGCCGCGAGCACTTCCCGTGGGAAGCGACCGACAAAGCCGCGCTGCTGCGCGATGCCGCCGGCCTGAAATAAGCCCCGACATCAACATGAAAACGGCGAGCCTGGGCTCGCCGTTTTTTTTGAGCGGATGGGTGCTCCCGGATCAACGCATCGACTTGCCGGCAAGCGGAGGCCAAGCCCCCGCTGCCGGGTTGCCTTACCGTCCGGATTCGTAAGCCAAAATGGCCGCAACCTCCGTGTTGCCCGATCGGATCCGCAGCTCACACAGCGTGCTGCGGGTTATCCATGCCAGTGATATTACCGTGGCACAAATAACCACCAATTTTAACAGGCTCCGTTTGTTCGGCATCATGCCTTCTTCTCCTTGCCTCGCGGCGGGTAAGAGGCTAACTTAACGTTGTCGTGCGTTAGAGTAGGCCTCGGGTTGATGGATATCGACTCGGGGCTTTTCTCTTTGTCTCTTTCGCACGGGCTCCAGAGACAAAGATCCAGAGCACCCGCCCGCAGTATATTCATCTCACCGCCACGCCACGTGTTCCTTTTCGCACGCAATAGCGTTTTTGCGCAACCGCTCGCAGCGCCTTGCAACACCCTGAAAAGTAAAAATCCGCCTTCATAGAAGGCGGCTTTGACTACGCCCCAGAGGGGCGCTCTAAGTTCGGACTCATAGAGCCC
>NZ_JBZXDO010000048.1:0-20120 GCF_058725505.1 Serratia sp. A07
TCGTATGGCGTTGCATCCATCGCAAGAATCGCACTGCGGATACCGTCAGGGATAACACCGGCCGGCGGTTCGTATTTATCGAACTCACGCCGCTTTTTGTGTCCGACCTCGGCGAGCATTTCGTCGCTGATCGCAATCCCTGGCGATTTTGGCGCCTCCTGCACTGGCGGCGCCTCGCCACTCGTTTTTTTTCGCTTAAAGGGCCACATCAAATACTCTCCAAAAAGTCGTCGGAAATGAGCATTGGCATTTCCATTGGGGCGTAGGCGATCATTGCCGAGTCTGCGAGGTTCGGTGATTTGGTGCCGTCAGGCTTTTTATCAACCACGATTTTCCCCACACCATTCACCGTGTAAGTGGGCTGGGATAATTCAATAACCAGCTTGTCCTTTTTTTTCATCGTCCCAGAGATGGAAATAATTTCGTCAGGATCAAACTCCATCCCTTCAGTCACTGCGCGGTAGGTTTTTTGGAACCGGGTACGCAGTGACCACCACCCCTGTGCTTTGGCATTGGCGAAAAAGTCCTTGTTAAGGCGGGCTGGCCGTCCGTTATCGCCACGAACGGCCTCGCCTTCGGGATCGAATACCGCGCCGCTACCGCGGAATGGCACAGCGACAATTGTCGGTATGTCCTCAGCTTCACGGTTTTCGTTTATTACCCGTGCGTCGCCGCGCGCCCCGGCCCCCAGACCGTCTGAGTCAAACCTGAAGTGATCAAGCAGTTGCTGATCGCAAATGTTAAAAGCTTTCTGAACGGTCCCAAAAATGTCGTCGCCCTTCCCCGACCACTCGTCGATATCCTCCAGGAGGAAGCCGTGACGGGACGTAAAGGCGTTGGTGTCCTTGCCCTCATCGGCAACATCCAACGCCCCCATACGCACGCCCGTTGGCTCGATGCCGAGCGCGATGTGAGCGTCGATCGCCGCCTGCACCCATGCAGACGGGATCAGCACGCCCTCGACGGATGCGCTGTAGTTGATGTCGATTTCTTGTGCCACGGTGACCGCGTCGAGTTCCTCTACCTGCTTGTCGTACCAAGCCTGGTCTTTGCGAGGGTCATCACGCCAGTGGAAAGTAAACACGTCGATCTTGCCGCTATGACGGCGCTCAGCGAAGGAGTTGGCCATGCCGTTCGGCGTTGAAATGTCCTGCCGGCAGTTGGTGGTGGCAGATAGCGAAGCATCAACCAGAGAAGGCCGCTCCAGGAACGCAGATTCGTCCACGATGTAGAAACTGGTGCGGTCACCACGCCCGATGCCGTCGCCGGCCTCACCGGTCATTGCTGATTCGGTTTCCGGGAACAGGATGCGCATGTGCGGCGCGTGCTGTTTGGCACTCCAGCCGCCGCGAAACTCCACCGGCAGCAAACCGATAAAGTTGCGAGCCTTGTCGAACAGAGACTTCGGTGAGCCGATTTTATCGACGTATTCTTCTTTGCGAGAGCCGAAGCCGGCGAAGACGCCCCGGTTAAACAGGCAGAGCGACGAAGCCATCCCTACCGTCAGCCACGACATGCCCATGTCGCGGGTTTTCTCCGTGATGCCGGGTTTTGATGCCCGCCAGTGCTCTACAAACCACTGGATCCACTCCTCCTGCTTTGGGAACAGCAGAAATGGGATGCGCGCCGGTAAGCCCCGCTCGACGTTGCGCGGATCAACCGTCATTCCCCAATCAATGATGAACTGGGCCGGGTTGTCCTTATAAAAGGCCTTCATGATTGGGAGCGATTCAGGATTAGCCCTGATGCGCTGCAGGCGCTCCATCCGCCATTCGAACACCTGTGTGTAATCTGGTTTTTTGAAGTTGAACGGGAATGGAATGGGCATAACGTGATCCATGTACCTTGTACTTCATTGACTAAAACAACATATTAATTGTTCTTAATAATCAGTGGAGGATGTATGTTACCGAATGTTAGTGTCAGACTTCTGGAATTAACCCGTGACCTTAATAATCAGGTTAAAATTGCAGCTATTTACGCTCTTGGAGAGGGTGGTGTTGCACTGCCAGCCATTACAGAAAGATTGTTAGAACTGAGTAATGATTTAAACAATGATGTAAAAATAGCGGCTACGAAAGCCTTGGGTCGCATGTCTCGCCCTGGGGAGTAAAGTTAATATTATGGATAATGCCGCCAATGTGATGGCGGCTTTACCCCATCAGCTTACGATAGGCCTCTGCAGCTTCTTCCGGCGTCAGGTTGACGCTTTCTGTTTTTACAGGGCCTCCATTTGGGCCACTGAGCTCAGTCTTGTTTTTCACCATGCCCAGGTGCTGCGCCACCATCTTCAGCGCGTCATCTTGATTGCGGGTGATCACCTCAATCCCGAACTTGCCCTCCTTAATGCCAGCGAAAAGCCGCCGGGCGGCGCCCGTCAAATCTCGGGAGTCGTGGAAGTGCGCGCGGCCAACGCCTGCGCCATTGCAGCGAGGGCATTCAGGGTTAGGATCCAGCATCGCATCAAAGCCGTAACCACCTCTGTCGGATGGCTCGGGTTTATTCGCTGCCTTGGCCTTCAGCGCCGCCTCCTCGTACTCCACAGCGTCCATCCACTGATACTGGTGGCCGAAGCCCCAGCAATAACGGCAGCATAACCGGCGGTACTCAGTGATCTGGTTGACGTCGGCCGTGGCGATGTCCCACCACATTCTTAGGACAGCATCCTGCGTTATCTGGGTGCGTCGTTCGCGAGCAGCCAGCGCGTCGCTGATTGCCCTGTTCACCTTAGCGTTTCTATACATGCGGCTGGCGCTGACATAGGCCGTGTTGCCTTCGCCCTTTCCACCCGCTCGTTTGTATGCAGCCGTCCTGTTCAGATCGATGAGGTACTCATTCACGAAACGCCACTGCATATCGTTTAACCCGTATTTGCGCGGGTCTAGGCCTGGCGTATCGTCATCCCCATAACCGTCATAAGGATTGATGTCATTATCCGAGGCGACTGCTTCTATGTTGGCTTTGGGACTAGTACGCACCTTTCCATTATGCGTACCGCTTTTGCGTACCTGCGTACCTTTTTGCGTACCGCTCTTTCCCTTGCGTACCCAGCCATGCTTTTTAGCGCGCTTCCTGATTGCCCCCTCACTGATGCCGTGTATCTCTGCCAGGTCGCGGAGAGAAAGTTGACCGGCACAGTAATCGCGCTCGAGGCAGCTTTCTTCCGGTTGTGACATAACGTTCTCCGAGAATAAAAAAAGCCACGGGCAACCATGATCTGAGTGATCGGTGGGTGTCGCCTGTGGCTTTGCTTGCGCATTACGCAGCACCTGGATAGATGCTCTGTGATGGGCAATAAAAAAACCCGCCGAAGCGGGCTCACTCATTGGGAGATTGGGCTGCTCATTTTAAAACGAACGGTAATCTCCAGGTTCTTATATGGTTTATTTTTTTCGAACCGCCACTTAGACATCGCCATAACAAGCGCATTATCGAACAAACCCCGAGGGCTTGACTCTATGATTCTTATCTCACTAATTTTTCCATCTTTATCAACGTCATATTTTACTTTTGCATATCCCTCTATCTTATTGTCATAAGCATAAATTGGGTATACAGGATTAACTCTGGATACAGGCTTCGGTTTAGGCCCTTCAGCTACACAAGCGTTGAGGGAGAAGACCGTTAGTATGGTTAATAAAAACTTGAGCATGACAAAATCCTTTTGACAAAATGTATAGTAGTCGCCCCTCACAAATGATAATGATTTTCAATAACCACGCAATTGTTATTCAATCACTTTAATCTAGTGGTAGCTCGCCGCCAGGCGTTGAGCGTCTCCACCTGGCCGGCGCAGATTAATAAAGCCGTTTGCAGCGCCAGCGCATGGCTGCCAATGTCGCCCCATGTGTCACCCTGCAATGTTGGCACCTCGCAGGGCGTGAACACCGATTCAGGGGGAAACAGCACGAGCGGCGCCGGCGGCGGTGTCCGTTCCGCGCAGGAGGCCAAGAACAGCACCAGGAGCAGTGCGGCGGGCGCACTCGTCATTTTTAATGGCATCCTGATATTTCCTCTGGTAGTTTTCGCCCTGCTGGCGCAGCTGCCGCTCTCTCCGTTGCTGTTCGGCCATCATTGCGCGATTACGGGCGTCATCCGCGCGCAGTGTGGTGATTAGCCCTGTCTGCTGCGCCAGCGTCTTTTTCTGCTCTGCAACCTGCTGGCGTGCCAGCTCCAACCGGTGCGACAACAGCGAGCTGTAACCACCCAGGCATATGGCCGTCACAAGCAGGAGCAACATTCCCCCGCCGGCCAGTTTTGAGAGCCAGGCGCTCATTTGTCCAATCCCCAGCAAGCCAGTTCGGCTTCCTGATCGCGCCGTACGATCTGCCCGTAGCAGTTATTCGAGCGGATGCGGCAATCTCGGCCAGCGTCGTATATCCAGCGGCGGATTTCGCGGCAGGCGCCAATACGGTCGCCGGCGTTCAACTTTTTGTAAAAAGTGGAAGTGAAGCACTTTCCGGGGCCGATGTTCCATGGACAGAACGAGGCGATCCCGACTTTCTGCGGTTCGGTCAGCGTTACCTTGACGTTGCGGTCTACCCAGTCGAGCGCCTTTTTCTGCTCGGCAGCGTCAATCTGCTTGCACTGTTCGGCGGTCAGGCGCTGCCCCTTCACAACCTTCTGGCCGTTGACCATCGTCACGCCGCCGCAAATTGTCCAGATGCCGACTCCGTCCTGGTATGCAGTCAGGCGCTGTCCTTCTTTTTCTTCCTGAAACTGCGACATCATGACCGGGGCCGATGCGCCGGCAGCAATCAACGCCAGCATAGCGGCGCTAAGTTTGGTCTTTATCGAAGCCACTACTCGCCCCCTATCAGGTCAACGTCTTGCGCGTTAATGTTCTTGTTTGAGCGGTCAATGAGGTACATTTTCAGTAACCTTTCTCGCCGGCACCTGAACCAAATACCCACGATGCACCCAATAACGGAACTGAGGATGCCGACAAAAATGCCGATCACCATCCACTCACTGGGCGAAAAATAATTTATTGCCCCGAGCAGCAGGCCAACCAACCAGCCGCCATGCGTGGCGCTATCTGCGATTTTTTCCGGCATGGATCTCATCCTTCCCCCTCGCCGGGGCATGCCCCGATCATCGGGTGATAAAAGCGAAAAACCGCCGGGAGGCGGTCGCTATGGTGATTCAGGTTTGGGATATGGCTTCGGGCTGAACAGCTTCGTGTTTAGCCGCCGGCGCGCCCGCTTGTTCAGAAAGCGGATATACCTGAACTGATTAAATGTGTGGGCGGTGGCGCGGTGTGCGTTCGCCTGCAAGAAATTTCCACGGGCGCCAGCCTTGCGCCCTTTCGTCGTCATGGCGATCTTGTGATACCACTCTCCGTCGAGCTCGTAGAACGTCGTTTGATGGCTGCCGACGTAATCGAAATTGCTCGCCTGATACACGACGCCGAACCGGCCGCACCGCTCGTCTGCAAACGTCTGCACCCAATCCACAGCGGGATAGAGCAACTTGATAGTTTTGAGCGCATAGCTGATTGCGCGCGATTCGGTGTTGCGCGGCATCCGGTCATGCACCCAGAGCCGGTTTAACTCCATGTATTCGCGGTTGCCGGTGCCGGTCACGACGCGCGCACCGCTGCTCGGGTTCATCGCGTAGCCCCACTGCATGACGCCCACCAGCTCGCGGCCGTCAAAAATACCCAGGTGCAAATAGGAGTTGTTCACTACGCGCTTGCTGTAGTGAAAATGGCTGATCACCAGGCGGGCAAGCCAAACCGGGATCGTTGCAACGTGGAGATCGTCACATCCATAACCGACGGTTTCGCCAGCGTAGACGATCGGCGCCGGCTTTCCGCTGGCGCGTGACACAACAGCATTTGAATGATTTTTCAATGTCTCGGCACTCCAATAGAGGGGTGTGCTCGTGACTGTTGACGCGGGCATGCTGCCTCGGGGAGCGGCAACTCCCCGGGGCGCCCATCTAAGCATACGTTTAGAAATAACTAAATTCTGATACAGAAAATAATCTTAAAGAGAAGGAATTGCCATCTTAAACATAAGCCTTAACTCCCCACCGTCTCACTCTCTACAACGGATATTTTTTTCCATTCATGTTTAATAACAGCATAAATGCATTCTTTTAGCTTTTCCATGTGGGGCGTGAGCTCGTCAAAATCAATATCCTCATCGGGTTCTCGATCTTTTAATAAGAATTCTCTAAGTTTATCGAGTGCGTCACTAACTCTCTGGGACCTTTCTTCCTCAGGATTTAGCAACAACTCAATTTTCGACTTTAGCAACCCAAGTTCGCTCATTGCGATCCTATGTTCTTCGTATAATTTCATATATAGGCTAGAAGCATTATCATTAGGATTATATTCGTCAACCATGCTGTTAAGACAATTAATCAATCCAGTTGCCATACCAATGAATTTCGCTGTGGATTCTCTAAGGTCGTTGATCCAAACTTGACGAGATGCAGATACAATTTGCTTGGTAATTGTTGTGCTGGATAATTTTTCTTGGTGCAATCGTTCATCTCGAATGTTTTTTGCATTCGTGACCATCGCCCAAATGGCAACAGCAGCAGGTATAAAACCAGCAACTAAACCTGATAAAAAAGTATCAAGCGCAAAATCAGTTTTCACAATTATATTCGGAAGGTGACTAACACTTAAAAATGCTTGTTGTAAAGGATCTTCACCGAAAAATTTAAACGGAATACCTTGCCAATCCATGATGCCCTCCATTTTAAAGGAGGTTATTTTAGCAAAAAACCCGCACAATGGCGGGTTTCTTTTTAATTTATCGCTGCGGATACAACTTCGCGAAGCTTACTCCAATTTAATCATTTTCCGCGCAAAGTCAACGATAAAATCGCTCGCTATTCATCTCAAATGCATCACTCATCGGACTGTAAAGCATGAATTCCGCCGTTTTCACCCACACCGCGACGCGCGTCTCGCAGGTGCGCATGCACCAATCAGGGCGATAATCATGCAGATCTGCGGCCATCTCCTTCAGGCTTTTTCCTTTCCCGATATAGCGCTGCTGAATGATAAATTTCAGCCCTGGGTAATCCAGCAGAACGGCACCGATCACCCGATCCATAATCGCCGCCTCCGAATCAGTGCAAAATGCCAGGCTGCTTTTTTGCTTCCCCTCCAAAATGTCGAGCAGGTACTGGCGCAATTCTTCCTGCTCACATCCCGCCTTTTTCAACTGATTGAGCGCCTGGGTGATCGCCGCTTTTGTCATCTTGTTGCTCGTCAGTAGTCGGTTGAACATGTTGCCGGCCCTGCCGAAACTTTCCATCCCTGACCACCGGCCCCACATTTTCAGCCGGCCTTGTATCCAAACGCGCTCCAATACACGCAAATGCAGCTCTTTGCCGTCGCCTTTACCGATGTTGTCGGGGTAGATCATAGCTTTCCTTCCTTTCTCAAAATTTCTTGCGTGCGCATGACGCCTTCGGCGTGCATCAGTCGGGCATCGTTCGCGTCGATAAAGCGCGTGCGGTGGTCTACTTCATCGTGGCAGGCGCTGCAGGCCCACGCGGCCTGCGTGTCGTCTGGTTTTATTGCAGTACCACAGGTTCCGGCCAACCGGTAATGCGCCAACACAGTGGTTTCTGGGTTGAAATTGCATACGCCGGGGATTCGCACCTGGCATTCTCGACCGCGAGCCTCTTTGGTTAATTTGCTCATGACGTGTACCCCATCAGCTGGGCTGCAGCGTTTTCTGCAGACTGTTGATCGGGGAAAGTGCGAAACAGGATGTAGTTCCAGAGCACATCAAGGACGGCTTTGTAAAATTCGCTGAATTCGATGTCGTCCATTTTGGCGAACGAGATCGACTTTGGCTCATTACGAGTGGTTCCGTCAGGCATGCTAAATTTGGTGTAGAAGCCCGCCTGAATAGTTACCCATGCCCGGAAAGCTTCGAATGACTTTGCGGCGCTGATATTCTCGGCTCGCTTTTCTGCTATATCCGCAAGATATTCATCGGCGGCGGCCTGCAACGCATCTTCACCGCCGGCGTAATATGCGAGGAATTTTACATACCCATTCACAAGCGCTTTGTCTGCGGGGGATATGGCGCCACCAGTCGGCTGCCAGTAGTCGAAGCCGAGATTCAGCAACGAGAACAGCTTGCGGTGAAATGCCGGGTTTCGGGCCTGTTTGAAATCGGCGTATAAAACAGAGCCGACTTTTTTGGATCGCAGAAAATCTCTGGCATCCCGGGTCGCGGGTACCAGTAGATCACCTGCTGCTTTGATGTACGAATACTGCGCCATTGAATGTTCTCCAGTAGCGCAGCAGTTGCTCAGAATTCGAACGGGCTGGGTGTTCAGTCCAGCCCGTTAATTATAGCGCGTTTCCATCAGGTCTAACAACTGAATAACCTGCGGATTTTGCCAAATCAATCAACGCGTTAAGTGATGCTATGTGCTCGTTTTCCTTAACAACCCGAGCACTAGTTATACTGCCATTATCGCAGGTAAGAACTACTCTTCCAGTATCGGGCAAATCATAAAAAACATCTGAAATATCAATCAAGTAATTATCTCTGTTTATTGGAACTCACCAATATTTAATCAAATTACTATATATTCAGACAGCATTTGTCGTTGTGTGATTTACCAACCAATGCTGTAAGCACAAAGCTTGATATATAAAAATTTTTAGTTATGCTTCAATATCAGCAACGTCTAAATTATGATTCTCTACGTTGCTTTCGAACTTTGTACCAATAAGACCTGGCCCGTAAATCATTACCTCCGATCCTTTCTTCTTGACTTGGGCAGTATAACTGAGAAAATACTCATCTTGTTTGTAACCTTGATAAATATTTTTTATTTCAGAAACGTTATCGTATGAAACAATCCAAGGATGATTAACATTTGATAATACATCACAAATTTCAACGTGATCATTGTGCGTATAAAAATTACGATATAATACCGCACCGTTTACATAGTATGGTGGATCTAGATATATCAAGCAATTGCTAGGCAAGTCAGGTACAATTTTAGTTAATAACTCAACTGCATCTAAGTTGTAGACCTTAATCCTATCTCGAAAAGAGGAGATCTTTTTTATTCTTTTTATCAAATCCTCTTTATTATACCTAGCATCTAACTTCCATTTCCCTAATTGTTTTTTTCCACCGATAACACCAGCTTTTAATATACCAGATCTATTCACTCTATTTAAAAAGAATGCAGCAAAACCAACCTCTAAGACGCTATGTTTTTCAGTTGAGGAAATAATTTCTTTTTGTTTATACCAACTATCTATGTTTACACTCACAGAGCGAATCATCTGGCATAGATCATCTGTGTGATCCAATACAGATACCCAAAAGGAATATATAGCTGGGTCAGCATCGTTGATATGGATAGTAGACACATATTCAGTGCATAATAACTCTAAAGCCACCCCTGCACCACCTGCATATGGCTCTACATAGTGACCATCAAGGAGATTGTTCCTTTTAATTATATCCTTGATAAATCTAGAAAACTTCCCCTTACCACCAGGATATCTTAACGGAGTGAAGAACTCTTTTCCAGCCACTGGCATCTCCCTGAACTTTCGACTTTAACGCTATTAGAACACAAAAAATGCCAGTTGGCCATCTCCGACCTATGCCCAAATCGCCACAATCAGTGGCTTGTAATCTTCAGCTACGATCTTAAGTTCCGACGGGATTGGTGAACTGGTCGTACTGTGAACAAATTCATTAAAGTGATCTACTGACCCCAAAGTATCCCTGCCAGCGGCTCTCTTGCAAATGGCTCTTGATTGTCCTTTCCCCCAGATCCCTTTCGATTCTAGGTCCATGGCAACACTTTGTATTTTCAATGAAAGATTTGAGTCAGCCAGACTCAACTCCTTCTTGTTATCACTCCTCAACACTGGCGAGCCGGATATCTTTTGTGAACTTATATAATGATTACAACTCAGCTCAAGAAAAACTCGAAAAACAATAGCAGCAGAATTTGGAACTTTATCCACTAGCAACCTAGATTTTAAGTCTCTGTATATTTCATTCACTCTTGGTTGATTAATGCTCAACGGATAGTTAATTAAGTACTTTCTCGCTGTACTCGGCGGACGCGGGCGCACCTTGGGTTCATCCTTCTCGCCATCTAAACCACCAGCTCCGGCTTCAGCTCCGGCTTCAGCTCCGGCTTCAGCTCCGGCTTCAGCTCCAGCTCCAGCTCCAGCTCCAGCTCCAGCTCCAGCTCCAGCTCCAGCTCCAGCTCCAGCTCCAGCTCCAGACTTATCGGCCTTCTCTTTTAGTGAAAGAGGTAATATATTCTCTGGTATTCTTGATATGAAGTCTTTTCTATCCTGGTCGTTATAAATATCGTCAACGTTCATACCATCTTGAACAAAAAGGCAAATGGCATATTCAAGAGCTGGGACAATAAATTTAATATCAACCATAGGTGTTAGCTTTTTACTAACTATTTTCAATTGAAATGCATCTTGGCCAGGCTTGCTAGAGAACAATCGACTCAGTGAAGTAACAGGGATTTGATTTACGCCATCTTTTACTTCATCTGTGAACTCTTCGTTATCGTTGACAAACTGCCTAATTTGACGCCCTACAGATTCAGATGTTCCTTGTCGAGCTCTATAATCATCGATAATATCACCTTTCCAACCTACGCGACCAACACCTCCATTTTCGCCTGTATGTTTTAGTTCCAGCCAGATTGCGCCATCTTCACGAGAATTAACAACGCCACAATCAATACTACTTATTGAGTCTAGGTTAGTATTCTCATGTACCTTCCTAAAATCCCTCACCATTTTGTCAATAGGGCAAGCATCTGGAGTGAAAATCAACTTAAGTGCGGTTAATCTTCTATTTCCTTCTATTACAATATATTTTTTATCGACATCTTGATAAACAAGCTGTAATTCCGTCGGATCGAGTCCATAAGTAGAAATGTGCTCAGCCAGCTTTAGTATTTTTCTTGCTTCAATATCTGAGCTCATCATTAATGCTATGGCTTCATGTTGACTACTAGCCGTATCCTGACCAAATCTAACATTTTCCAAGTCTAATTTTAAATTTGAAATTTGTATTTCTTGGATATTTCTTTTCATTTCAGTCCCTTTCGTCAAGATATAAACCGACAAGTCTAAGCCTAAAAAATCAAACATCTCCAATGATAATATTAAGTTAAAGTCATGAATCACTACAATACTGTTTTTATAAACATACACCACACCAAATAATGCCAATTGCAATAATAATCTCAGTAATTTATTTCACTGCTATTATTTGAAGTGATTTACTAAATAGCCCGCTAGTTGAAGATTACCCAATCGTTCAAATATGTCACAGCCCCTTCCCCTCTCTGCGATCACGCCAGTAATTCAGGCGTGCTCTGAAATGTTCCCGGTATTGCTCCGGCGCCTCTTCAATCGCCACCAGCACCCTAGTGCGGGTGATCTTCCGCGCGAATAAATCGCGTACCAGGCCACAGGCGCGCAGGTCGAACTGCTCTAAATCGCGCTGTTCCAGCGTCCAGCTGCCTCGATTGAATGGCAGGCCGGGCGGTAGATAGTCCGATTGCCCGGCCATGGTTTATGCCCTCGATTCGGCCGCCAGACGGCGCATGACGTCTTTCTCACGTGGGGGTAACCCACTTGCCACGCTTTTCATGATTTCGCGGCGTACGGCCGTTATAGGCTTCAGGATGTGCAACACCCGATCGAGGGGCATGCGGAGCATCAGCGCGATGCTTTCAGGAGAGCGCCCCAGGCGCTGCAGCTCGTAGATACCGGTCATCACCCGGCGGCCGTAGCTGATGCGGTCACCGATTTTTACGATCGGGCCGGACTCGGCTGCCGGCCGGGCGACGCGTTGGGGTTTTGGCGGTGGGCAGTACGGCGCGCGGGAACGGGCGCGGGCCGCCTGGTTGATTCTGTCCATGATGGCCGGCAGGTGATCACAGCCGTCATCCATCACAAACCGCTTATCGCGGATCATTTCGTTGATAGTGCTCATGGTCTTTCCTCGTTTTGGTCGTTCAAGCGCTGGTCAGGCGCCGGTTAAAAACTCTTTGTCGCTTCGTTCTTGTCGGCGTAGCGCCGCTCTCTCGCTTGCCCGGTTTGCGCCCGGCGCGCGGCCTCCTCGTCGGTTATGTCTCGGATATATCCGTTTTCCAGCAGCGCATACGCGGTGCCAGTAGCGCCCTCGCGGTTCAGGCGCAAAATCACTTCCATCAGCTGCGGGTCTGCGCCTTTGGTGTATACGGCCTCGCGGTACAGGCCGATCCACACGTCGCAATCCTGCTCGATCTGGCCTGTGTCCTTACTGTCGCTCGGCACCGGGCGCTTGTCGGCACGGTCTTCGAGTTTGCGGTTCAGCTGGGTCAGCAGCAGCACCGGGCAATCCAATTCTTTGGCCAGATTTTTCAGGCCAGTGGTGATATCGCCATACGCAATATCGCGGCGCTCGGCTTCCTCGGCTTTCATCAGGGTCAGGTAGTCGATCGCCACCAGCCCCACCGTGCCGCGCTGGCGCTTCACTTTGCGGCACTCCGCCACGATGTGCGCCAGCGTCACGCCCGGCGTGCTGTCGATCATCAGGTTCGACTCGGCCAGCTCGGCAGCTTTGGCCATGGCGCGCGCCATGTCGCTGTCGTCGTGGGCGCCAACGTAGAAAATTTCCGACTTCACGCGGGCCTCTTGGGCAACCATCCGCTCGATGATTCCCCGATCGGTCATTTCCAGGCTGAAAACGAGTGTCGGCAGCCGGTGGTTCAGTGCAAAGTGCGCGCTGATTTTGTTGTACAGCGCTGTTTTGCCCATCTTCGGGCGGGCACCCACCACAACCAGCGCGCCACGCAGTACCTGTTTCGGGTGCATCAGCCGGTCGAGGCTCTCGATCCCCAACGTCAGGCCGGCGGCGCTGTCCGGGTCTTGGAAGCGGCGATCCATTTCATCCACCCATTCGCCGATCACTTCCCCTGCCACGCGCAGGCCGCCGCGTTTGCCGGTTTTCGCATGGTCGGATACGGCGGTAATCATCTGCTGCACGCTGACCAGCTTGTTCGCCGCGTCCATGCCGTTGTTGGCGCCAACCAGCTCAACGCAGGCGTAAAGCTTCTCCAGCGCGTAGCGGAGAACGGCTTTCTCTCGCACGGCATGCGCATAGCTGACCATCGCCGGGACGCTGGTATTCCTGCCGGTTTCCGCCAGGTACGCGAACCCACCTACTTGCTCCAGTACGCCCTTGCTCTCGAGCGAATCGCTCAGGGTAATCAGGTCAGTCGGTCGGCTGGCGTTCACCAACGCGCGCAGCTCGGTGAAAATTATCCGGTGCGCCGCCAGGTAGAACGATTCCGGTTTCAGCAGGCCGAACACAGCCGCCGCCCTGTCGTGCTCAGTGTTGTGCATCAGGCTGCCGAGAATGGCCTGCTCCAGGTCGATGTTGTACGGTGCGGCCGGCAGGTTATCGATCATCGGCGCGGCCCTCTTTCACGGCGACATAGCAGCGCTCGGTGATCAGGTAGTCGAAGTTTTTGCGGCGCCATTGGCCACCGCGGCCGTTCGGTCGGTCTTCCAGCATCCACCGGCAGTTATCGGCGATAAACTGCAGGTACAGCTCCCAGCGGGTTTCCGTGAATTTAAATTTCTTCCAGAAGCTGCGCAGCGTGCGCTTGCGTGCGTCTGTCAGGATTTGAACCGATGGCATTTCCGGTAGCTTGGCGTGATAGGTTTCGAGGATTTTTTGATAATCCATCCGATCGGCCTGCGGCTGTTCTGGGTGATCAGCGCCAGCTGATCCACCAACAATAGGTTCATTGACTGATTCAAAAGAATGACTGATTCTGGGTGCAGCTCCTGCACCCTCCCCCCCTGCAGCAGATGCACCCATGGATGCAGGATTTGCACCATAGGGTGCAGCATTTGCACCATACCCACCCAGCACTAAGTGATAGATATTTGAGCGGTTCAAGCCGTTCTCGGCTTTGCGCTCTTCGATACGCACCAGACCGTCTTTGACCAGCTGCTGAATGTGATTTTGGGCGGAGCGCTTGGAGATTTCGCACTGCTCAGCGATGTACTGAACCGCCGGCCAGCACTCCCCCTGATCGTTGGCATTGTCGGCCAGTTTCAGCAGCACCAATTTGCGCAGCGGGTTGCCGACTTTGATTTTCATGGCCCGCACCATCAGTTCCATGCTCATGATCAGATCCCCAGCGCATCCGCTATCTGGCGGCACGCGTCCTGGTACTGCTCCGGCGATAAATTGAGTTGGCGCAGCGCGGCCTTGCTCTGCTCGTATTGTTCCCAGACCGACAGCGCAGCAGCGCGCCGGCCTTCAAAAATTGGCTCGATCTCTTCCCGGTGCGCTGGCGCACCGTTCAGCTTGTAGCCGTTCCGCCAGGTGATGCGGTCGATTGAATTGAGCATTGGTCTTTCCTCGGTACAAAGTTTTTACGCGGCGCTGGTCAGGCGCTGGGTTTCCTGCAGGGCGACAAGTGCGCCGGCAATGCGCTGCGGCGTGTCACAGGCACCTAGCAGGATTGCGATAATCGCGGCGGCAAATTCACGGATGGCCACCGAAAGCAAATACTGCTGAGTCGGGCCGGCCAACCGGGCGCGCCGTTCGGCCGGCAGTGCGGCTAGCATGGCGTCGGCCAGTTCCAGCACCTTCTCACGCGCGGCTTTCGACTCGCTGCGCATGTGGCGAAATATCGCCTGCCGGTTGGTGTTGATCGCCCGCCAGTCCGCGGCGCCGGTTTCATCCTCGATCGGATACAGCCGAACCCGGCCACCGTCAGCGCCGAGCTGGAACCATGCGCGGGTGATCTCGATAGCAACGTGTTCCTGCCCCTGCTCTGCCGCCCAGCTCACGATCTCGTTTTTCAGTTTTTCGATGTTTTCCACTTCGCGTCTCCTGTCGCTCGAACCCGATTACGCATAATCAGATTTTGGTGGGGTTGGTTGTTAAGCTGCATCCGTTGGTTTCGGTTGCTGGTATGCCGCAGGGTTGTAAGACAGCTCACCATCAGTTAAGCGATCTAAACGAGCAGCACGTCGCTCGGGAATTTGCTTCCCCCAGCGCGATACTGAAGCCTGCGAAACGCCTGCGGCTTCAGCGAGTTTGGTTTTATTTCCGAAGAATTTAACTGCGTCTTCAGTAAGCATTCTTGCCTCCTGTGATTAACATTTGTTTGAAAATTACAACTTAACAAAAGCTAAGTCAAATTAATTTATAGTAACTGGATGAAAATGACCTCATTAAGCGACCGCATGAAGATGCGCAGGACAGAACTGGACATTTCACAGCAGCGACTGGCTGACGCTGTGAAGGTTTCTCACGTCACAGTTTTTAAATGGGAGAACGGAGACACTGAACCGAAAGGCAAAAACCTTTTTCTATTGTCTAAGGCTCTTCGCTGTACTCCTACCTGGTTGCTTTATGGTGATGAAGATCAAACCCCACTTCCTGCCGAGCAGTTGCCGGTAGAGCTTGACGAACGACAAGCCAAGCTCATCGAACTATTTGATTCTCTTCCTGAATCAGAGAAAGATCGCCACCTCGCTGATCTCGAGGCCAAGGTCAACGACTTCAACGCTCTTTTTGAAGAACTTTTGACCGCAAGAAAAAACTCAAAGAAAAAATAAACTAAACATCAATTAGTTATACCGCAAAATGCAAAAGCTTAACTTTTTGCAAGTTATTTTATTGACCTATAACTTACCTTTAGTTAAGCTAATTCCCATCAACAGCGCACTAACCCTGCAGCGGTTGTTCAGAAATGTTCCGCCAGCCGGGCGATACGCGGCAAAGAATTTAAACGTGGTGGTCGTAACTTCGGGGCGTTGTTCTCGGCCACCACAACCAGAAAGACCATGCTGTGTGAGATTTGGCCCCGAGCCTCGGGGCATTTTTTTAACGCGGCAATCGAGGAAAGACCAGCGGGCCTAACCAGCCCTGACGGCCGGGAAAGACCGGCACCTAATTTTAGGCAGTAAAAAGCCCGCACAAGGCGGGCTGATTACCCCGAGTTTACATCTCGGGGAGATGGATGAAAGGGGACCAACCCAATCATCAGGTTGCGTAGGGGACCAACCCTACGCAGAGGAAAGACCAGCTGCTTACGCTACTGATCAGTAAGCAGTATATCAGGAGTCGCTATGAAAGCACTACAGATACCCGTCACGCTGTTTATCCACGCGAACGTTAGCCAGTACACGCAAGAGAAAATCTCTGTGTTCACCATGGACATGTCTCAGTACCCGGAATACGTGCTGCTGGAAACCCGCACAATCCACATCGACGTTAACCAGCCTGAACCGATCGACATCATCGGGAAACAGGTTGAAGCGTTGCAACTGGAAAAAGCCCGTCTGGCCGACGCCACTTACAAACGCATTGCCGAGATCGACGATCAGGTACAGCAGCTGCTTTGCATTGAGCACTGCCCTGTCGACGCCGACGAACTCCCGTACTGAGGGCGTGGCCATGGATATCGAAACCCACAACCTGAGCGCCGAGCTGGCGCTATGGCAACTCCATGATGATGCCGGGCAGCGCGACCAATTCGAAGCCGCCGCGACGCACGGCTATTCCGACGAAGCGATCGAGGTGTTCACCCACATCGACGGCACCGCCGCCGACACCCGCGACCGCCTGCTGATGGCAGTAATGATGGCGACGCCTGACACCCTGCAGCAGCGCCAGCGTGAGCTTTACAGCTGGTATTGCGACAACGTGACAGCCGTAGCACGCGAGAAGTTTTAACCCACCCCGGCGCCTGACCAGCGCCGATTTTTAACAGAGGAAAGACCAAAAATGCCTATCTACATTTCACTTTTTGAGCCGAAGAAAAAGGCTCTGGTTAACGGCGCGGTGGCGCTGGTGATCGCGCTTGATGCGCCGAACAAGAAAGCGGCCGAGGGTATCGCGATCGGCAAGCTTTACGAAAAATATCCTGAAAGCGTTGATAACTTTTTCGGGGCGAAAACCGTGGAAGATCAGACCGGGCACCCTCGCCCGGTTATTGGCCAATTCGATGAAAAGTTTGCCGCTGAGAACGTGTTCGACGGCAACGCGTGGACGCCAAAAGAGCCAGAGCCGGAAGTGCCGGCCGGCCCTATCGACCTGATGGCGCAGCCTGCCAACGTTCGGATCGCCGCCGTTGTGATGTACGGTGATGCCGAGATCGATGATAGCCAGTTATCGCTGGTTGTGGATTTGCTCAATGACGAGGAAACGCCAGATGATACCGGCATGCGCGCGGTGATCGACGGGCTTGTATCAGTTCCCGCTGTCGGCGCCATGTACCCCGCATCCGTCTACAAATTGGTTTCAGCACTGTTCCAAAACACTACTGCCATGCCGACCGAAGAAGCCACCACCGCATTCGCGCAGGCCTGGGTCGACAAGCCTGACGATCGCGAAAACCTCAAGCAGAACAGCACCAGCACCAGCACCAGCACCAGCACCGATAATACCGGCGGCGCGGTCGACTACAACACGTTGAGCATGCACACGGCGTTATCGATCATGGGCGTTAATCCTGCTGAAGCGAAAGCGGCTGACGTGAAGAACGCCAAAGAGATTATCGCCAACCGCGATAACGCCTGGCGCGCGTGGGACAAAACGCTGCGTGTGATCGTCGGCATTCTCAACGTCGAAACCGACGTGCGCCACGGCATCATTTCCGATGGACTGAAAAACCTGAAGCTGATCAGCGACGACGCCGAACGCCTGCACTTTGTGAAATCCCGTCTTGCTGGCCACCCTGCATGCGCCGAGCTGACGGACTATGGCAAGGACGACGAGAAGCCGGTCGAGGTGGCCAACCTTGGCGGCGGCCGCTTTTCAATCGACGGCCTGATCGGCAGCGGTGAGCAGCAGCATGCGGAGACCGGCCCGGCGCAATCTGCCGCCTCAAATCAAGGTGAAAAAACGGAAGTGGCGCAGCAGCAAGTTACCGACGCAGCAGCGGCGCAAGCCAAGCAGCAACTGGATCAGATGGGTTATGGCGTTTACGCCAACGCACCAGCGGAGAAATCCCCGCAACTGCAGCAGGCAGAAGAAAACGCCGACCGCGCAGAAGCACTGGCGCAGCAGCTGAAAGCCGACGATTTCCAGCAGCGCGCTGCGCAGGTTGAGCAGGTAATCGCTGAGCAATCGGCGGAGGATGGCGACAACCTCGGAATCTGGAACCGCGTTTATAAGACCGATGCCAAGTTTACCAAGGCATTCAGCAATAACGGCGGCGGCACATCGATCAACGGCACATACATGGTGATGCAGGCCACCAAAGTATTCGGGCCACAGGGCATTAACTGGGGTGTAGAAATCATCGAAGAGCGTTTCGATAACGGCGCTCCAATCATGCGATCGGTGAAGCAGCAGGACGGGAGCTTTATTCAAGAGATCATTCCGAACGGCGCCGGCGGTTATCTGTGTGAGGTAAACCACACTGTGAAATTCCGCCTGTGGTACAAGCACAGCGGTCAGACTGGCGAGGTGATCGCTTATGGCTGCACGCCATACGTTTACAAGAGCAAAAACGGTCCACTCAGCGATGGTGAAGCCCCGAAAAAGTCTCTTACAGACGCCACCAAAAAAGCCCTGTCACAACTCGGCTTCTCCGCCGACGTGTTCCTCGGCCTGTACGACGATCTGACCTACCGCCAAGAGAACGATGCAGAATTCGCGCTCAAGAACGCCAGCGAGAAAGCCGAAGGCGTAACCCGTATGCGTGAAGAGCTGGACAAGCATCTGGCGAAAGTGGCCGAGACCCTCAAAGGCGCGGTTACGGCGACTGAAGCAACCAAGGTTCACGGTTCTGTCGCCCGTGAGATTGAAGCCCATCGCAAGGCCGCCGACGGAAAAGGCGATAAAGAGTTTGCCCAATACCTGGCCGGCCGACTGCGCCGACTGACCGCCCTGAAAGATGAACGCATCGCCGCACTGACCGAGGAGAAAGCATCATGAGCACTACCGCCATTGCACTGGCCGCTGATTACGCCAAGTTTCACGAACTGATCGAAGCCTCCGACGATCTGACGCCGGAGATGATCGCCGACACACTGGAAGGCATTGAGGGAGCGCTGGGTGACAAACTGGACGCCGCCTTTATTCACGTTCGCAATATTGAGGGGCAAGCCGACACTCTGGCGGCGGAAATCAAACGCCTGACCGACCGTAAAAAGTCATTCGAGAACCGCGCAAAGTCGATCCGCAAGTATGTGCTGGCGTGTCTGTTGGCCAGCGGTCAGGGATCCATTAAAACCACGGCGAACACCTTCACTGCGCGCAAAGGATCCGCGAGCGTGGTGGTCGACAATGCCGACCTGCTGCCTGATGAACTGGTGACGGTGCAAACGGTGGTAGCGCCGGACAAGAAAGCCATCAAAGAGGCAATCGAGAACGGCGTGGAAGTCAAAGGCGCGCATATCGAAATCGGCGAACCGTCGCTGCAGGTGCGTTAATCATCCGGCCCCGGCGACGGGGCCAATACTGAGGATCTCACATGCTGAGAATGTACCTGGCCAAAGGCGATGCGGTGCACGTGACCTTCCCTGACGGTACCACCGGAATCATTGAGGCCGAGAGCCGCGGCGAGCTGGCTTTCCACTTCCCGCAATCTGTACGCCTGACACGCGAGAAAGAAGCCTTTAAAAAACCAATTACGCCTAATCAGAAATAACCACCCCCGCCATGTTTGCATTGTTGGAAACCACACAACGGGGAACGGTAGCACGCCTACGGCGTGAGCTCGTCTGCTGCGCAGCCGAAGTCCTTTCCACCCTCATCGCCGTATTTTATACTGCCTTTCATGTACATACCGCGCCCCGCAAAGCTCCTGTTCCAGCACGATGAAGGCTGGGAACGCTTCCTCGAGAAAAATGGTCATCAACTCAGCGACTGGACCAAACTCTCCGTCGAGCGCATGCTTGCCTGCGGTACCTGCGCCATGGGTGTGCGACGCTATTGCTGCAGCTCGCCTGACTGCACACACTCTCGCTTTCTCTGCCAGACCTGCAAGTCCAAGGCCTGTAGCAGCTGTGGCCTAAAAGGCACCGAACAGTGGATTGCCGAGCAGCAGCACATCCTGCCCGACTGCGACTGGCAACACATCACCTTCACCATGCCGCACTT
>NZ_JBZXDO010000049.1:0-19995 GCF_058725505.1 Serratia sp. A07
AAGCGCAGCGAATTCTTTGGGGGAGAATTTAAGAACGGTATCAAGAGCCTGACTCAGCAACATAAAAAAATCCGTAACCTCAGAGAGATTACGGATTCTTACACAGCGACAGGATCGTTCAAGTGATCCTTAACTGATCGGCATTACGGCAAATGCCGGCCCTTTTTGCTTGTCTTACCGCCTGAAACGTCAGGCGATCCCGACCGGGAAGGCCAATACGTCGCTCAGGCTCTCGGCGCCCAGCGCCAGCATCACCAGGCGATCCACGCCCAGCGCCACGCCGGAACACTCCGGCATGCCGTGCTGCAACGCCGCCAGCAGGTTATAGTCGATCGGCTGCTGCGGCAGGCCGCGCTCCGCGCGCTTGCGGTTGTCCTGCTCGAAGCGCTGCTGCTGTTCACGGCCGTCGGTCAGCTCGCGGAAACCGTTCGCCAGCTCGATGCCCTTGAAGTACACCTCAAAACGCTCCGCCACGCGGTGGTCCTCGGTGCTGATCTCCGCCAACGCCGCCTGGCTGGCCGGGAAGTGGTAAACGAACGCCGGCTTTTCACGGCCGATATGCGGCTCCACGCCCACGGTGAACAGCAGCTGCAGCAGCGTATCGCGATCTTCTTCGGTATCGGCGATGTTGCTCAAGTCGAGTTTGGCCGCCGCTTCGCGCAGCTGCGCCTTCTCCGCCGACAGCGGATCGATGTCCAGATGGCGCAGGAAGGCCTGCTGATAAGACAGGGTCTCCGCGCTCTCGCAGTCCAGCACCTGTTGCAGCAGATCGTCCACTTCGTTCATCAGGCGGTACATGTCGTAGTGCGGACGGTACCACTCCAGCATGGTGAATTCCGGGTTGTGATGTCGCCCGGCTTCTTCATTGCGGAAGCTGCGCCCCATTTGGTAGATCGGGCCGCTGCCCGCCGCCAGCAGGCGCTTCATGTGATATTCCGGGCTGGTCATCATGTATAGCGTCAGGCCCTCTGCCGCCCCCGGCCCGACGAAACGCGTCTCGAACGGGAACAGGTGAACGTCGGTGACCGTCGCCTGGCTCATGGTGGGCGTCTCAACTTCCAGCACGCCACGATCGGCGAAGAAACGCCGGATCTCAGCCAGAATCGCTGCGCGTTTCAACAAATTGGCGATGGGTGCACTAGGCTGCCAGCTTGCCGTTTCGCTCATGGTAATTAACTCCGAAATCAAACAGGGGATGCAGTCTACTCGCATCCTTGCAGCCAAACAAATTCTTCACGATACACAACCGGCCATAACGCCAATTTCCGATAAATAGGCGGCAAAAGCGCGTTAAAAAGGGTAAAGCACGCCGAACACGCGAAAAGGCAGGCAAGCCTGTTGGTCGAGCGTTAATCGACAAAACAATCGATCACATCAAATTTCGACTACTTAACTTTAGGTATAGTTAATTCCCCATTATTGGTGGGAGATATCTATCCTTAACCTTTAAGCAACATTAATCGGTTCAATTAGTTAGCACCCGAAGAGTTCGCTAAATTTTAAGCATAGATATTTAACTTGCCGTTCTTAATAAGAACATTGGAGGAATGCAGTGCAAACCTTTAACGCCGATCTTGCCATTATTGGGGCCGGGGGCGCTGGTTTACGTGCAGCAATAGCCGCAGCGGAAGCCAATCCCCAACTGAAAATCGCGCTGATCTCTAAGGTCTACCCGATGCGCAGCCACACGGTCGCCGCCGAGGGGGGCTCCGCCGCCGTCACCCAGGATCACGATACCTTCGACTACCACTTCCACGACACCGTCGCCGGCGGCGACTGGCTGTGCGAACAGGACGTGGTCGATCACTTCGTGCATCAGTGCCCGCGCGAGATGACCCAGCTCGAACAGTGGGGCTGCCCGTGGAGCCGCAAACCGGACGGTTCGGTCAACGTGCGGCGCTTCGGCGGCATGAAGATTGAACGCACCTGGTTCGCCGCCGACAAGACCGGCTTCCACATGCTGCACACCCTGTTCCAGACCTCGCTGAAATACCCGCAGATCCAGCGCTTCGACGAGCACTTCGTGCTGGATATCCTAGTGGATGACGGCCAGGCGCGCGGCCTGGTGGCGCTCAACATGATGGAAGGCACCCGCGTGCAGATCCGCGCCAACGCGGTGGTGATGGCCACCGGCGGCGCCGGGCGCGTCTACCGCTACAACACCAACGGCGGCATCGTTACCGGCGACGGCATGGGCATGGCGTTCCACCACGGCGTGCCGCTGCGCGACATGGAGTTCGTGCAGTATCACCCGACCGGCCTGCCCGGTTCCGGCATCCTGATGACCGAGGGCTGCCGCGGCGAAGGCGGCATCCTGGTGAACAAGGACGGCTACCGTTACCTGCAAGATTACGGCATGGGCCCGGAAACCCCGCTGGGCGAGCAGAAGAACAAATACATGGAGCTGGGCCCGCGCGACAAAGTGTCCCAAGCCTTCTGGCACGAATGGCGCGCCGGCCGCACCATCGCCACCCCGCGCGGCGACGTGGTCTACCTCGATCTGCGCCACCTGGGCGAGAAAAAGCTGCTGGAGCGGCTGCCGTTCATCTGCGAACTGGCCAAGGCCTACGTCGGCGTCGACCCGGTGAAAGATCCGATCCCGGTGCGCCCGACCGCGCACTACACCATGGGCGGCATTGAAACCGACCAGAACTGCGAAACCCGCATCAAGGGGCTGTTCGCAGTCGGCGAATGCTCCTCCGTCGGCCTGCACGGCGCCAACCGTCTCGGCTCCAACTCGCTGGCAGAACTGGTGGTGTTCGGCCGCGTCGCCGGTGAGCAAGCGGCCCGCCGCGCGCTGGAAACCGCGCCGGCCAACGGCAGCGCGCTGGATGCGCAAACCCGCGACGTCGAAACCCGCCTGAGCAACCTGATGAAGCAGGAAGGCAACGAAAACTGGGCGAAGATCCGCGACGAAATGGGGCTGTCGATGGAAGAAGGCTGCGGCATCTACCGCACGCCGGAGCTGATGCAAAAAACCATCGATAAGCTGGCGGAGCTGAAAGAGCGCTTCAAGCGCGTCAACATCACCGACAACTCCAGCGTGTTCAATACCGATCTGCTGTACACCATCGAGCTGGGTTACGGCCTGGACGTCGCCGAATGCATGGCGCACTCCGCGTTTAACCGCAAAGAGTCGCGCGGCGCTCACCAGCGCCTGGACGAAGGCTGCACCGAGCGTGACGACGTCAACTTCCTCAAGCATACGCTGGCGTTCCATAACCCGCAGGGTGCACCACGCCTCGAATACAGCGACGTGAAAATCACCAAGCTGCCGCCGGCCAAACGCGTCTACGGCGCAGAAGCCGAAGCGCAGGAGAAAAAGAATAAGGAGCAGGCAAATGGCTGAGATGCAAACCCTGAAGATCGAAGTCATGCGCTATAACCCGGAAAGCGACGCCGAGCCGCATTTCGTCACCTACGCCGTGCCTTACGACGAACAGACCTCGCTGCTCGACGCGCTGGGCTACATCAAGGACAACCTGGCGCCGGATCTCTCCTACCGCTGGTCCTGCCGCATGGCGATCTGCGGCTCTTGCGGCATGATGGTCAACCGCGTGCCGAAGCTGGCGTGCAAAACCTTCCTGCGCGATTACGTCGGCGGCATGAAGGTCGAAGCGCTGGGCAACTTCCCGATCGAGCGCGATCTGGTGGTCGACATGACCCACTTCATCGAAAGCCTGGAGGCGATCAAGCCGTACATCATCGGCAACGATCGCAAACCGGAAGACGGCCCGAACGTGCAAACCCCGGCGCAGATGGCCAAGTATCACCAGTTCTCCGGCTGCATCAACTGCGGCCTGTGCTACGCCGCGTGCCCGCAGTTCGGCCTCAACCCCGAGTTTATCGGCCCGGCGGCGATCACGCTGGCGCACCGCTACAACCTGGACAACCGCGACCACGGCAAGAAACAGCGCATGCCGCAGCTTAACGGCCAAAACGGCGTCTGGAGCTGCACCTTCGTCGGCTATTGCTCCGAAGTCTGTCCGAAACACGTCGATCCCGCCGCCGCCATCCAGCAGGGCAAGGTGGAGAGCGCCAAAGACTTCATGATCGCCATGCTGAAGCCGCAATAAGGGAGAAAAATTGCCATGACAACTCAACGTAAGCCCTATGTGCGCACCATGACGCCCACCTGGTGGCAAAAGCTCGGCTTCTACCGTTTCTACATGCTGCGCGAAGGCACCTCAGTGCTGGCGGTGTGGTTCAGCCTCGTGCTGCTCTACGGCGTGTTCGCGCTGAAGGGCGGCGCCGAGAGCTGGGCCGGCTTCGTCGGCTTCTTGCAGAACCCGCTGGTGCTGTTGATCAACGTCGTCGCCCTGCTGGCGGCGGCGCTGCACACCAAAACCTGGTTCGATCTGGCGCCGAAGGCCGCCAATATCGTGGTCAACAGCGAGAAAATGGGGCCGGGCCCCATCGTGAAAGGGCTGTGGGCCGTCACGGTCGTCGTCAGCGTGGTCATCCTGGCCGTGGCCCTGATCTAATCCGGAGGAAACATGATAAATCAAGCACCTAAACGCTCCGACGAGCCGGTTTTCTGGGGATTGTTCGGCGCCGGCGGCATGTGGGGCGCGATCGTCGCACCGGCCATCGTGCTGCTGGTCGGCATTCTGCTGCCATTGGGGCTGTTCCCCGGTGAAGCACTGGGCTACGAGCGCGTGCTGGCGTTCTGCCAGAGCCTGATCGGCCGCCTGTTCCTGCTGCTGATGATCATTCTGCCGCTGTGGTGCGGCCTGCACCGCATCCACCATGCGATGCACGATCTGAAGATCCACGTACCGGCCGGCAAATGGGTGTTCTACGGTCTGGCGGCGATCCTCAGCGTGGTCACCGTTATCGGCGTCGTCACCCTGTAAACCGCTCAGGCGGCCAACGCCCGTTGGCCGCCCTTTTCTCATCGGCTACACTGTCTACTCGCCCCCGGTAAACAGGAGTCACCGATGCGTTTATGGTCAAAGCTTAGCGTCATGCTTTCTGCCCTGCTCTCCGTCGCTTGCAGCGTCTCCCCGCCCAAAGACATCAAGGTCGTGACCCCTTTCGACAGTCAGCGCTATCTCGGCACCTGGTACGAAATCGCGCGTCTGGATCATCGTTTTGAACGCGGTTTGCAGCAGGTAACCGCCCACTACAGCCCACGCGCCGACGGCGGGCTGAAAGTCATCAATCGCGGCTTCAATCCGCAGAAACAGCAATGGCAAGAAAGCGAAGGCAAAGCCTACTTTATCGGCTCACCGCAGGTCGCGGCGTTGAAAGTGTCGTTCTTCGGCCCCTTCTACGGCGGCTATAACGTGATTGCCCTGGACCCGGACTACCGCTACGCGCTGGTTTGCGGCCCAAACCGCGACTATCTATGGATCCTGTCGCGCACCCCGACGCTTGACGCCGGCGTACGCGACAGCTTATTACAGACGGCCAAGGGCTACGGTTTCGCCACCGATGCGCTGATCTGGGTGCAACAGTCCGCCGATCAGTGACTGCTGAACTTCAGCCCCAGGATGCCGACCACGATCAGGCACAGGCTGATGATACGCGCGATATTGGTCGACTCGCCCAACAGCACCATGCCCATGATGGCCGCGCCCACCGCGCCGATGCCGGTCCACACCGCATAGGCGGTGCCGGCGGGCAGCGTTTTCATGGCGTTGGCCAACAGCAACATGCTGACCACCATCGCGGCGATGGTGATGATGCTCGGCGTCAGCCGGGTAAAACCGTGGGTGTATTTCAGACCGATAGCCCAAACCACTTCGAGCAAACCGGCGATAAGCAGAATAATCCAGGCCATGAGACGGCCTCCCTACCACTGGGGTCGTCCCCGATATAATGACGCGTAAACGGGTCGTCCCGTTCAGCGGGGTGATGAACGGCGGGTAACCTCACCCGCACTGCGGCAGGATAGCAGCAGCGTTAACGCTCAGGCAAGAGGAGGAATGCGGCGGCCCTCCGCGCGCGGAACGCCGCCGGGTGGAGAACGGATTATTCCGCGCTGCGCTGAATGGCCTTGCCGCCGGCCTGTATGTCCTCACCCACGCCGCGGGTGGTGTTACAGGCGGTCAACGAGGTCAAAATCATCAAAGAGAAGATCGCGATAATACTTTTCTTCAGCATAAGAAAGTCCTTATTTGTCGTTGATGAAAAAGTACGGCTTTCTAAGCTTAGTCAAAATTGGCGCAGAGAGTGGGATCGCCACCGGCTTTGTGGCGCAAATACATCGGGTTAAAGGGCGGGATCAGCCGGCCGTGCGGGAGATGGCGCCGCCGAGATGCTGAACGTCTTCGCCGAAACCGCGAAACGTATTGCAACCGCTAAGGGAGAAAAGGAACAACAGGGAGAGCACGGCCAACAACGTTTTCTTGAACATGCGGGTTTTCTGCCAACGAACGGGGATGGGATAAAACAGAGGAACCGCGGGGGTTCCTCTGTTTTGAAACTTATTTAACGCGAGAAACGTATTCGCCAGAGCGAGTGTCAACTTTGATCACTTCGCCGATCTGGACGAACAACGGCACTTTAACCACGGCGCCGGTGCTCAGGGTAGCCGGCTTGCCGCCAGTCCCTGCGGTATCGCCTTTCAGGCCCGGATCGGTATCGGTGATTTCTGCTTCGATGAAGTTCGGCGGCTGAACGGCGATTGGACGGCCATCCCACAGAGTGATGATGCACTCTGCGTTGTCCTGCAGCCATTTGGCCGCATCGCCTACGGTTTTGCCGTCAACCTGATGCTGTTCAAAAGACTCAGGGTGCATGAAGTGGTAGAACTCACCGTCGCTGTACAGGTAGTTCATGTTGGTGTCCATCACGTCTGCGCCTTCGCAAGAATCGGTAGACTTGAAGGTTTTTTCCACGCGGGTGCCGGTCAGCAGACGACGCATTTTCACGCGTGCAAACGCCTGGCCTTTGCCCGGCTTAACGAACTCACTGGCTTCGACGGCGTAAGGTTCGCCCTCGAACATGATTTTAAGACCCGGACGGAAATCGTTGCTAGAATAAGTCGCCATGATGGCCCTCTGAATATTTGAACTGGTAGCTTAGCCAAAAAAATGGCACACATTATAACCCAAAGTACGGCACATAGAGAAGATTGGTTGCATCAACTCGCCGATGTTATTACCGATCCTGATGAATTACTGCAGCTTTTGTCACTGAATACGCACCCGGAACTGCCGCAGGGGCGCGATGCCCGCCGGCTGTTCGCCCTGCGCGTGCCGCGCGCCTTCGCCGCACGCATGCGCCCCGGGGATGCCAACGACCCGCTGCTGCGCCAGGTGCTGACCGCCAGAGAGGAGTTCATCAACGCCCCAGGGTTCACCACCGATCCGCTCGATGAGCAGCGCAGCGTGGTGCCGGGCCTGCTGCACAAATACCGCAATCGCGCACTGCTGCTGGTCAAGGGCGGCTGTGCGGTCAACTGCCGTTACTGCTTCCGCCGCCACTTCCCCTATCAGGATAATCAGGGCAATAAGAACAACTGGCGGCAGGCACTGGATTATATCCGCCAACACCCGGAACTGGACGAGATCATTTTTTCCGGCGGCGATCCGCTGATGGCCAAAGACAGCGAGCTGGAATGGCTGGTTGGCGAACTGGAGGCCATCCCGCACCTGAAACGCCTGCGCATCCACACCCGTTTGCCGGTGGTGATCCCGGCGCGCATCACGCCGGCGCTGTGCCGCCTGCTGTCGGCCTCGCGCCTGCAGGTGCTGATGGTCACGCACATCAACCACGCCAACGAAATTGACCGCGATCTGCAAAGCGCCATGGCGCAGCTGCGCCTCGCCGGCGTCACGCTGCTCAACCAGAGCGTGCTGCTGCGCGACGTCAACGACGATGCCGACACGCTGGCGGCGCTCAGCAACGCGCTGTTCGACGCCGGTATCCTGCCTTACTACATCCACGTGCTGGACAAGGTGCAGGGCGCGGCGCACTTCATGGTCAGCGACGATGAAGCGCGCGCCATCATGCAAGCGCTGCTGAGCAAGGTGTCCGGCTATCTGGTGCCGCGCCTGACGCGCGAAGTGGGCGGCGAACCGAGCAAAACGCCGATCGATCTGCGCCTGATGCAGGAGTGACGCGCGCCAAGTCCCCCAACGAAAAGAGGAATGCCGTGGCATTCCTCTTTTTTTATCTCTTTGCGGCTCCGGCCTCAGCGCCTTACGGGCACTTGTAAACCTGGCCGACCATTTTGCTGTCCAGCGGTGCGAAGCTGGAGAGCAGGTTCTGGCTCGGGCTGTTGGCGCCGTAGATTACGTTGCCGCCCATGGCCGCCGCCTTGTTGCGCAGATCGTTGGCCGCACCGCGCATGGAGCTGCCTTCACCGCCGTTGCCGGACAGCCAGTTGCTCTGGGTGCCGGTCACTTCCCCCAGCAGCTGGCATTCCGCCGCCGGCTTGCTGTCGGTGAACTTGATCTGCTGACCCGCAGCGGTCAGTTCATGAGTGGTGCTGCAACCCGCCAGCAGCATCGCTGCCGAGAGACCCAGTAAGGCTTTAATCCGCATCTTGTTCCCCATTCGATGTTGAGAATCACGCAAAAGCTTATCAGAAAGCGATGCCATCTCTTAAGCATCCGTTGCCACGCGAGCGGGCCAACGTCTTGAGCGACAGCTGATGACTTACCAGTTTACCAGCTAAATCGCCCCGGGCGGCAAAAATATCATCAAATACAGTGCGGCGGCGTTAGGCCCAAGCGGCAACGGCCGCCGATGCCTGCGCCTCCACGTCGCCCTGGTGCGGTTCCCCCTCCGCCAGTTGGAATACCGCCACCGCCTGCGCCAGCAGGGCCGCCTGCTCCTCCACGCCGACGGCGGTGGTCGCCACCTCCTCCACCAGCGCGGCGTTCTGCTGGGTCACCTGATCCATCTGGGTCACCGCTACCCCGACCTGCTCGACGCCCTTGCTTTGCTCTTCCGACGCGTACGAGATGTTATCCATCAGCGACGTCACCTGGTTCACCGAGCCAACGATGGCATTCATCGTCTCGCCTGCCTGCTCCACCAAGCGCACGCCGGCGGCGATATCGCCGGTCACGCCGTCGACCAAACTGCTGATTTCCTTGGCCGAAGTCGCGCAGCGCTGCGCCAGATTGCGCACCTCGCCGGCCACCACCGCAAAACCCCGCCCCTGTTCACCGGCCCGCGCGGCCTCCACGGCGGCGTTCAGCGCCAGGATATTGGTCTGGAAGGCGATGCCGTCGATCACGCTGGTAATATCCCCCACCTGACGCGCGCTGTCGTTGATCGCCCGCATCTTGTCGACCGCGCTGGCCATCAGCGTTTCGCCGTTGCGGGCAATGCCGGCGGTCTGATTGACCATCCCGGCGGCCTGGTTGGCGTTATCGGCGTTTTGCCGCACCGTCGCGGTGATCTGTTCCATGCTGGCGGCGGTTTCCGTCAGCGCGCTGGCCTGTTCTTCCGTGCGGCTGGAAAGGTCGGCGTTGCCGACGGCGATCTCGTGCGTACCGTGGTTGATCGACTCCACGCCGTCACGCACCTGCTGCACGGTGGCGCTCAGTTCCTGCTGCATCGTTCGCAGGCTGGCAAACAGCATGCCGATCTCATTGTTGTTGCGTACCGCGATCTCGCAGCGCAGATCGCCGCGCCCAACCTTTTGCAAGTGTTCGGCGATCTGGCGCAGCGGCAGGATCAAGCGCCGGCGGAAATCACGTTGCACGGCGACCAGCAGCAGCAGGATCGCCGCCAGGGTGCCGCTCAGCAGGCGTGCAAAGACTTTTTGGGTCTGCTCCGCCTCTTCCACCGCCAGACGATGGGCGGCCACCGTGGCCCGCATGTAGTCGGCAAACTGGCTATCCAGCCGCTGGCGCACCTGGCGCTTCTCTGCCGCCATAGCGTGCAGCCGCTCGATCAGCGCCACCTGCGGCGTGTCGGCCAACAGCGTCAGCTCTTGCTTCAGCACCGCCTGCTGCGCCAGGTAGACCTTTTTCATCGCCTCGCCCAGATCCGGGCGCGATACCGTCAGGCCCGGCGTCTCCCAGAACAGGTTGAACGCGACGTCGGCGCTGCGCAGCTCGTTACGTGCCTCAATGATGCCCTGCCGGATATCGGCGGCGTCCGTCTGCGCCATGCGCTCGAACGCCATGTTGTCGATCAGCGTCTGCGTTTGCAGCAAAGCACGCCAACTGCGGTTCAGCGCGGCTTCCTCGTCGGAGAAAGTGCTCATCCTGCCGATGCTGTTGCCGTTTTGCTGCATGAAATAGAAGGCGATGGCGCCGGTTCCCATGGGCATCAAGCCCAACAGCAACAGCATCAACATCAGCCAGGTGGCTATTTTCATATTTTTCAGCATAAGTCGTCTCCGTTGACAGTCACACCGGCGAGGGAAAATTCCCCGCCTGGTAGGGGCTATATCGGTACGAAACGACAACGGTTTAGGGTAAAAGCAAAATACTGCAATAATTCATTCAGTGAACTAATAACAAGCTAAATAAACATTCTTTTTATTGATTTTTAAGATAAAAAAAACCCCGGTCGTTTGACCGGGGTTCTCAGCACACAAGCGTGTGGGGGATGATTACATCATGCCGCCCATGCCGCCCATGCCACCCATGCCGCCTGCTGCGCCCAGATCCGGTGCGTCAGCCTTCGGCAGGTCGGTGACCATGCATTCGGTGGTGATCATCAGGCCAGCCACGGAAGCCGCGTACTGCAGAGCAGAACGGGTCACTTTGGTTGGATCCAGGATACCCATCGCGATCATGTCGCCGTATTCTTCAGAGTAAGCGTTGTAGCCGTAGCTGCCTTCGCCCGCTTTCACCTGGTTGGCGATAACGGAAGCTTCTTCACCGGCGTTGACCACGATCTGACGCAGAGGGGCTTCCATTGCGCGCAGCGCAACTTTGATACCCACGTTCTGGTCTTCGTTGTCGCCTTTCAGCGCGGCGATTTTGCCTGCAACGCGGATCAGCGCTACGCCACCGCCAGCAACCACGCCTTCTTCCACTGCAGCGCGGGTCGCGTGCAGGGCGTCTTCAACGCGGGCTTTCTTCTCTTTCATTTCAACTTCAGTGGCTGCGCCAACCTTGATAACGGCAACGCCGCCGGCCAGTTTCGCTACGCGCTCCTGCAGTTTTTCACGATCGTAGTCAGAGGTCGCTTCTTCGATCTGCTGACGAATTTGAGCAACGCGGCCCTGGATGGTCGCTTCGTCGCCCACGCCATCGATGATGATGGTGGTGTCTTTGTTGATCACAACGCGTTTTGCCTGGCCCAGGTCTTCCAGGGTGGCTTTTTCCAGCTCCAGACCGATCTCTTCAGAGATAACGGTACCGGCAGTCAGGGTCGCGATGTCCTGCAGCATGGCTTTACGGCGGTCGCCGAAGCCAGGCGCCTTAACGGCAGCCACTTTCACGATGCCGCGCATGGTGTTGACCACCAGGGTCGCCAGCGCTTCGCCTTCTACGTCTTCAGCGATGATCAGCAGCGGTTTGCCTGCTTTGGCAACGGCTTCCAGCACCGGCAGCATTTCGCGGATGTTGGAGATCTTTTTGTCAGCCAGCAGGATGAACGGGCTTTCCAGCTCAACAGAACCGGTTTCCGGCTTGTTGATGAAGTATGGGGACAGGTAACCGCGGTCGAACTGCATACCTTCAACCACGTCCAGCTCGTCTTGCAGGCCGGTGCCTTCTTCAACGGTGATAACGCCTTCTTTGCCCACTTTCTCCATCGCTTCCGCGATCAGTTTACCCACGGTTTCGTCGGAGTTGGCGGAGATGGTGCCTACCTGAGCGATAGCTTTGGAATCGGAGCAAGGTACGGACAGTTTTTTCAGTTCTTCAACCGCAGCGACAACCGCTTTGTCGATGCCGCGCTTCAGGTCCATCGGGTTCATGCCTGCAGCAACCGCTTTCAGGCCTTCGGTGATGATGGATTGCGCCAGCACGGTTGCCGTGGTGGTGCCGTCGCCCGCCGCGTCGTTCGCTTTGGAGGCCACTTCTTTCACCATCTGTGCGCCCATGTTCTCGAACTTGTCTTCCAGTTCGATTTCACGCGCAACGGAAACGCCGTCTTTGGTGATGGTCGGTGCGCCGAAAGATTTATCCAGCACTACGTTGCGGCCTTTCGGGCCCAGAGTCACTTTTACTGCATCAGCGAGAACATTCACGCCGCGGAGCATTTTCACGCGAGCGTCATTGCCGAATTTTACGTCTTTAGCTGCCATTGGTATTTCCCTTCAACTCGTTCAGTTCAGAAGATAAAGCGCAATTACGCTTCAACAATTGCCAGAATGTCGCTTTCGGACATGATCAACACTTCTTCATTGTCGATCTTCTCTGCTTTCACGCCGTAGCCGTCGTTGAAAATCACGATATCGCCAACTTTCACATCCAGCGGTTGGATGTTGCCGCTTTCCAGCACACGCCCTTTACCCACTGCAACCACTTCACCGCGAGTGGATTTACCCGCCGCAGAGCCAGTCAGGACGATGCCGCCAGCAGATTTTGATTCAACTTCTTTGCGCTTGACGATAACGCGGTCATGCAATGGACGAATACTCATTGAACGCTCTCCTGTAAGAAGGTCTCTATCAGATTTAGGGTTGTACACCGGATGGTTGTTATTACCGGCCTCGTGGGATTTGAGATGGGGGCGTTCCAGCCCCCTTCAAGGGGGCTAACGAAAAAAATTTCGCATTTTTGGTCGCGCGGGTGCTACAGAGATGAAAAACGCGGCCTGAGCCGCGTTTGCTTAACGATCGTGAGGCTTGCGCTCCTCGTCCGGGCGGTGTTCCAGCACCGGGCGTTCGTCGTCCTTGCGCTGGAATTCACCGTCGAAGGTGTTGCCGTTGGCGGCGTCGCCGCCCGTCCAACCGCCGGGGCGATAAACCGACAGGTGCGGCATCAGCTTCAGCGTCGAAGGTGTTGCCGTTGGCGGCGTCGCCGCCCGTCCAACCGCCGGGGCGATAAACCGACAGGTGCGGCATCAGCTTCAGCGTCGAAGGTGTTGCCGTTGGCGGCGTCGCCGCCCGTCCAACCGCCGGGGCGATAAACCGACAGGTGCGGCATCAGCTTCAGCGTCAACGATTTTTGCACCGGCGGCAGCAGCAGCAACAGGCCGAGGAAGTCGGTAAAGAAGCCCGGGATCAGCAGCAGGAAGCCCGCCAGCACCAGCGAAACGCTTTTCACCATTTCCGCCGCCGGGCTTTCGCCGGCCGCCAGTTTTTGCTGCATCTGCACGAAGGTTTTCATGCCCTGATTGCGCACCAGCGAAATGCCGACGCAGGAGCTGAACACCACCAGCAGCAGGGTGACAGCCACGCCGAGCACGGCGGCGACTTTGATAAAGATGGATATTTCTATGTAAGCCAGCAGAAATATCAGCAGTAGCGGTAACCAGCGCACCTGGTTCTCCTATCGGTAGGTAAAGCGCGGCCGCCACGGGGCGACGGCGCGAAAAAAGAGGCCGTAAACGGCCGACACCATTACAATGAGGGCATCACCCCACCATTTCAACCGAGAGCCGGTTTTTATTGCTAAAGTTCACAAACGTGAAAGAAGTCACAGAACCGGAAAAGGGCATATCCTTAAACACCATAAGGTGATCTGGATTCAGTCATTTCTTACCAACCAGCATATGATCTGGGCAGCAACGGGCGATTTGGTTAATCGTTTCACGCCCCAAGCCTTCGGCAATATTAATTTAGGCTGTGCCCTTACTAGCCCTGACCTGACAAATTATTAATTCGGCAGCAACACATAGAGAAGGTTCTCATGTCAAACAACATTCGTATCGAAGAAGACCTGTTAGGAACACGTGAAGTCCCCGCAGACGCTTACTACGGAGTTCACACTCTGCGTGCGATTGAAAACTTCTACATCAGCAACAGCAAAATCAGCGATGTCCCCGAGTTCGTTCGCGGCATGGTGATGGTGAAAAAGGCCGCGGCGATGGCCAACAAAGAACTCAAAACCATCCCGCGCAAAATCGCCGACGTGATCATCCAGGCCTGCGACGAGGTGCTGGATAAAGGCAAATGCATGGATCAGTTTCCGGTGGACGTGTTCCAGGGCGGCGCAGGCACCTCGCTGAACATGAACACCAACGAAGTGCTGGCGAACATCGGCCTGGAGCTGATGGGCCACCAAAAAGGCGAATACCAGTACCTGAACCCGAACGATCACCTCAATAAGTGCCAGTCCACCAACGACGCCTACCCGACCGGGTTCCGCATCGCGGTGTACGCCTCCAACCAGAAACTGATCGACGCCATCAACCAGCTGCGTGAAGGCTTCGACCGCAAGGCGAAAGAGTTCGAAACCATCCTGAAAATGGGCCGCACCCAGCTGCAAGACGCAGTGCCGATGACCCTCGGCCAGGAGTTCCACGCCTTCAGCGTGCTGCTGAACGAAGAGACCCGCAACCTGCACCGCACCGCGGAGCTGCTGCTAGAAGTGAACCTGGGCGCCACCGCCATCGGCACCGCACTCAACACCCCGGAAGGCTATCAGCCGCTGGCGGTGCAAAAACTGGCGGAAGTCAGCGGCCTGCCGGTGGTGCCGGCGGAAGACCTGATCGAGGCCACCTCCGACTGCGGCGCCTACGTGATGGTGCACAGCGCGCTCAAACGCCTGGCGGTGAAACTGTCCAAAATCTGCAACGACCTGCGCCTGCTCTCCTCCGGCCCGCGCGCCGGCCTGAACGAAATCAACCTGCCTGAGCTGCAGGCGGGATCGTCCATCATGCCGGCCAAAGTGAACCCGGTCGTGCCGGAAGTGGTCAATCAGGTGTGTTTCAAGGTGATTGGCAACGACACTTGCGTTACCATGGCGGCCGAAGCGGGCCAGCTGCAGTTGAACGTGATGGAGCCGGTGATCGGCCAGGCGATGTTCGAGTCGATCCACATCCTGACCAACGCCTGCTACAACCTGCTGGAAAAATGCATTAACGGCATCACCGCGAATAAAGAAGTCTGCGAACACTACGTCTTCAACTCGATCGGTATCGTCACCTATCTGAACCCGTTCATCGGCCACCATAACGGTGACATCGTCGGGAAGATCTGCGCCGAAACCGGCAAGAGCGTGCGTGAAGTGGTGCTGGAACGCGGCCTGCTGACCGAAGCCGAGCTGGATGACATCTTCTCCGTGGAGAACCTGATGCACCCGGCCTATAAAGCCAAACGCTATACGGATGAAAATGAACAATAACAGACCTACCCGGTAGCCCTGAAAGGCACGCTAAATCCTCTGGATAGCGTGCCTTTTTACTTTCCGGCGCCCACAAAATTTTAACGTTTGATTTTCAATTTCTCTCATTTTAAGGAGTAAACACTATGCTAGCCTTGGAATTGGTTATCGTTCTGCTGGCCATCTTTTTAGGGGCCAGGTTGGGCGGTATCGGTATCGGGTTCGCGGGGGGATTGGGCGTTCTGGTCCTGGCGCTGATCGGCGTCAAGCCGGGCAGCATTCCCTTCGACGTGATTTCCATCATCATGGCGGTGATCGCGGCGATCTCCGCGATGCAGGTCGCCGGGGGGATGGACTATCTGGTGCAGCAGACCGAAAAGCTGCTGCGCAAGAACCCCAAGCACATCACCATTCTCGCCCCTATCGTCACCTACTTCCTGACCATCTTCGCCGGCACCGGCAACATCTCGCTCTCGGCGCTGCCGGTGATCGCCGAAGTGGCGAAAGAACAGGGCATCAAGCCTTGCCGGCCGCTGTCGACCGCCGTGGTGTCCGCCCAGATCGCCATCACCGCCTCGCCGATCTCCGCCGCGGTGGTGTACATGTCTTCGGTGATGGAAGGCCACGGCGTCAGCTACCTGCACCTGCTGATGGTGGTGATCCCGTCCACCTTCTGCGCCGTGCTGGTGATGTCGCTGCTGGTAACTTGGCTGTTCGACTCCAAGCTGTCTAACGATCCGGTGTACCTGAAACGCCTGGAAGAGGGCCTGATCACCCTGCGCGGCAACAACGCGCTGGCGATCAAACCGCGCGCCAAAGCCTCGGTGCTGCTGTTCCTGCTGGGCGTGCTGTGCGTTGTCGCCTATGCCATCATCAACAGCCCGGGCCTGGGCCTGGTGGCCAAGCCGCTGATGAACACCACCAACGCCATCCTGATCATCATGCTGAGCGTCGCCACGCTGACCACCCTGCTGTGCCGCGTCGACACCGACATGGTGCTGAACTCCAGCACCTTCAAGGCCGGCATGAGCGCCTGTATTTGTATCCTCGGCGTCGCCTGGCTGGGCGATACCTTCGTGCAGGCCAACATCGACTGGATCAAAGAGACGGCCGGCAGCGTCATTCAGGCGCACCCGTGGCTGCTGGCGGTGATCTTCTTCTTCTGCTCGGCGCTGCTGTACTCGCAGGCCGCTACCGCCAAGGCGCTGATGCCGATGGCGCTGGCGCTGAACGTATCGCCGCTGACCGCCGTCGCCTCCTTCGCCGCCGTCTCCGGCCTGTTCATCCTGCCGACCTACCCAACGCTGGTCGCCGCGGTGCAGATGGACGATACCGGCACCACGCGCATCGGCCGCTTCGTGTTCAACCATCCGTTCTTCATTCCCGGCACCATGGGCGTGATCTTCGCCGTGGTATTCGGCTTCCTGCTCGGCAGCATCATGCTGTAACGCTCCGACCGGGGCTGCGGCCCCGGTTTTCCTTCTGGCGATAAACTCGCCTTCTAGCCAATCCGCCTTCGGGGTATAGTGCCCATTCGAACCGATGAGAGGGCTGAAGATGTCTGATTGCGAAGCTGTCGTCATACTCTGTACCGCACCCGATGAAGCCAGCGCCCAGGAACTGGCGGCGCGGGTCTTGGGCGATAAACTGGCGGCCTGCGCCACGCTGCTGCCCGGCGCTACCTCGCTGTATTACTGGGAAGGGAAACTGGAACAGGAATACGAAGTGCAGATGCTGTTCAAAAGCGATCGCCGCCGTCAGCAGGCCCTGCTCGACACCCTGAAACAACATCACCCTTACCAGACGCCCGAGCTGCTGGTGCTGCCGGTGATGGCCGGAGATAAAGACTACCTGTTATGGATCAACGCTTCCTTAAACTGATTTTGCTGCTGTGCAGCCTGTTCTTCCTGCCGCAGGCGGCGCAGGCTTCGCTGTTCGCGCCGAAGGGCGGCAGCCAGTTCGTGCCTGTCGATCAGGCCTTCGCCTTCGATTTCAAACAGCAAGGCAGCCAGGTAACGCTGAACTGGCAGATCCGCCCCGGCTACTACCTGTATCGCCAGCAGATCAAACTGGTGCCGCAGCAGGCGACGCTCGGCGCCTTTACCCTGCCCGAAGGGTTGAGCCACAAGGACGAGTTCTTCGGCGAAGTGGCGATTTTCAAACAGCAGCTGAATCTGCAGGTGCCGCTGCAACAGGCGGCGGCCAACGCCAGCCTCAGCGTCACCTATCAGGGCTGCGCCGAGGCCGGCTTCTGCTATCCGCCGGAAACCCGAACCATCCCGCTGGATGCCGTCAGCGCCGGCGCGGCCGCCCCGCTCCCGGCGGTTGACACCGCACCAACCGAACAGCCCGCTACGCCGGCCAGCCTGCCGTTCTCGCCGCTGTGGGCGCTGCTGATCGGCATCGGCATCGCTTTCACGCCGTGCGTGCTGCCGATGTACCCGCTGATCTCCGGCATCATCCTCGGCCGCGACCGGCCGCAAAGCAGCGGCCGCATTCTGGCGCTGGCGGTGGTTTACGTGCAGGGCATGGCGCTCACCTACACCCTGCTGGGGCTGGTGGTGGCCGCCGCCGGCCTGCAGTTCCAGGCGGCGCTGCAGCACCCTTACGTGCTGATCGGCCTGTCGGTGCTGTTTATCGCGCTGGCGCTGTCGATGTTCGGCCTCTATTCCCTGCAGCTGCCCTCTGCGCTGCAAACCCGGCTGGCGAGCTGGAGCAACACCCAACGCGGCGGCTCGCTGACCGGCGTGTTCCTGATGGGCGCCCTGGCCGGGCTGATTTGTTCGCCCTGCACCACCGCGCCGCTCAGCGCCATCCTGCTGTATATCGCCCAGAGCGGTAACCTGTGGGCCGGCGGCGGTACGCTGTACCTGTACGCACTGGGGATGGGCATTCCGCTGGTGATCGTCACCCTGTTCGGCAACCGCCTGCTGCCGCGCAGCGGCCCGTGGATGCAGTACGTGAAAGAGGCCTTCGGCTTCGTCATTCTGGCGCTGCCGGTGTTCCTGCTGGAGCGGGTGATCGGCGATCTGTGGGGCCTGCGCCTGTGGAGCCTGCTCGGCCTGGCGTTCTTCGGTTGGGCCTTCGCCCTGAGCCTGAGAAACGCGCGCGGCTGGGCACGCGCCCTGCAGCTGCTTCTGCTGGCGGCGGCGGTGATCGCCGCGCGGCCGCTGCAGGACTGGGCCTTCGGCGCCGATCAGGCGCAGCAGGCGGCTCAACCGCACCTGACTTTTACCCGCATCAACAACGTCGAACAGCTCGATCTCGCGCTGCAACAGGCGCGGGGCAAGCCGGTGATGCTGGACCTGTACGCCGACTGGTGCGTGGCCTGTAAAGAGTTCGAGAAATACACCTTCAGCGATGCGGCGGTGCAGGCGAGCCTGGCCAACGCGGTGCTGCTGCAGGCGGACGTCACCGCCAACGGTGCGGAACAGGCGGCGCTGCTGAAGCATCTGCAGGTGCTGGGGTTGCCGACGATCCTGTTCTTCGATCCGGCCGGCCAGGAGCTGACGTCCCAGCGGGTCACCGGTTTTATGAAGGCGGAAGCCTTCAACGCGCATTTGCAGAAAGTGATGCGATAAATAACACTGAGGTTCTGAACCGAAGAGGAGGAAGCACAAGTGCAACGTGAACACGTCCTTGATACCGCGCTGGGCCTGTTGGAACAACAGGGCCTGGCGACCGCCACATTAGAGATGCTGGCGGAAAAACTCGACGTTCAGCCCGGCGATCTCAAACGGTTCTGGCCGGATCGCGAAGCGCTGCTGTACGACTGCCTGCGCTACCACGGCCAACAGATCGACACCTGGCGCCGCCAGCTGCTGCTGGATGAAAACCTGAGCCCGCAGCAAAAGCTGCTGGCGCGCTATGACGTACTGGCGGAATACGTGCAGCAAGACCGCTATCCCGGCTGCCTGTTTATCGCCGCCTGCAGCTTCTTCCCGGAAACGGATCACCCGATCCATCAGTTGGCGGAGCAGCAAAAGCTGACCTCGCTGGAGCTGACCCGCGAACTGCTGCGCGACATGGACGCCGACGATGCCGACATGGTGGCGCAGCAAATGGAATTGATTCAGGAAGGCTGCCTGAGCAAACTGCTGATAAAACGCCAGCTCCAGGACGTATCGGTCGCCAAACGGCTGGCGGAAGACATCTTGCAGGTGGCACAGTGCCGCCGCAACGGGGCGCTGAGCTGAGCGAGCCGCGCTTACGGCGCCGCCAACCCAAGGTGATAGCCACAGCAGGCGCATTTTTTGCGCCCTTTGCCTGAAAAGCCAGCAACCGGAGGCATTTTAACGTCTTTCACGCATAAAGCCGTTGACGGCCATCGGCCAATACGGTTTAATGCTGCGCGTTGCCCGGATAGCTCAGTCGGTAGAGCAGGGGATTGAAAATCCCCGTGTCCTTGGTTCGATTCCGAGTCCGGGCACCACTAATTCTGCATCAATGCACACTGGTTAAAGGATGAGAACTTTAACGGGTGGTTAATACGGAATCGACTTGTCAAAGTGATAACAGAGTAACTGTTTACTACCGCGACGTTGTAAGTTGAATTCCTCAAGAAGGATGCCTGTGTGCCTGCACAGGCGTCCTTTTCTCGATCACTGGTGATATTCACAGCAAATCATGCCTGTGTCAAGCTTTGTAAGCTTCTCGTAGCGGTGATATCCGTATGTAAAACAAGCTCCTGTTCTAGTGCTTTTCCTGCTACTTCCATATCCAATTCGATATACTCCATTGTGGTACTGACGTTACGGTGACCCAACAAATCCTTCACCAGCTTTAGATTTCTGTCCGGGGATTTCATCAACTCCGTGGCAAGTGTGTGACGGAAACGGTGTGAGGAAATATCGAAGCC
>NZ_JBZXDO010000050.1:0-18824 GCF_058725505.1 Serratia sp. A07
AAGCGCAGCGAATTCTTTGGGGGAGAATTTAAGAACGGTATCAAGAGCCTGACTCAGCAACATAAAAAAATCCGTAATCTCAGAGAGATTACGGATTCTTACACAGCGACAGGATCGTTCAAGTGATCCTTAACTGATCGGCATTACGCCATTTGGCGCCCTTTGTCGTTGTGGCGGTTACAGCGGCGTTGGCCGCGGCGGGCAACGATCGAGCAACTCCACGCTGCCATCTTCGTTTTGCTGCTCGAGGATCACGTCGAAGCCCCACAGGCGATGCAGGTGTTTCAACACGTCGCGGCGGCTCTTATCCAGCGGTGCGCGTTCCTGCGGGATGTAACGCAACGTCAGCGAGCGGTCGCCGCGCAGGTCCACGTTCCAGATCTGAATGTTCGGCTCATGGTTGCTCAGGTTGTATTGCGCCGACAGCTCCTGGCGGATCGCCCGGTAACCGGCTTCGTTATGGATCGCGGCAATCTCCAGATAGTTGTTGCGATCGTCGTCCAGCACGGTGAACAACCGGAAATCGCGCATCACTTTGGGCGATAGGAACTGGCTGATAAAGCTCTCGTCCTTGAAGTCGCGCATGGCGAAGTGCAAGGTGTCCAGCCAGTCTTTGCCGGCGATGTCCGGGAACCAGTAGCGGTCTTCTTCGGTTGGCGACTGGCAGATGCGCTTGATGTCCTGGAACATGGCGAAGCCCAGCGCATAGGGGTTGATGCCGTTATAGTACGGGCTGTTATACGGCGGCTGATACACCACGTTGGTGTGGCTGTGCAAAAACTCCAGCATAAACCGCTCGGTCACCCGACCCTCGTCGTACAGATGGTTGAGGATGGTGTAGTGCCAGAAAGTGGCCCAGCCCTCGTTCATCACCTGAGTCTGCTTTTGCGGGTAAAAATACTGGCTGACCTTGCGCACGATGCGCAGCACCTCACGCTGCCAGGGTTCCAACAGCGGCGCATTCTTCTCGATGAAATAGAGGATATTTTCCTGCGGCTCGCTCGGATACCGGCGCGCCTGCTCCGGCGACTCTTCGCGTTCGACGCGCGGCAGGGTCTTCCACAGCGTGTTCACCTGGCTTTGCAGATACTCTTCGCGGCTTTTCTGGCGCGCTTTCTCTTCTACCAGGGAGATTTTCTGCGGGCGTTTGTATCTGTCGACGCCGTAGTTCATCAGCGCGTGGCAGGAGTCCAGCAACCGCTCCACTTCATCGACGCCGTAGCGTTCTTCGCACTGGCTGATGTAGTGGCGGGCGAACAGCAGATAATCGACGATGGAGCTGGCGTCGGTCCAGCTGCGGAACAGATAGTTATTCTTGAAGAACGAGTTGTGGCCATAGCAGGCGTGCGCCATCACCAGCGCCTGCATGGTGATGGTGTTCTCTTCCATCAGGTAGGCGATGCAGGGATTGGAGTTGATGACGATTTCATAGGCCAGCCCTTGCTGGCCCTGTTTGTAGCGCTGTTCGGTTTCGATGAACTTCTTGCCGAAGGACCAATGGGTATAGTTGATCGGCATGCCGACGCTCGAATAGGCGTCCATCATCTGCTCGGAGGTGATCACCTCGATCTGATGGGGGTAGGTGTCGAGCCGGTAATGCTTGGCGACGCGGTCGATCTGCTCCAAATACACCTGCAGCAGCTCGAACGTCCAGTCCGGTCCATCGCTCAGACGTTTATCATCCTTAACCTTTTCATGTGTTGAAGTAGTCATCAGCGCACCCTCATTATTCACGGGTCTTGCTCAAACGGCAGGCCCTGTAACAAGCATAGTTCAAGTCATAATTAACCGTTGCAAATCAGTGAAATAAAAATGTCGGTACGCAGGGGAGCGAACGGCAGTCAATCCAGCGCCCGCCGGCGCCGCGTCCGTCCCGGCAGAAGGCGGCGCAGCGCCGCGCTTCCTCTTCGAGTATAACCCTGCGGCTGGGGGGCGCAATAGGTGAAGCCGCGCGGTGCGTTGAATGCCGATGTTTGTGAAAGAGGGGTAGAAACCGCTTCGATAATGAAGCGGTCTGTTTTCAAAAAGGCGGGGGAAAGATGTTGCGCAAAATGGTCATGCGGCTTTCAGGCGATCCCTCAACCGCAGGATTCTCACCTCAAAGAGTTCATAAACCAGCTTGGCGCTGAGCATTGTCATGGCGACAAACAGTGACCACATTGCAAGGCAACCGATAGCAGAATCGGGTTTCGGTAAGTAGTGATTAAGGGCTAATAAAACGGGCAGATTGGTTAGATAGGCGGCGTAAGACCAGCGTGCAATTCTGGAGGTTACCGCTTTCACTGCATTGGGAATATCCGTATTGTAGAACGCGGTTATCAGGCAAGCGAAGCCAATGTTGGCAATATCAAATAAAAAGACTTTCAGGAACCTGCTTTCATCCATGAAAGCATCAGGCTGAGACGCGATGGCTATCGCGATAGGAATAAGTAATAATCCTACCCAGAAGAACCGGTTGATTTTATTTGATACAAACAGCCAGGAAAAAATAACGCCAATCATGAGCGAGTCAAGACGATATAACGATGTTGAGCGAATTTCGTTAAACGTCAGTTGCGTATTCAGCGCTGCGTTCACTCTAAAGAGCAAAGACATCAGTATCATAGCGGCAATGGCCAAGAGAATACTGACTTTTCTATCTTTCGTTATGAATAAAAAAACGGCTATCACTATGGGGAATAAGAAATAAAAAACTTCTTCAACAGCCAGACTCCAGGCCTCACCGAAGAAGGTGGGGTGTGGATGGACTAAGCTCTGCGTGAACGTGGAGAAGGCCAGTATGTTGGGCAGTGCTTCAGGCCTGATATTGTTAATGAAGAATAAATTTAGTAATAAAAAAAGTAGATAGCTGGGATAGGTTCTCATCCAGCGCCGAAACCAAAACGCGGGGATCCAGCCGAGTGGTGTTCTGGCTGCTTTCACCTTCTCGAATATGATTCTGCCGATCAGAAATCCGGATAAGACGAAGAACAGTTCTACCCCTAAGAAGCCACCGAACTTAAAAGTTTGCGCCGCTGGAAATGCTGACAGTAGAAACGTTCTGCCGTGTGAGAGAATGACCATAATGATTGCAGCGGACCTGCATAGGTCAAGCCACGGGTTTAGCGGTTTTTTCATAAAGCTTTCATGTTATCTCGGACAATCACTGGCCGGGATTCTAGCACAACGTCAACAAGAAACCCTCCAGCCTGACAAGTCTCTCGCAGTCAACGCATCCTGTTGTTCCAGGTCACCGTTCGCCTATTGCCATTCAGCAAAGAGACCTGCCGATAAGGGCGCATTGGGATTGAAATTTGTTATGTTATATTGTAACTTTTAATTTTCTCAATGACGGACAAGGAGCATCTTTTGGCGAGGCATTTTGGCAAACTGGCGGTGGCGCTGGCAGCGTTGTTTATCGGTGGGCAGGCGCTTGCCCACGGGCATCATTCACATGGCAAGCCGCTGACGGAAGTGGAAAAAAAGGCGGAAGCGGGCATATTCGACGATAAAGACGTCAAAGATCGCGACCTGGCGGATTGGGAGGGCGTGTGGCAATCCGTGTATCCTTATCTGCTCAATGGGGATCTCGATCCGGTGTTCAAGAAGAAGGCGGAGCAGGATATGAGCAAGACCTTCGAAGAAGTGAAGGCCTATTACCGCAAAGGGTACGCCACCGATGTGGATACCATCGGCATTGAGAACGGCGTCATGGAGTTTCATCGCGGCGACCAATCCAGCGCCTGTCAGTATAAGTACGCCGGGCATAAGATCCTGACGTATGTCTCTGGTAAAAAGGGCGTGCGTTATCTGTTCGAATGCCAGGATGCCGGCAGCCTGGCGCCGAAATTCGTGCAGTTCAGCGATCACATTATCGGCCCGCGCAAATCGGCGCATTTCCATATCTTTATGGGTAATACGTCGCAGGAGGCGTTGCTGAAAGAGATGGACAACTGGCCGACCTATTATCCCTTCCAGCTGCAGACTAAAGAAGTCGTGGACGAGATGCTGCATCATTGATGCCGCTCCCCCGCAACCACAAGCCCGCTTGCGTGGGCTTGTGCTCAGCCAAACGGTCTGATTTGCAGGTAATCGTCCGTCACTGCCATTTCAAATAACGTTTCATCCGCCAATAACGTCGCGCGCATTCGTTCCCGGGCGTGACGATAGCGCTCATCCAACTGAATATCACCGGCGCTTTCCCATGCAGCGCGGCTTGGCCACTGCGCGTAGCCAATAAACTGCCCGCCCATATCACGGTGCAGGCGGGAGCCGAGGCTGCCGCGCTGCAGATAAATGCCTTGGGTTAATTCAAGCCAAGCCTGGCGAAAGGCTTGTTCGTGTCCGGGTTTGACTGAGAACCGGTAGAGGGCGATGAACATAAGGGATTCTCCGGAAGAGCGACAATATGAACTTTAGGAGCTGCTTCTGGCTTTAACGTTCATATCGTGCTGCAGCACTCAACCTAAACGGGCTGAGGTAATCGGTCGTTTTATTCCGGTAGTAAAATAAAGGTTAATTTTTCGCTGAAATTTTACGCGATTTTTCTGCTGCGAGGAGAAACGCCTCTCTTTGTCTGTTGTTTTGGTTTTTTTAATTTTATTGGTTTTTTATTCTGATTATGTGATGAGTGGTATTTTTATATTCTGTTAAATCATTGTTACTTATCACGCCTTTTTTTCTTGCTATCATTGCTAGCATTGCTATCGAATCAGCGGTGCTCTGACGCCGTATCCCCCCTTAAACCGCATCTTATCGCTATTTTCAGGTGGCTATTGCAAATGCAGAACCCATCGACGATAAATTAATTGTGAATATTGTCACGTTTGATGATGAAGTTGTTGGACGGATTTTTTCACTGAGTTAATTTCCTGTGAGCAGAAGATTATGCTTTGTGAAGCCTTGAGCTGGAGTCAGCGATGCGAGTGGTAATTTTAGGTAGTGGAGTGGTGGGCGTAGCCAGTGCCTGGTATTTGGCGAAGGCGGGGCATGAGGTGACGGTGATCGATCGTCAGCCAGGTCCTGCACTGGAAACCAGCGCGGCGAACGCCGGGCAGATTTCACCGGGCTATGCCGCTCCCTGGGCGGCGCCGGGCGTGCCGCTGAAGGCCATCAAGTGGATGTTCCAACGCCATGCGCCGTTGGCGATCCGTCTCGACGGCAGCAGCTTCCAGCTCAACTGGATGTGGCAGATGCTGAAAAACTGCAACACCGAACACTACATGACCAACAAAGGCCGTATGGTGCGCCTGGCAGAATATAGCCGCGACTGTATCAAGGCGCTGCGGCAGGAAACCGGCATCCAGTACGAAGGCCGCCAGGGCGGCACGCTGCAGCTGTTCCGCACCCAACAACAGTTCGAAAACGCAGCGAAAGACATTGCGGTATTGGAAGATGCCGGGGTGCCTTACAAACTGCTGGAGGCCAGCCAGCTCGCCAGCGTTGAGCCGGCGCTGGCCCAGGTGGCGCACAAGCTGACCGGTGGCCTGCAGCTGCCGAACGACGAGACCGGCGATTGCCAGCTGTTTACGCAACAGCTGGCGAAGATGGCAGAGCAGGCGGGCGTGACTTTTCTGTTCAACCGCAGCGTCGATCGTCTGCTGGTGGAGGGCGACAAAATCGCCGGCGTGCAGTGTGGCGAGGAAGTGTTCAAGGCCGATAGCTACGTGGTGGCGTTCGGCTCCTACTCCACGGCGCTGCTGCGCGGCCTGGTGTCGATACCGGTTTACCCGCTGAAGGGCTATTCGTTGACCATTCCTATCACCGACGAAGCGGCGGCGCCGTTCTCTACGGTATTGGATGAGACCTATAAAATCGCCATCACGCGCTTCGACCAGCGTATTCGCGTTGGCGGCATGGCGGAGATCGTCGGTTTCAACACGCAGCTGGAGCAAAAACGGCGCGAAACGCTGGAGATGGTGGTACGCGATCTCTACCCAAACGGCGGCAGAGTGGAGGACGCGACGTTCTGGACCGGCCTGCGGCCGATGACGCCGGACGGCACGCCGATTGTCGGCCGCACTTCGCTGAAGAACCTGTATCTCAATACCGGGCATGGCACGTTGGGCTGGACGATGGCCTGCGGTTCCGGGCAGCTGTTGTCCGATCTGATGTCCGGTATTACGCCGGCGATCCCTTCCGATGATCTGGCGGTGGCGCGTTACAGCGCCGGGTTTCGCCAGCAACACGCGGTTCCGCTGAACGACGTGCATCCCGCACGTTAATCGTCGACGCTGTCATAGACTTTCCCGGCCACGCGCAGGCGCGCGTGGCCGCTGTATGCTGCCCCAAGGAGAACCGATGCCCCGTCCCATAACCGCCACGATGCATCTCGGCGCGATTGAAAATAACCTGCAGGTGGTGCGCCGTTTCGCCCCCGGCGCCAAAGTGTGGGCGGTGGTCAAAGCCAACGCCTATGGCCACGGTATCAAACACGTTTGGCGCAGCATGGCGCAAACCGACGGCTTCGCCATGCTGGATCTGGCCGAAGCGGTGCTGTTGCGCGAATCGGGTTGGCAAGGGCCGATTCTACTGCTGGAAGGTTTCTTCCAGCCGCAGGATCTGGCGTTGCTCGATCGTTATCGCCTGACGACGGCGGTGCACAGCGACTGGCAGCTGGCGGCGATCGCCGACGCCACGCTGAGCGCGCCGCTCAATGTTTATCTGAAAGTGAACAGCGGCATGAATCGGTTGGGGTTTGCACCCGAGCGGCTGCGCGAGGTGTGGCAAAGGGCGCAGGCGGTTGCCAACATCGCCGAACTGACGCTGATGAGCCATTTCGCTACCGCCGACGGCCCGGAAGGCGTAACCCAGCAGATGGCCACTATCGAGACGGCGGCTACCGATATACCGCTGCCGCGCTGCCTGGCCAACTCGGCCGCTACGCTGTGGCACCCTTCGACCCATGGCAGCTGGGTCCGCCCTGGGATCATTCTGTATGGCGCTTCGCCGAGTGGTTGCTGGAATGATGTTGCGGCGACGGGGCTGCAGCCGGCGATGACGCTGAGCAGCGAGATCATCGGCATTCAACAGCTGAAGTCTGGCGATCGCGTGGGGTACGGCGGCCGTTACAGCGCCGCCGGCGCGCAGCGTATCGGCGTGGTGGCCTGCGGCTATGCCGACGGCTATCCGCGCCATGCGCCGACCGGTACGCCGGTATGGGTGGATGGTGTACTGACGCGCACGCTGGGAACGGTATCGATGGACATGCTGGCGGTGGATCTGACGCCCTGTCCGCAAGTCGAACTGGGCGCCGAAGTGGAGCTGTGGGGGAAACGCCTGCCGGTGGACGAGGTGGCCACGGCGGCAGGGACGTTAGGCTATGAGCTGCTGTCGGCCTTAGCGGCGCGGGTGCCGGTCGTCACCGAAGCCTGAGCCGCGGCTCAGGCGACTTTTCTAATCTGCCCTTTAATCTGCTTGCTGAGCCGCCGCGCATGCAGCGCCAGCAGGCAGCCTGCCAGCATCACCAGCGCCAGCGAGAGCTTGGGTTGCAGCGGCAACGCCATCGCCACCAAACCCAGCGCGGCGCCGCCCGCCATCTGCACGAAACCGACCAGCGCGGACGCGACGCCGGCCTCATTGGAATACGGCTCCAGCGCGTAGCTGGTGGCCGGGCCCATCACGAACGCCAACCCGGCGCAGGCGCTGGCGACCGGCAGCATATACGCCAGCCAGTGCGCTTGTGCCGTTGCAGGCAACAGCATGACGCCCAGCAGCAGGCCCAGACAGCCAAGCCCCATCAACATGCCGCCGGTCGCCAGACAAACCGGGCGGCCGACCTTGTGGATGATGCGGTTGGCGAAGAAGCTCACCAGCATGATCCAGAAACCGTTGGCGCCGAACACCAGCGAGAATTGCAGCGGGGTCAGGCCGGCGGTACCCATCAGCACGTTCGGTGCCAGAGAAACGTAGGTCAGCGCCATGCCCATCGCCCCGGAGTTCACCACCGCAAAGGAGAGGAAGCGGCGTTCGCTGAGGATACGCGCGTATTGGCGCACCGGCAGCCCTTTGACCGGCACGGTATCAGCGGGGCGGGTTTCCGGCAAGCGCAGCGCGATGAGCGCCAACACCAGCAGCGCATAGCCGACCAGGAACCAGAAAGGCGCGCGCCAGCCGAAGGCTTCGGCGAGCAGGCCACCGAGCAGCGGCGCCAGCGCTGGGATGATGTTCAGCGTGCCGTTGAGAAAACCGAAAGCGCGGGCGGCGTCGTCGCCATTCAGGCGATCGCGCACGCCGCTGAAGGCGACGACGGCGGTGCAGCAAACAGCCACCCCTTGCAGCAGACGCGAAGCGATGAAAACAGTCGGGTTGGTGGCCAGCGCCGCCATCGCGGCGCCGATCATGTAGAGGATAATGCCGGCCAGCGCCACCGGCTTGCGTCCATAGTTATCGACCAGCGGGCCGGCGATGACCTGGCCGAGGCCGAGCACCAGTATAAACAGCGATATGGTGGATTGGATCAGCGCTTCACTGCTGCCGAGGCCGACGGCAATGGCGGGAATGGTCGGCAGGTAAAGATCGATGCCTAATGGGCCGAGCAGCACCAGGCTGAGAAGCATAAACAGAAACTTTTGCATAACAGGAAAGGCACGTCCGAGTGACAAAGAGGGCTAGAGTAGAGACTCTGGCGGCAAATGAAAAGGGGCAAAGCGGGTCAGCGCTGCGCCCCCTGGCGGTAATAGAGCGCCGAGACGGTGTCGGCCACATAGCGGGCCTGGTGGCGAGCATCATCCAGCGCGCGATGCGGCATGCCCTCGAACGGGCGGGTCTTTTTCGGGTTAAAGCCGTGCAGTTCCGCCAGCGTGATCACCGTGCGTACGTCCTGAGTATCCCAGAATTTCCACGGGCAGGGCATTTCCAGCTGCTGGAAGGCGTGCTCGAGGATCGCGCAGTCGAACTCTTTGCCGTTGCCCCAGACTTTCACCGTATCGGTGCTGTTCATATGGATGAAGCGGCTAAGGCTGCTCAGCACGCGCTTCAGGCTCTCGGTGCCGCCGAAGGCCTGCTTGCGCGCTTCATCGGACTGTTTCGCCCACCAGGCGACCGTATCCAGGCTGATGGTACGGCCCGGTTGGTCTTTCTGGCTGCTGACGGCGGCTTCGAATTCGGCGCCCAGCTCCCCGGTTCGGGGATCGAAAAACACCGCCGCAATCACTAGAATGACGGCGCTGGGTTTTATATCCAGGGTTTCAATATCTAACATCAGATGGTGCATCGGCGTTTCCGGTGGTTGGCGTGGTAGCTTAATGTTACTACAGAACGTGCGCCGATGCGGCCGGTGCGCACATGAAATCCTTTTAAAGCGCCGCGTTCAGGTTATGATGCTTGGGATACTCTTGTCTGGTTGGTCGCTATCGGTGAGAACGCTTATCTTTATTCTGTGCATGGTTGGCTACTTGCTGCTGCTGGGCTACCTTAGCGTGTTTGTCACGGACAAGATCTGTGAGAAGGCGGGCAACTACACCAAAATATGCCGCATCGTAGACATTTCCGAGCCCCATATCCCCAAATAGCGCCGTGTTTACCCCAGATAGTCAGTGGTAATCAACGGGGTCAGGATGGCCGCCAGCGCCGTGAGCGCTCCCCATTGCTGCCAACCCAGCCGCGCCAGCCAGTCATGCCGCTGCGGGGGCGTGGCCAGTTGCCCGACGGCCACGGCGCCGGTAAGCAGCAGCGTCAGAATCAGCAGCACCAGGCCGCGGCTCACCAGCGTGAATTCAACATGCAGCACATTGGCGTAATACAGGCGCATCAGAATAAAATAACTCAGCAAGATCCAGGCGAAAACGACGTTTTTCTTGAGCACCTGCTGCAGCATCAGCGCGAGGAACAGGCTGTGAAACAGCGACAGCAGGGGCGCCTCAAGCGGATGCCGAACGCAGACGTTGTAGACCGCCATGTAAATGTTGAAAACCAGCAGGATATAGATCACGTAAATATACCAGCCGTAGATCACTTTGAGCTTTTTCGGGCTCGGCGGCAGGGCGAGTGCGTCCGGTTTCATTAATGCCTCCTGATGATGCCCGGCAAACGCTGCGGTTGAAGACGGCGCGGCGGCATCGTAATTTAAAATTCACAGGGTATATATCACCCGAGCGCTAAATGACGATTAAACACAGGATCGGCTTTATTTCCGCGCTGGCCTGGAACTCTTTTTCGTGCGCGGGGTCGGCTGGCGTGCGACTATTTGGCGGTTTCTGCACCATGATGAAAGACGCAATATATTGATATGAAAGATTATAAAAACACTTCGGGCACTAAGATTCTGCTGCTGTTCAGCCTGGCGTTTTACTCGCTGTTGCCGCCGCTGTTGACGGCGGCCGTGTTCAACCGTTTCAATCTTAACCCCTTCGCGATCGTCAAATTTTTGCACTTCAACCCGTTTTTGGCCGACCGGGGCATACCCGGTTATCAAACTTTCTTCTACTTGCTGATGCTCTGGTTGGGGATGAATATTTTGCTGTGGCTGCTGGTGTGGGGGACGGGGCGATTGTATCGGTGCTGGCGAGCGCCGCGCGGCTGATATTTTCCCAAAGGGGAAACGTTGCGCAGGGAAATGACTTTACAATCAATAATGAGACGTATTATCATCTTTTTCGCCGGTGAGGGGAAAGGGTTGTCTCCTTCTGTGCCCCCCGAGCCGGCACGACATTGCTCACATTGCTTCCAGTTTTCATGCCAGCCTTGCGCTGGCGTTTTTTTTATCCCACGCCAAAAATCCGCGACGCCGGCGGCCTTTCCTTTTTCATTAGCATGGCTGTTTAAAAAACCAAGCCCGCCGCGAGGTCTGTTGGGGGATTAGAACAGCGAAAACAGCAACACGACCGGCAGGCTCAACGGCCAAGTTAACCCGATGGTCAGTGCGCTGATACAGCGTATTTTGACGGTGTCCCGGCTAACCAGGTAGGTGAAAATCATAGAAACTAACAGACCAATAAAATAACAGTATTGCGTTGCAACCCACAGCGACGACATGAAACCCGATCCCAGTTGTATTTTTACGCGCGAATTCTAGGAGCTTGGCGGGTGATAATCAATGACCAAAGGCCGTTTATTCATACCTTTATCCATAAGAATGCATAATTTATTTCTATAAAGAACGTAGGGTTATTAACGGCTTTCCGGTTATTACAAAAAGAAATCAACAACATAGTTACCGGTAACATTTTGCGTCTGGCAAGCCCTCTGTTTGGGGGGCTACGCCAGGTCAGAAAAAAGTCGACGAGGGACGCAGAAAGGGGATAGGACTGTTATCCGTAAATATTATTGATGTATCTGTGGGCGGAAAGGTTAAGGCGGGATGGCGTCAGGTTTTGCTTTCGTGGGCACTTTGGGGGGCGGTTTTAGCGCATCGTCCCGATGCGCTGCTTGCCAGCCAGGGAGGGGGATTTATTGCCGCCGCAGGTTTAATGAATGTTAAGACCGTAGACGAACAGCCACGAAAACAGCAGCGCCAGCAGGCATGCCATAAAAACGATGGAGATCATTTCCTTCACAACTTCATTCCTTTTCCCGGTGAGCTAAATTTACTTCTCTTTGTTTTTGCGCGAAATTTTAGATCGGTATGGGTAAAAATCCTAGTTTTAATCCCGTTTTTTGCTTTACACGCTGCGTGGATAGGCCATGGCGATGCCGGGAAATCGCGTGCGTTAACCCGTCGGAGCTATTGCCGAACACCGTGAGCCTGACTATATAAAAATGAGGACTGCGTGACGTCGCCGGTAGCAAGGCGCGCCCCTTAAGGGCTGCAGTTTATCTGTCTATAGCGCTTCCCTAAGATGAAGGAGTCGGCAATGAGCACAAAACCCACTATCGTGCTGGTACACGGATTCTGGGGCGGCGCCGCGCACTGGAGTAAGGTCATCCTCGAGTTGTCGCGTAGGGGATATTCGGCGATGCATGCGGTGGAAATGCCGCTGACCTCGTTGGCTGAGGATGCGGAACGCACGCGCAAGATGGTCGCGCAGCAAGCGGGGCCGGTATTGTTGGTGGGGCACTCTTACGGTGGTGCCGTGATCACGGCAATGGGCAACCTGCCTAATGTGGTCGGCCTGGTCTACATCGCCGCCTTTGCGCCGGACGCCGGAGAAAGCCCCGGCGGTATTACGCAAGCGCATCCTCCTGCGGCGGTGGCGAATCTGGCCCCGGACAGCGACGGCTATCTGTGGATCAAAGCCGACAAGTTTCACGAGAGCTTTTGCCAGGATCTGACTGCCGACGAAGCGCTGGTGATGGCGGTGGCGCAGAAGGCTCCGCTGGCCGATACCTTCGGTAACACCATCGGCGAACCGGCATGGAAACATAAACCGTCATGGTATCAGCTCTCCAGCGACGATCGCATGATAGCGCCGGAGAATCAGCGGCACATGGCGCAGCGGCTGCGGGCCAAGAAAGCTATGGTGCTGGATGCCAGTCATGCTTCGCTGGTTTCCCATGCCGCAGAGGTGGCGGGATTGATTGACGAAGCGGCCGGTTATGAATAAAGCCAGGGCAGAAAGGTAATCAAGGTGACAGCCCGCAACAGACTGTCTATTACGTCGGGCTAAAGAGCCGGCGTAATAGGCGCTTATTAAGGATAAGGGTTGATATCGCTATCAAGGGTAATGATGAACATCATCATTAACACCACGAGGGTGGCAATAATGGCGTAGATTTCCGCCTTGCGCATATCGCCTTAACGCCCGTTGACGCCGATCATTTCTATTGCTGCACGATGCAGTCTCTGAAAATAATCATCGGGTTGTTTTTCCACCTCCTGGATAAGGCAGGCGAGCAGATTCTGTTTGGTTATCGGCTTGTTGGCGGTCAGCACCAGCAGCACGCTTTTGCCGAGCAGGCAGCATATTTGCTTATGGTATTCATCAACATCTTGCTTGTTGAGGCCATAGAGAGTGTAGTCGATCATGATGTCTAACCTGCTGACAGGTAAATGCCCGCCGTGGAGGGCTGAGAAGCCATGGAAAAATACAATGAGGCAAATTTCGCTTAGTAAAGGACTTAAGCGATGAGGTAACGATAACTGAATGGGAATATTCCTATCAAGCCGTGCGGGCCAGGAGGCGAATGTTTAGGAATAACCTCAGAAGCGCAAATAATAGGGAGGGCCGTTCTAGGCAATGTGGCTTATTATTGATATTGGGTTTGTTTAAAAATTAAACATAGATATTCTGAATATATAATGGTGAAAAAGAAACAGCCGGAAAATGTCATTCTCCGGCTGTGGTGACGTTCGCGCGGTGCTATTCACACGGTTTGCTTGCGAAACAGTTCGCGGAATACCGGATAAATATCGTCCGGCTCGCGGATATGCTGCATGGCGAAGTTGTCGAATTTCGCCTGCAGATCCTCATATTCGCGCCACAGCGTCTGATGAGCGCGACGAGTGATTTCTATATAGCTGTAATAACGCACCATCGGCAGGAGCTTCTTCGCCAACAGCTCATGACACAGCGGTGAATCGTCGGCCCAGTTGTCACCGTCCGACGCCTGCGCGGCGTAGATATTCCATTGCGCCGGGTCGTAGCGCTCTTCGACGACGTCGTTCATCAGCTTCAGCGCGCTGGAGACGATGGTGCCGCCGGTTTCTTGCGAATAGAAGAACTCCTGTTCGTCCACCTCTTTCGCCTGGGTGTGGTGGCGAATATAGACCACCTCGACGTTTTTGTAGGTACGGCTCAGGAACAGATAAAGCAGAATGTAAAAACGTTTGGCCATATCTTTGGTCGCCTGATCCATCGAGCCGGACACGTCCATCAGGCAGAACATCACCGCCTGGCTGGAGGGTTCCGGCCGGCGCTCATAGTTTTTGTAGCGCAAATCGAAGGTGTCGATGAACGGCACGCTTTCGATTTTCTTGCGCAGTTCGGCAATCTCCTTGCGCAACCGCTCCTCTTCCAGCAACTGCACCGGTTCAGTGTTTTCCAGCTGGTTCAACTCGTCTTCCAGTTCGTGCAACGCGCGCCTTTTCCCGGCGGTCATGGCGGTACGCCGCGCCAGCGAGTTTTGCAGCGATCGCACGACGCTGATGTTGGCCGGCACACCGTTGGCGGTATAGCCTGCGCGGTGGGTTTTGAACTCGGTCAACTGCTTGTACTGGTTCTTTTTCAGGTTGGGCAGGGCAAGATCTTCGAACAAAAGATCGAGATACTCGTCTTTGGAAATCTGGAAGACGAACTCATCCTGGCCTTCACCGTCCTGGCTGGCGTTGCCCTGGCCGCCGCCACCGCCTGATCCGCCCTGAGGCCGCTCAACGCGATCGTTCTGCACGAAGTGGTCGTTGCCCGGATGCACCCGATGGCGCGTGCCGCCGCGCCCCTGATGAAACATCGGTTCGTTGATATCGTCAGTGGGGATGGAGACCGATTCCCCGCTGTCTACGTCGGTGACCGAACGCTTGTTGATGGCTTCGGCAATCGACTGTTTGATTTGCGACTTGTAACGACGCAAGAAGCGCTGGCGGTTCACCATGCTCTTGTTTTTGCCGTTCAGCCGTCGGTCAATGAAATAGGCCATACTTCCCCCAAACGACGTTGCCAACTCTTCATGTCCCGGTCGCTGCAGCGCAATGTGCCGCCCCTCCGTGGGCTGCGCTGCAACGTCCATGACGGTGGACATGGCCCTGATAATGCCGCTTACCTGAGGCGTTATGAGGATTTTCTGACCCGCAGATACCATTCACACAGCAGGCGCACCTGCTTACGGGTATAGCCTTTCTCCATCATACGGTCGACGAAGTCGTCGTGTTTTTTCTGCTCGTCCGTCGAGGTTTTGGCGTTGAACGAAATCACCGGCAACAGCTCTTCGGTATTGGAGAACATATTCTTCTCGATCACGGTGCGCAGCTTCTCGTAGCTGGTCCAGTTCGGGTTACGGCCGTTGTTATTGGCGCTGGCACGCAGCACGAAGTTCACGATTTCGTTACGGAAATCTTTCGGATTGCTGATCCCGGCCGGCTTTTCAATTTTCTCCAGCTCGGCGTTCAGGGACTCACGATCGAACAGCTGACCGGTATCGGGATCGCGATACTCCTGATCCTGAATCCAGAAGTCCGCGTAGGTCACGTAGCGATCGAAAATGTTCTGTCCGTATTCCGAGTAGGATTCCAGATAGGCGGTCTGGATCTCCTTGCCGATAAACTCGGCGTATTTCGGGATCAGGTAGCCTTTCAGGTGCTCCAGGTATTTCTCGGCCAAATCCTGCGGGAACTGTTCGCGTTCGATCTGCTGTTCCAACACATAGAACAGGTGCACCGGGTTAGCCGCCACCTCGGCGTGATCGAAGTTAAACACTCGCGAGAGGATTTTAAAGGCGAAACGGGTGGAGAGGCCGTTCATGCCTTCGTCAACCCCGGCGTAGTCGCGGTACTCCTGATAGGACTTGGCCTTCGGATCGGTATCCTTGAGGCTTTCGCCGTCGTACACGCGCATTTTCGAGTAAATGCTCGAGTTTTCCGGCTCTTTCAGCCGCGACAGCACGCTAAACCGCGCCAGCGTCTCCAGGGTGCCCGGCGCGCAGGGCGCGTGGGTCAGCTCGCTGTGGTCCAGCAATTTGTCGTAAATCTTGATCTCTTCCGACACGCGCAGGCAGTAAGGTACCTTGACGATGTACACGCGGTCGAGGAACGCTTCGTTGTTCTTGTTGTTACGGAAGGTCACCCATTCGGATTCGTTGGAGTGCGCCAGAATAATGCCGTTGAACGGCAGGGCGGAGATGCCCTCGGTGCCGTTGTAGTTACCTTCCTGGGTCGCCGTCAGCAGCGGGTGCAGCACCTTGATCGGTGCTTTGAACATCTCGACGAATTCCATTATCCCCTGGTTGGCGCGGCACAGGGCACCGGAGTACCCGTAGGCGTCCGGATCGTTCTGCGCGTGGTTCTCCAGTTTACGGATATCCACTTTACCGACCAGCGCAGAGATGTCCTGGTTGTTCTCGTCGCCCGGTTCGGTTTTGGCGATGGCGATCTGTTCCAGAATGGAAGGGCGCACTTTCACGACTTTAAACTTGGTGATGTCGCCGCCGAACTCATGCAGGCGCTTGGCCGCCCACGGCGACATGATGGTACCGAGATAGCGACTGGGGATGTTGAACTCTTTTTCCAGGATCGAGGCATCTTCCTGCGGATTGAACAGGCACAGCGGATGATCGTTGACCGGGCTGCGTTCGCCGTTGGCGCTGAGGGTATAGATGGGCACGCGCTGCATCAGCGCCTTCAGGCGTTCTGCCAGCGAGGATTTACCGCCGCCCACCGGGCCGAGCAGGTACAGGATCTGTTTCTTCTCTTCCAGGCCCTGCGCGGCGTGTTTCAGGTAAGAGACGATCTGTTCGATGGCCTCTTCCATGCCGTAGAATTCTTAGAAGGCCGGATAGCGTGCGATCACGCGGTTGGAGAACAGGCGCGACAGGCGTGATTCTAGCGCAGTGTCGACCATCACAGGTTCACCGATAGCCATCAGCAGACGTTCGGCCGCGTTGGCATAGGCACTGCGATCTTGCCGGCAAATGGTAAGAAATTCCTGCAGTGTGAACTCTTCGTCCTTGGCAGCTTCGTAGCGCTGGCGATAGTGGTCAAATATGTTCATGATGCCCGTCCTTTCGTTATTAGCACAGGTTAAAGAGAGCGTGTGATAGTGTTCTGGCTCCCGAAAGATGAGAATACGCCTGAGTACAGCAACCCGTATGCCAACTTGGTGCGCTTATTATCGCGAGTTGCGCTGTATGCCACTGGGCCCAGGATAAATTCACCTTCTGATTTAAGCTTAGTTTGCTTGCCGGAAAATTTCCTGCCGCAGAAAAAGCTTTTTTTAAGTCATATCAATGACTCAGTTATTACCGTGTGAGCCAAATGCCTTGTCTGGCGCGGCCTGCGGGATGAAACGTCACCGTTCCGCCATGATTAATTCATAATTCCGCTATAAGTTATTCGATCTTGGTCGTTTTCTATTGTAAAGATTAGGCGCGTAACTAAATTTTCACATAAACTGTTGCAGCTATTAACCCTGTAATTTATGGAAAAAGAACCAGTGAAGATTTCAAAACTCAAAACGCTAGCAATTATCGCTTCCGCAATGGTTTGTGCGCAAAGTGCTCAGGCGGGAACCTGGTCACTCGGCGCTGCCGCGCTGGTTAGCCCGGACGCGTATCGTGGTTATCAGGACCGCGTTTATCCGGTGCCCGTTATCGACTATGAAGGTGACGACTTCTACTTCCGTACTCTGACTGCCGGTTACTACCTGTGGAAGGATCAAGAAAACCAGCTGAGCATCATGGGTTACTACACGCCATGGGGCTACCGTCCGGGCGACAGCGACGACGATCGCATGAAGCGTCTCGACAAGCGCCGCGGCACGCTGATGGCCGGCCTGGCCTACTCGCACAACGCCGAGTGGGGCACTCTCCGCACCACCTTCACCGGCGACACGCTGAACAACAGCAACGGCCTGGTGGGCGATGTGGCTTACCTGTACAAGTTTGATCTGGACGCGCTGACGCTGGTCCCGGGCGTGGGCGTGATGTGGAACAGCAAGAACCAGAACAAATATTACTATGGCGTCAGCGCCAATGAATCGCGCCGCAGCGGCCTTGACAGCTATACCCCAGGCGATAGCTGGGCGCCGTATCTCGAGCTGAGCGCCAATTACCAGATCAACAAAAGCTGGAATGCCTTCTTCGTCGGCCGCTATGTGAAGTTGTCTGATGAAGTGAAAGACAGTCCGATGGTGGATAAATCCTACACCGGTTTGCTGATGACGGGTGTGAGCTACACCTTCTAATCACGCATTGCACGATCATCGTGCATGGCGTGCATCAAAAAGGGGCGCTGGCGCCCCTTTTGCACATCTGTGGTGCGCTGCCGCGCACGGCTTTTCAGGCTTTCTTACGGCTGCGGAAGGTCACACCCAAACGGGCCGGTTGTTCGCCGGCGGCGACCAGCGGTTTACTGACGCGCCCGGTCTCTACGCAGACCATGGTCTTGTAACCGTCGTTCGGCATATCCCCCATGCTGCAGGAGAGCTCTACGCCCGGGTTCCAGGCGATAACGTCACTCATATGATGGTGGTGAACCTCGATGGTGCGCGCGAGCGCCGGATCGCGGATCTGGCTGAAGGCCTCCGGGCGGGTGTAGACGCGGTCGGTTTGGCCGACGAAGGTCACTTCGCCCGCCTGGCGCGCCTCAGCGCCGCCCGCCACCTTGTCGATATAAGGCTCGCCCAGGCCCGCCACGCTGACCCGATCGATGTCGCCGACCTGGAAGTAGCTGTGCAGCGCCGCCGTAGCCTGATAATCGCCGTGCGATTCCAACTCGATCTCGCACTCCACACCCAGCTTGAAGCGGGCAATCAGCGTGAAGGCGTGCGGCCACAGTTTGCGGGTCTGCTCATTGTCTTTCAGGGTAAAGGTCAGGATGACGCCGTTGTCATCTTCATCGTGCGCCGTCAGGCTCCAGGGCTGATTACGGGCAAAACCGTGGGAGGGTTGGGCTACCGGGCCGAACCACGGCCAGCAGATCGGCACGCCGCCGCGGATGGCCTTGCCTTTGGCGAAGGGGGTATTGCTGCTGAGCCAAATCACCGGCTGCTCACCGCTGGGCTGCCAGGCCAGCAAATGGGCGCCTTGCAGCGCGACGGCCGCGCGCACTTTCGGGTGCGACACCACAACCACGCCCAGCTCATCGAGTTGACGCTGGCTGATGTAAGGCGAAATCTGTTCGGAAACGGGCAGGGTGAAAATTTTCTCGTTCATTTCATTACCTTAATGTTTGCCGGAGAGACAAGTAAAAATCCGCCTTCATAGAAGGCGGCTTTGACTACGCCCCAGAGGGGCGCTCTAAGTTCGGACTCATAGAGCCC
>NZ_JBZXDO010000051.1:0-18756 GCF_058725505.1 Serratia sp. A07
TATCCGATTGATATGAGTTTTTAGGTAAGAAAGCAGGGAAAGTATAAGTCGTGGCGATGAAGGGGGAAAGTACTTCGGCTGCGCAGCAGACGAGCTCACGCCGCAGGCGTGCTACTGTTCAGTGCCGCCTCAGACGATTGACCTTCGACACTTCGCGCTGCAGCAACTCGTGCTCCAGCAGCAGACTCAGACGCTCTTCGAAGCTCAGCGACGTGTAGGTCATCGATTGTGACCACTGCTGCTCCAGGGCATTACTCATGTGCCCCAGCCGCAGGGCCCGTATTTGTTCCAGCAGTTTGCTGTTCATTGTTGTTTTCTTAGTTGTAGTACCCGGCCCCGCGTACATTGCTGTGCTCGACAGGTGCGTCATCCGGCGATTCTTCTTTCAGCCGGTCCCGATGGTTGATCAGCAGATTCAGGATCACCTGCCGCCACGGCCGCTCGAGCAGCAGGGCTTTCTGGCAGGCATTTTCCAGCCTGACGGCCCCGTACTCGCGGGAGAGATTCAGCAACCCCAGGCAGGTTCGGTATGCCTGCTCCGGATGCGTACGATGATGCAGATGCCAGGCCACCACTGCTCGGGTGGCACTGCCGATACTTTCACCCCATGACAGCAGCCTGTCCGGGCTCCAGCGTTGCTGACGATGGGCATCGGGCATATGCTCCGCCTGCGTCGTGAAGCCACCCTGCTGCCCGGAGCGCGGGTGTTGGGCAACCAACACGCCGCGGTGGTATAGGCGGATCAAGCGGGCTCCGGTTTCGATATCGATATGACTGCCGACCAGCGCATGGGGAACGGAGTAGGCATGCGTGCCGTACAGGACGTGGTAGTCTGGCCCCACCTTGGCGCGCGGGATATCAACGTATTCGTACCGGTAAGGCGGTAACGCTTTCAGCGCGGGTTTATCCAGACGTTCGAACAGGCTTCGCCGGCAACCGGGTAGACGTTTGAACGGGCGTTCATTCAGCTCTTTCAACAGTCGCCCGATCGCCAGATTGAGGGCGGCCAGCGTAGAGAACACCTCATGGCGTAACCGCATCAGGATCCAACGCTCGACAACCTGCACGGCGTTTTCGACCTTGGGTTTGTCCTTCGGCTTGCGGGGCCGCGCGGGGATGATGGCGGTGTTATAGTGCCGGGCCAGCTTGCGGTGGTTCTCGTTGAGTACCGGCTCATAGCGGTTGGCACGCGTGACTGCGGCTTTCAGGTTATCCGGTACCAGCAACTGTGGGATGCCGCCGAAGAACTCGAACGCCCTGACATGCGCCATCAGCCAGCTTTCCTGGCGCTGGTTTTCACAGGCTTCAACATAGGTGTAGTTTGAGGCGCCCAGTGTGGCGACGAAGATCTGCGCCTGGCGCACTTCGCCCGTGTCTGGATTAATGATGGGGATAGTCGGCCCACAGAAGTCCAGGAACACCTTTTCACCGGCAACGTGGTGTTGACGCATGCTGCGCTTTTGCAGCGTCAGCCACTCACGATAACGATTGCAGAACTGGCTGTATCCATAGGCGTTATCGCCGTTTTCCTGTTGGTACTCCTGCCAGAGCAAGATCTTGGTCATGCCCTTGCATTTGAGCTCCTGATAGCACAACGGGAAGTCGGGCATGCGCTTAGTGAAGCCACTGGGCCGCCCGGCATAAAGCAATGCCTCCAGACGCATTTCGGTGACATCTTCCGGCAATGGCCAGACCAGTTTGCTGCCCTTGAAGCGAGTCACGATATCAGAGATGGAGCTGCTGCCCAGATTCAGGCACACCGCGATACTCCTGTTGGACAGGTGACAGTCAAATTTCAGGCGTAAAACTTCTTTGATTTTACTCATCCGCGTTCTCAGTCTGGCCATGGTGACACTCCTCCGGAAGATGCGTTATCAGGAGAAAGTGTTGTCTATTGTTTTCAAAGTGAAAAGCGCGAGATTCCGATGACAGGATCACTGATTCCGACAATTCGATCACGGATTCCGAAGCCAGGATCACCGATTCCGAAGAATGGTCAAAATTGGCCGCTTTAAGTCGGAAACCATGATCGAATTAAATCGGAAAGTGCGATCGACTTATATCGGAATCGGTGATCGGTTTGGGTCGGAATATGCAGTCATTCCGGACGATCAAATCATGCAGCATCGCTGCGTCGCCATTCTGGAGCTGCTGCAAAAGCACGTTCGCCAGCGCGACCTAGCCGATTTGCTGGAACAGCTGGTCACGTTGCTGCTGGCCGGTTACACTACTCAGGAGCAGCTGACATCACTGATGCATTACATGCTGCAGGTTGGTGAAACCCGCAACCCGGGCGAATTACTATCAACCCTGGCATCACGGGTGCCGGAACACGAGGACACGCTGATGACAATTGCAGAGAAACTGCGCCTTGAGGGCGAAAAACGCGGGCTGGAAAAGGGCCGCTTAGAAGGTTGGCAAGAAGGACGCCAGGAAGGGCGCCAGGAAGGGCGCCAGGAAGGGCGCCAGGAAGGGCGCCAGGAAGGCGAGCGCGAGGCGGCGCTGAAAATCGCCCGCGCCATGCTGGCCAGCGGGCTCGATCGCGAGTCGGTAATGAAAATGACCGGGCTGACGGTCGACGACCTGGCGCACATTCGCCACTGATAGAACGCCACCAAGCTTTCCACTGCCGGCTCGTCAACCGAGACGAGTCGGCAAAAAAAAAAAATCGTCGCTATTTCCGACCTGACAAAATATAACTTAATAAAGTTAGCGCCCCAGCAATCACACTGACAATACTGAAAACTAAAGTGGGAGTGGATGTCCTGTTTTCGGTTTGCATACCCTGCGCCATGAACATCATTAAAAAAACAGCAGCCATCACAAATAGCAGCGCGGCAAATACACCCAAACGTATTTTGTCCAAAATGGGGTTCTACGCCGGAACCGCCGAAATTTCCGACGAAAGGAATTGATGTACCTTTACGCGTGGTTTAGTTTGAGTTTTATATTATTATCAGGGTGCTGCATCTTGCATACGTGCAGTAATCCAGATAACTAATCCACAAAAAGGAATTGATATGAAGGTTTCTGCTATCTTTGCATCTCTAACTCTGGCCGGCACTGTTGCAAAGTTAGCAATGAGGCAGTCTTTAGTATTATTTAAAGACCTTACATTTCAAAGACTCTGTTTACCAGACGCATCTCACCCAGGGGATCACCATAATAAAATGCTGAGGCCTGCCCTTTGCGTAGTGCACGCATCACCTCAATGCCTTTGATTGTAGCGTAAGCCGTCTTCATGGATTTAAATCCCAGCGCGGCACCGATTATCCTTTTCAGCTTGCCATGATCGCATTCAATGACGTTATTCCGGTACTTAATCTGCCGGTTCTCAACGTCAGGCGGACATCGGCCTTCGTGTTTGAGCAGGGCAAGCGCACGGCCATAGGTGGGCGCTTTATCCGTGTTGATAAAGCGCGGGATCTGCCATTTCTTCACGTTGTTGAAAATTTTACCCAGGAACCGGTATACGGCTTTGCTGTTACGACGGGAGGAGAGATAAAAATCGACAGTGCGGCCCCTGCTGTCGACAGCCCGGTAAAGATAAGCCCAGCGACCATTGACCTTCACATACGTTTCATCAATGTGCCACGGGCAAAGGTCGGAAGGGTTACGCCAGTACCAGCGCAACCGCTTTTCAATTTCAGGCGCATAACGCTGAACCCAGCGGTAAATCGTGGAGTGATCGACATTCACTCCACACTCAGCCAGCATCTCCTGTAGTTCACGGTAGCTGATGCCATATTTACAGTACCAGCGTACCGCCCACAGGATAATGTCACGCTGAAAATGCCGGCCTTTGAATGGGTTCATGTGCAGCTCCGTCAGCAAAAAGTGACGATAAGTTTACCATCTCCGGATTTTTGCAACAGTGCCGGCAATAAAAACCGTATAATGTGACATGGATGAACCTTAATAATCCGTGGGCAGGGTACGAATGTCGATGAGCCGTCCCTGTTCGATGGTGATGAATTCGCCGGTGCGCAGGTCGGCGAGGATTTTCATGATGCCGCTGCGGGAAAGGCGGGTGCGTTGATGAATGAATTGCTGCACATTGATGCCCATCCGGACAGTCTCTGGCAGGCTCATCAGCTCCAGCAGTTTGTGGCGCACCATGGTGTAGGCATTGACGGAAATCAGCTGGTTGTCGCGCTGGGCAAGCTGATATACAAAATACGCCAGTACCTGGGCGACGTCCTGCCACAGGTTCATGCGTGACAGTTCAGCCTTCAGTGACTCGGCCGGCAGGCTGCAACCCTGACAGGGGCGTTCGGCAATCAGGTCATAGCCGGACGGATAATGGAACAGTTCCGTCAGGCCAAAAATGAACGGCGCGCTGTCGACCGCCACCAACAGGCCGTCATGTTGTCGGGTCAGGGTAAAGCAGCCGTCGGTGATGATGTGTACGCTCTCGGTGGACGGGGGCGTGCAGACCGGCAGGCTTTCGCCCGTCGTCAATGCAAAGGGTGAGCCGACCGAGGCGAGCGCCCGACACAGCAACAGGAAACTCTCCTCGGGCTTCTCGACCGCGGGGGTGGAGAGGGGCGTTTTGGGAGGGGAAAGGGATGATGGCATCATGGTGAAGCAGCCTCCGTACGCATGAAAAGAAGCGGTCTCATTCAAACGAGCCGCACCTGTCTGTTATTTCATTTGTCCGACGAATTCCTTTCCCTGGTGTTGTTCGTTATTCTGTCGTGCTTATCAAAAAATGGATGAGTAATGGTCAATCAGGAACCGCGACAGCATGAAAAAAAGAAAATATATCACGCAAGATGAAATTAACCGCGTGTTGCAGGCAGCCCGCAGCGGGAAATATTGCATCCGTGATGAATGTTTAATCCAGATGTGTTTTATTCACGGCTTCCGGGTCAGTGAACTCTGCCGTTTAACGCTGTCAGATATCAATCTGACTGACGCGATCATCCATGTGCATCGTCTGAAGAATGGGTTGACGACGACGCATCCGGTGTTGCCGGCAGAACTCCGTTTGCTTGAACGCTGGCTCACCCTGCGTCAACGCTGGCGCAATGCGGACAGTCCCTGGGTCTTTCTCTCCCAAAAAGGCGGTCCGCTGTCGCGTCAGCAGGTGTATAACTTGCTGCGTCACTACGGGCGCCTGGCGCGAATTCCCCTACGTTTGCACCCGCATATGCTGCGTCATGCCTGCGGTTATGCGCTGGCCGATATCGGTGTGGACACGCGTTTGATACAGGATTATCTGGGGCACAGAAATATTCAGCACACCGTATTATACACGGCGAGTAATGCCGCCCGCTTTTCTGGAGTATGGCAGAGGAAAATAAAGGCAAACAAGTCAATTTGAACCAAATTGTCTCTTTTGGATTTATGTTTTGTTTTTTTTGTAATTCTTGGTGTTAAATGTGGTTTTTTTGCTTATTAATGGGGCTTTTCTGTAGATGTAGTTGGCAACGTGAGGCTTAGAGGACCGAACAGAATGAGAAGCATTGTCTTAAATATTGCGTTTTCAGACTAATCGACTAAAGATGACTGTATGACGAGCTAAGGTATATTGATGTTCTGCGAACAAAAAGAATGCAAGAAGAATTGACTTGGATAATATTCTGGTTAAACTATTTACAATTGGTTCAAAATGTCCCGTTTTCGCCGCCCTCTTTTTTGCCATGTAGTGGGCGGGGGAGGCGGCATTGAAGAACCATGCGCTCACGTAGTACTGCTGTTTCAGCATTTATCAAAAAGACCAAGGAGTTAGGATTTATGTCCACAAATAAGCGTTTGACCAACATTCTCATCGGTGCTGCCCTGCTGTCCGCCGGTACCGTTGCCTCTGCTGCAAACGTCGTCGGTGGTACCGTGCACTTCACCGGCCAGATGGTGAATGCTGCCTGTGCCGTCAGCGCGGCGTCGGCCAATCAGACCGTTCAGATGGGCCAGTACCGTACCGCGCGTTTTGCCGCCGTGGGTGACCGCTCCGGTGCGGTGCCGTTCACCATCAAACTGGAAGATTGTGATACCACCGTGTCCAATACCGCGGCCGTGGCCTTCAGCGGCACAGCCGATGCGACCGATCCGACCGTGCTGGCAACCAGCAACATCAGTGGCGGTGCGGCCGGTGCCGCCGACGGTGTCGGTATCGAAATCTCTGACAACAAAGGCAAGGTCCTGCCGCCGGATGGCAGCACGTTCTCCAATGCCCTGACCCTTAACGACGGCGCCAACATCCTGACCCTGAGCGCGCGTTACAAGTCCACCAAGGCCAGCGTGACGCCAGGCCAGGCGGATGCGGATGCCACGTTCACCATGCAATACAACTAAGAACCTGTCCACACCCACACCGTGAAGACGATGTGACCTGGTCGCCAGCAATGGCGGCCAGCTTTCCGCTGTCAGTCAGGAGGCAAGAGTGCAAAGCAGGCAAATACTGGCAGGGATGATTGCCCTGCTGCTGGTCGGCAAGGCGATAGGCGGTAACCGCCATCACGTCGTCATTGACGGGGGAATGGTGCACCTGAGAGGTGGCTTGACGGCATCGGCGTGTACCGTGTCGGCCGACAGCGCCAATCAGACGGTGGATATGGGGCAGTTTCGCAGTAACCAGTTTAACGGCGTAGGCAGTCTTGCGCCGCCCGTGGCGTTTACGCTCCGCTTGAACGACTGCTCGACGGCGGTCAGCAATGCCGTGGGCGTGGCTTTTCAGGGGGTGTCCGATGGCAAAGATCCACAGGTGTTGCGTGCCGGTGAAGGGCTCAACGCCGCCTCGGGGATTGGCCTGGCCCTCTTTGACAACCAGGGCGAGCTGATTGTCCCCAACACGGCGCCCCGACGCTGGACGCCGCTGGTGCAAGGGGATATGGCGCTGCGCTTCCTCGCCCGCTATCGGGCAACATCACACCAGGTGACCGGGGGGAACGCCGATGCGTGGACGTGGTTCAGTCTCACTTATCAGTGAGGATTAGCCGGTCCGGTTCCGTCACTGCATTTGCCCTGCCGATATTGATACCCATGATAATAATCCATTTTTCTCATGATGAGGTTTAGCGTGCTGAGAACCCCTTCGTTACGTCGCACCTTGCTGGGTGTGGCGCTTGCTGCCGTAACCTCCCTGCCACTGGCCGCCCAGGCGGGCGGCGTGGCCCTGGGGGCGACCCGCGTCATTTACCCGGCCGACGCCAAACAGACCTCGCTGGCGGTGACCAACAGCGATAAGAGCCAACGTTTCCTGATCCAGTCCTGGGTCGAGGATGCCGGCGGCAAAAAGACGGCGGACTTTGTCATCACGCCCCCGCTGTTCGTCAGCAAACCCAAAGGGGAAAACACGCTGCGCATCATGTATGTCGGCGGGGCGCTCCCCAAAGACAGGGAGACCGTGTACTGGCTGAACAGCAAGGCCATTCCTGCCGTGGAGCGCGGGTCCATTCAGGGCAAGAACGTACTCCAGATTGCCATTCTGTCGCGCATCAAACTGTTCGTGCGACCCGCCGGCCTGCCGTCAAAGCCGGCGGATGCCCCGGCACAGTTGCGCTTCCAGCGTCAGGGTAATGCGCTGAACATCACCAACCCGTCTCCGTATTACATCACTCTGGTGAACGTGAGCATCGGTGCCCACAAGTTGCCCAACACCATGGTGTCGCCGATGGGCAGTGCGGCCATCACCTTGCCGGCCGGCTCTGCCGGGGCGGTGACGTACCAGACCGTCAACGATTACGGCGCTAACACCCCCACCGCGACAGCGGTGATGAAATAAGGCCGGGCTGACGTCCGCCGAGAAATAACGGAATGCTGTTTGGGTATCGCAGGGTTAACGCCTGGCAGCAACATTAAGGAGTGCTTTTATGCAGTCACTGGCCTTGTCTAGGCGTTCAGGTGCAAGGCCCTTCCCGGATGCCGCATTGCGCCGCTACGGGGGAGGGTACCCGACATGGGGGTTGTGCGCCCTGTTGTTGATGGGGGGCGGCGCGCGTGCCGAGGAGTTTTTTAACCCCGCCTTCCTGTCGAGCGATCCGTCAGCGGTGGCCGACCTGTCCCGTTTCGACAAGGGAGAAGGCGCGCCGGGAACCTACCGGGTCGAAGTCTATTTGAACGACGAGTACGTGGCGACCCAGGACATGGTGTTTCAGGCACAGAAAAGCGGTCAGAAAGGGGACGGTACCGGGCTGGGTGCCTGCATCACCCGCGCGCAGTTGGAGAAGCTCGACGTCAACGTCCCGGGCATTCCGGCGCTGGCGCAGGCCCCGGTCGGTCAGTGCGTGGCGCTGGACAAGGCCATTGCGCAGGCCGGCACCCGGTTCGACTTTGACAATCAGCGACTGTACATCAGCGTCCCGCAGGCGGCGCTGCGCAACAATGCGCGCGGTTATATTTCGCCGTCGGAGTGGGATGAGGGTATCCCGGCGGTACTGCTCAACTACAACTTCACGGGCAGCAACAGCAAGAACACGCGGGCCAATGCCAGCAGCAACAGCTATTTTCTGAACCTGAACAGCGGGGTGAATGTCGGTGCCTGGCGGCTGCGCAACTATTCCACCTGGAACTACGGCAGCGGCAACGGGCGCAGCACCAACAGCTGGAAAAACGTCAGCACCTATGTGCAGCGCAGCATTATCCCGCTGAAGAGTTCGCTGGTAATAGGGGACAGTTACACTCCAAGCGACGTGTTCGACAGCCTGGGGTTCCGCGGTGTGCAGCTGGCGTCGGACGACAACATGCTGCCGGACAGTCAGCGCGGCTTTGCGCCGACGGTGCGCGGTATCGCGCGCGGCAACGCCAAGGTGACCATCAAACAGAACGGCTACGTGATTTATCAGACGTACGTGTCGCCGGGCGCCTTTGAAATCACCGACCTGTACCCGACCTCGACCAGCGGTGACCTGCAGGTGGCGGTGACGGAGAGCGACGGCAGCGTCAACCGGTTCAGCGTGCCGTACTCGGCGGTGCCGGTGCTGCAGCGCGAGGGGCGCGTCAAGTACGCGTTGACGGCGGCGCAGTATCGCGGCAGCAACCAGCTTCAGGACAAGCCGGCGTTCGGTCAGGGGACCCTGATATGGGGCCTGGCGAACGGGGTGACGGTGTACGGCGGCTCGCAGCTGGCGAGCAACTACCGTTCCCTGGCGGTCGGTGCCGGGAAAAACCTGGGCAACTGGGGGGCGTTGTCGGCGGACATTACGCAGGCCAACAGCACGCTGGCGGACGACAGTCAACACGAGGGGCAGTCGATGCGCTTCCTGTACGCCAAGTCGCTGAACGACGTGGGGACCAACTTCCAGCTGCTGGGGTATCGCTACTCCACGCAGGGGTTCTTTACGCTGGATGAGACCAGTTACCGACGCATGAGCGGGTATACCGTCAATACGCAGGACGGCCCGGTGGAGGTGACGCCGACCTACGCGGACTACTACAACCTGAATTACACCAAGAAGGGCAAGCTGCAGGTCAACATCACCCAGCAACTGGGGGTGAACGGCTCGCTGTTCCTGACCGGCAGTCGCCAGACCTACTGGCGGACGGACGAGACCAACGACCTGTGGCAGGCGGGGTACAACGGCAGCTGGAACGACGTGAGCTACAGCCTGAGCGTGGCGTACAACAAGAGCCCGGGGCTGCCGGAGGCGGACAAGCGCCTGGCGCTCAACGTCTCGTTGCCGCTGGGCAAATGGCTGAGTGGCGGCGGGCGCGGGGCGGACATCACCAGCTCGAGCAACTCGGCGTACGCGACCTACGCGTCGACGACGGACAGTCACGGGCGCACGAGTCAGCAGGCCGGGGTGAGCGGGACGCTGCTGGCAGACAACAACCTGAGCTACAGCGTGCAACAGGGGTACGGCAACCACGGCGTGGGCGGCAGCGGCAGCGCGGGGCTGAACTACCAGGGCGGCTCGGGCAATGCCAATGCGGGTTACAACTATGGCCGCGGGTATCAGCAGGTGACCTATGGCCTGAGTGGCGGGGTGGTGGCGCATGCCAACGGGGTGACGCTGAGTCAGCCGCTGGGTGACACCAATGTGCTCATCAAGGCGCCGGGGGCGGACGGGGTGACGGTGGAGAATGCCACGGGCGTGCGCACCGACTGGCGGGGGTATGCGGTGGTGCCGTATGCGACCACATATCGCCGCAACCGGGTGGCGCTCGACCCGACGACGCTGAAGGACAATGCCGACATGGACGATGCGGTGGTGAATGTGGTGCCAACGCAGGGTTCGCTGGTGCGTGCGGAGTTTGCGACGCGGATAGGGGTGAGGGCGTTGCTGACGCTGACGCAGCGCAATGGCAGGCCGGTGCCGTTCGGGGCGACGGTGGCACGAGAAGATGGCAGTGGAGGCAGTATTGTGGGTGACAACGGTCAGGTGTACCTGTCGGGTCTGCCGGTGAACGGCGCGTTGAAGGTGGTATGGGGCGGTACGTCGGCGGAGCAGTGCGTGGTGCCGTATGCGTTGCCGGCGGGGAGCGAGAACAAGGCGATGAGCTATGCGAAGGCGGGGTGCCGGTGATGAAGAGGCTTAAGTTGCGTAAGATGCGCCATGTGTTGGCTGTGGGGGTCTTAATGCTGTGTTCGCTGGTAAAGCCGGGGTTGGCCTGGGCTGACAGCTCTACCGGGTGGTGGTCATGCAATCCACCTGGGTTGACTATAAATGTGCCAACCAGTTCCATTGATATTCATAATAATGTTGTTGGTGGGCGAGCAACTGTTCAGGGACAATCTACCACTTGTAATCAAGTAATTCATTGCGACCAGGGGGGGAGGTATTTGACATCCCGTGCTTATGGCTCTGCCGTGGTACATTTGCCGCTATGGCAGGTCATTGATGGAAGAAGTTATTACAAAATTAATGATTATCTTGCGGTCGCTTTTGCGGATAGGCACGAGAAGATGGCGCTGACCAATATTCCGTATACGGATGTTCTCGCTGACGCAGGGGGGGATTATCAGTGTGGCAGCGGAAGTCGATCGCTGCCTACCCAAGTGACAGCGTATCTTTATGTGATCAAGCCCTTTGTTAGCCGGGTCGAGTTGAATACCGCGAACGTGTATTCGTATTATCAAGGAAGTCGCCCAGTGAGGCAGACGAACCCCATGAACACCTATTCCATCGTGGGGGAAATCAACGTTCCGCAGAACTGCGTGCTGAACGCCGGGCAGATTGTCAACATCGACTTCGGCAACATCTCCTCCGGCGCCTTCAAAACCGCCGGCGCCAAAGCCGATGGCGTCAATCCCATCACCAAAACCATCGGGATACAGTGCAACAACATCGCTGCGCAGGCCAACCTGACCCTGCGCGTCCAGGCCGACAACGTGTCCGGCAATGCCATCGTTTCCAGCAACAAGGACGTCGGCTTTGTGGTCACCGACGGCAATAACCGGGAGCTGACGCCGAACAACCTGTCCAGCGTCATTCCGTTTACCCTGGACGACAGCGCCCGCGCCAACGTCACCATCAGGGTCTACCCCGTCAGCGTGACCGGCAATAAACCCACCGAAGGGGTGGTCACGTCGCTGGCCTACCTGCGTGTCGACTTTGCCTGAGGAGAGTGTGATGCCATTGCAACATAATGATTACCTACCTGCGGTCAGGAGCGTCGGCCGGGGGTGGGGCCTGCTGTGTGCGGGGCTGGCGTTGTCGGCCGGTTTGAGTGCGCCGGTGCGCGCCGACCTCGGCGAAATCAACATGCGCGTGACGGCCACCCTGGTGGCCAACAGCTGCACGGTGAGTCCGGATTCCATGAGCAAGACCGTCGACATGGGCACCTGGGCGACCAAGCAGTTTATCGCCACCCCGCTGGGTGTGCCGCCGGTGCGCTTTGCGCTCAACCTCGAGAACTGCGGCGGCGCCGCGTCCGGGGTCAAGGTCTCCTTTACCGGGACACCGGACAAGGACGATAACACCCTGCTGGCCCTAAACACCGGCGGCGGGGCCGCCACCAACCTGGGGATTGCCATTCTCGACAAGGACAAGAACCGCATTCCGCTGGGCAAGCCCAGCACCGTGTATCCCATCAGTGCCGGTGCCGCCAGCGTGGCGATGGTGTTTTACGGCCAGTACGTGGCCAGCGCCGGCAAGCCAGTCACACCCGGCACCGCCAATGCGGATGCGACCTTTACCCTCGATTATCAATAACACTGAATGCGGGTGTCGGCGACGTGGTGCGCCGACTCCCCGGGAGTTGTCATGACACATGCATTATCCGACCTGGTGCTGTTCTTTGCCTCCCTGCGCCGTCAGCGCATGGCTACCCTGCTGGCCGCCTTGCCGTTGATGGTTGCAGCGTCGGCCTCGGCCAACACGATCATTCATGCAACCAGTACGGGGGCGGCACCGGCTGGAGTGGCGCCGGCCGCCTCTGCTGCATGGCCTGACGCGTTCAGCGAGGCGCAAAAAGCCCAAATCGGCGAAATCGCCGCCAACTGGCTGGTCGCCCACCCGGAGTACCTGGTGGCCGCCTCCGACAGCCTGCGTCAACAGCAGCAGATGGCCCAGCAGCAGGTGTTGCAAACGCTGGCGGTGCAAAATGCGGCGGCACTGCTTGAAGACGGCGTGCCGTCGCTGGGGCCACGTGATGCACAAACGGCCGTGGTGATGTTCTTCGACTATCAGTGCATCTACTGCAGCAAGATGAGTCCTGTGGTGGAAAAACTGCGCCAGGAAAACCCCAAGGTGCGCTTTATCTTCCGGGAGTATCCCATCTTCGCGTCGCGTTGGCCGGCGTCGGGCTACGCGGCCCGGGTGGGAGAGGCTGTCTGGGCCGAAAAGGGCGGCGATGCCTACCTGCGTTATCACAATGCGCTCTTTGGTCTGGGCAAGGTCGAGGGGCGCCTGACGTCGGCAGCCATCGATACGGTGGCCCGCACGTATCTAGGGGAGGCCCGGCTGAAGCAGGTGGCCGACAACGGTAAAAGCAATCCCTGGCAGCAACGCATCGACAAGAACATGACGCTGGGTGAAACGCTGCAGCTGTCGGGGACGCCGGCCTTTGTCGTGCTGCCGACTAAAAACGCCACGGCGGAGACCCTGACGATCATCGGCGGCGCCACGGAAGAAGAGGCGCTGCGTCAGGCCATCCTGAAGGCGACGCCGCCGGCGGCGCCGGCGAAGAAGTAAAGAGCAGAGCGGGCCAGGGACGGCCGGAGGGGTGGAGTATGTGCCGTTTCTTACCTGGATTGCTGTTGTTGTCATGGTTGTGTGCTTCACCGCTGTTAATGGCGGCCGGGCAGGGCATCGAGCCAGTGGTGCGTCTGGACAGCGCCTGTGATTTTGCCTTGCTGGCCGTCGTGGTGCAGCGCCCCGTGACCGGGGAGTCGCTGACCATTGTTGAGGGGGAATTAACCCCGGTGGCGGCGCAGCGGCTGAGTGACATAACGCGCCGCTACCTGCACCGCGCGTTGCGCGTGGAAGTGAATGGCCTGGTGCTGAGTGATGTGCGCGTGCGGCGCATATGGGGCGGCCGTATCGTGCGCTGGGGATTGAGCGCCGAGCAGGCCGGCAAACTGCTGCCGACGCTAATGCCCCGAACCTGTCGACGCGCAGCGGTGCAGTGGGGTGACGGCTTGGCCGATGGGCCGGTTGCGCGGTTTTGAACTCATCACACAGCAGGTCGGTATGTGGGAGTTGTGTACGCTGGCTATTATCGCCTTGCTTTTGCTGGCGGTGAGTGTCGTGAGCTTTTATCTGCACTGGCGGTCGCATCACCGCAGGATACCGCCCTTGCCGCGACGCCGCCCGTAAGGGGGTTGTACTAAGCGATGGAAGCGGGCAGTGAAGAGGAAGGAGGAGGAAGGGTGTGGTTACTGCGAAAAGCAAGGCGGCGTGCCTGCCCGTGACGGTGCGCTCGTCGCGTCGGTTGCGGGTCATTGTGCTCGAACCGATTGCTCTGTATCGCGATTGCCTGATACGCGTGTTGAAAACCCATTTTTGGCGGGATGTTGATATTATGGGCGTGTCGCAGAGCCTGTCGGGCGTGCGACAAATGCTGCTGCAGGTTGAGCGTGTGGATGTGCTGATTGGGGCGCCCTATGGCGCCCGCGAAACGCTGCTTGACTGGGAGCGGTTCAGTCGACTGCTGTGGCGCCACTACCCCGGCCTTGCCTGCCTGATGTGGACGAGTCTGCCGGTGAAGTTCGTGCGGTTGTTCACGCCGGCCGAACACGGAGGCCAGACCCTGTTTTTGAACAAGCGGGTGTCGGTGCCGGTTTTTTGCCAGGCCGTGTCACAGGTGGCGGCGGGTTATCGGGCAGGGAAGGCGGGGTGGCGCTTCCCGCACGAGAGCGACGGGACGGCATTGCCGCCCTTGACGTTGCGGGAAATTCTGGTACTGACCGAGCTGATGGAGGGGAGGAGCCTGCGGCAGATTGCCGGGCTGTATCACAACTCGCTGAAGACCATCAGTTCGCACAAGTGCCGCGCCATGAAAAAACTGGGGGTGTCCAGCAATGCGCAGCTGCTGACGTTGTTGCATACCCTGTCCCGCAAGGACGCCGACGTCGCCTGGGGTGACGGGTTGGCGGGGGCGTGATGCCTGTGTGGGTCAAGTGCGCAATCGGGACGTTGCTGGCCGTCATGTTGGGCTCTGCCCTGGGGGTGGCGCCGGGGGGCGGACTGGGTTTATGGCTGGGCCGGATATTGATGTCGGCGTATTACTTCAGTATGCCATAACCCGTGTAACGGTCATGTTTTCGTCTGTTTTTTTCCGGGCGCCATGGGGGCGCCGGGTACCGAGGTTAATGACGTGAGCAATAAAAATCATCATTGTGGGGACGGGCGCGCCGTGAGGCGCCATCGGGGTCATCTGGGGTGTCGTGCCGGGCTGGTGTTGCTGGCCGTGATGGGGTTGTCCGGCTGTCTGTTTGGCGGCAATACGCCCCCATCGTCCTCGCTGGTCACGCCGCCCCCGGCGACGGCGGCAGCCGGCGAGGCGGCGGGGGTGCCGACACGGCCGCAGGCCGCTGACATGACGGCGGCGCCGGCAGCAGCAGGGGCGTCGAGTGAGGCACGGAGCATGGCGCAGTGCGACAAGGCACTGGCGTCGCTGCGCACCATCAATCCCGCCTCCTATCAGAAAAAGAAAGCCTACTTTGATTCTCTGGTCAGTTCGGTGTCGCGGTACGGCGATATCCGCAATGCGGTCAGCGACAGCACCCGGGAGACGGTGGATGCGTTGTACAAGTTCAAGGCCGGCAAGGTGTGTGCCGACATTGAGAATGAGGTGATGAACGGACTGGTGTCGAAGGCTGAGCGGGGCGCACCATGAGGAGCCGCCTGTGTGGCGGGCTGTGGGTCACCACCCTGCTGTTGTGCCCGCCCGTGTGGGCGGCGCCGGAAACGGGCGGACTGACACAGCTGGATGCGCTTGCGCAGCGGGACGGCGACATTCCGGCGCTGCTCAATTACGCCCAGGAAAATCGCGACCGGTTGCCGGCGTTGCCGCGTGAGCCCGCCGCCCGCAAGCCGGTGCAGGCCGCAGACAAGGCGGCGGCCCGGTTGATGAAAACCGTGCGGGAGCAGCAGGCGACGCTGGGTCGCCAGGCCGCCACCATCGCGCAGCTGACCGCCTCTCTTGACGCGTTGAAAGCGCAGGCCGCCCAGGCGACAGCCTCGCCGGCGCTGCAGACGGAAATCGACCGACAAAAAACCGCGCTGACGCAGCAGTCGGCCGAGCTCAAGACGCTGAGCCTGCAGCAGGCCGCCGAGCGTCAGCAGTTGGCCGCGGCGACCCGGGCGCTCAAGACCCGTGATGAGGCCCTGGCTGACCGGGACAAGCAGCTGGTCACGCTGAAGGCCACGGTGGCGACCTTGACGCAGGGGCAGGAGACTGCCCGGCAGAGCCTGACGACCCAGCAGACCGCGCTGGACAAGGTGACCGCTCAGCTGGCCGATCGGGAGCGTTTTTTGGCGGCGCTGCAGAAAGCGCAGGATGACACGGCGAAGGTGCTGCAGGAGAAACAGGCGACGTTGGTGACCACCTCGCAGACGTTGACCACCACCAAGCAGGCGCTGGCGGCGAAGTCGACCGAACTGGCGAACGCGCAGCGGGCGCAATCGGTGGCCGACGCCGCGCGGAAGGCGCAGGACGTGACGCTGGCGCAGTTGCGCCAGACGCTGGATGAGCGAACCAAGGCGATGGACGCGTTGCAGGCCGAGCGACAAAAGGCAACGCCGCCGGTTGTCCTGAAGAGCGAGGGGCAACAGCAGGCCTACGCCGTGGGGACATCCCTGGGCGGGGATGTGGTGCGCCTGCTGGCCGAGCGCCAGGCCCAGGGCGCGAAACTTGACCGGACGCTGGTGCTGGCCGGGGTACAGGATGCGTTAAGCGGGCAATACCGCCTGAAGCCGGATGCCATCAACAAGGCACTGTATGACAGTGCGGTGGTGGTGAATCAGTCGCTGAAGCAGGCGAAGACGAAGGCCCGGGAAGAAGGGGCGCGCTACCTAACGGCGTTTCGGCAAAAGGCGGGCAGCAAGGCCCTGCCGGGCCAGGACGGGGTCTGGTACCGCACGGAGTATGCCGGTGAGGGCGCGATAGGGCCGGAGGATATGGTGGATGTGGTGATGACGGAATCGCTGCCCGACGGCACGGTAGTCAGTGACATGGAGGCATCCGGCAAGGTGATCTCGCAACCGTTGTCTGCCTATCCGCCGCTGTTCCGGGCGGCGCTGGCCACGTTGAAAAATCACGGCAACCTGGAACTGGTGGTGCCCCCGGAGAAGGCCTATGGGGATGAGGGGTTGCCGCCGAAGGTGCCGCCGGGCGCCACGCTGGTTTATCAGGTACGCATCGTCGACGTGCACCCGGCAGGATCGGGCGACGCCGCCGGGGCCGCGGCGACCGAGGGGGCTGCACGCGGGAAGCGGCAAGGGTAACCGAACGGGCAATGACGGGGAGAATGCCGTCGCCTTCATTGATCGCTGTATGATACACATCAACAAACGAAGGAATATGCACAGATAAAAGACATGATGGCCGGCCTGTTGGCCTTGGTGCTGCTGGGGAGCAGTTCGGGCGCGCTGGCCAGGGCGGGTTTGCCGCGCCAGCGGCGACCGATGGTTTTCAGGGCGGGACATTGCCGCCATTGTCGGTTAAGCAGGCATTGAGTCAGCCCGACGACAGTTATGTGGTGCTGGAAGGGCAAATCACCCGGCGTCTCGGGAATGAACGTTAGAACGTAGCGCCCCCATGGGGCGAGCACGGCAGCGCTGCTGCCTCAACCGTCTTTAAGATCCAACCGCACCTCAACGCCGGCGCCGCCTGAGCTCACCAAGACCCTCGCGGTGCGACATGCCCCACCGCCGCGTTGACTCACGCATAAATGAGCACGCCTGTGGCGTGAGCCGGCTGGCGCCGACGTCCTTTTCCTGTCCCCTGCCGCCCTGTAGACTCTGCACCATGTATATTCCCCGACCGGCAAAGCTGCTGTTCCACCATAATGATGGCTGGAGCCGCTATCTCGACAAACACGGCGACGCCCTCAGCGACTGGACCAAAGACGATCAGAGGGGCGGAAAGCTATCTGCGATGGCTGCATAGCTCACGACTGCCCCACGGTTTTTCATGCTCTCCTTATAACAGCCGACAATCCAAGTTTACCAGTGCCTGCGCCAGCACCAGTGCTCCGACGGCCAGTTGTTGACAGGTGATAGCCTCCTCCGGGCAGTGACTACGTCCTCCGAGGCAGGGAATAAATACCATCCCTACAGGTCCAGTTGGTGCCACATACACAGCGTCGTGGCCAGCCCCACTAGGCAGCCGCCGGCTGGCCAATTCCTGTGATTGCGCTGCATCTTCGATTGCCTGCATTACCGCTTCGGAACAGGCGGTGGGTAGCGATCGACTGACATGCAATAGCTCTGTCCGGAGATTCAGAGCCGACAACCTAGGTTGGCAGCTCTCCAGCACCGCTTCTGGGAAGTTGTCCAGCACCTGTTGACTGTCGCTACGTATCTCCAGCATTAGCTCTACCCGACCGGGTACTGCATTGGGCACATTTGGCGTCATGGCAATTCGGCCAACGGTGGCCACTACATAATGCGGATTGCCGCTTTGACGTGATGCAGCCCCGTGCACCTGCTCAATCACATGCGCCGCCCCCACTAACGCGTCACGACGAATATCCATCGGCGTGGTGCCAGAATGATCCGGCTGGCCGATAACGGTAATCAGCACCCGACGGATACCGACAATATGGGTGACGACGCCAATCGGCAGCTGCTGTCGCTCCAGTACCGGTCCCTGCTCAATATGCAGTTCTATATAAGCAGCTGTACCACCGGCCTGACGCAGGGGGCGGCTTAATTTTTCCGGACATGCGCCAATACGTATCATCGCCTGTGCCAGTGTTTCGCCCTGATGATTTTTGGCTGAAAGCATATCTGCACTGAGCTCACCACACAACCCACGACTACCGATGCAGGAAATCCCATAATCGCTTGGCTCTTCGGAGAGAAAATCGATCACTTCAAAAGGATGCTGTAGCTCAATCTTGCGTTCGTGCATGCTATGCGCTATTTCAATACCCGCCAGCACACCAATAATGCCGTCATAGCGGCCGCCGCCAACGACAGTATCGCAGTGCGAACCAGTAACGATAGGAGCCAAATCACAAAGTTGTCCTTCCCGGCGACCAATCAGATTTCCTGCTTCATCCAGAGTTACCGTCAGGCCCGCGTTTATCATCTGTTTCGTCAGCCAGGCCCGCGACTCGTTGAACAGGTATCTCGCGTCAATTATTTTGGCCGGTCGGCGACAATTAAAATGGCCGGTTCACTACGGCGCCAGTGATGCCGCCTC